>JBEKOX010000023.1:0-39696 GCA_049521335.1 Chitinispirillaceae bacterium
CGTCCGTGCCGGCGATGCTTTCGTCCCGGTTGATATGCTGGAAGGTGCGCGTATTGACCCGGTACATCCAGAAGTTGTCCTCGACGCGCAGGTACCCGTTCCCCTTCTCCGACTCCGGAGCGGAAAAAGCGATGAGAAAGGCGTCGTCGCGATCCCGGCGGTAATAGGCCATTTCGAAAAGTCTCGTCCCCTGGTCTACTTTCTGCTGCGTCATGCTGACCATGGCGCGAACATCGAGGTTGATGGAAACGTTATCCTGCATGGTTTTGAGAATATCATTGATCGGCGGTTGTGCAGCGGCAAAGGATGCCGTCAGCAACAGCGCCGAAAGTGCCGATTTACGCATAATCGCATTCCTTTATTCGTAGTGCCGCATTGCATTCGCGGCGGTAAGTTTTGCGGCGCGACGCGCCGGGAAAAACGCCGTTGCCAGGGCGAGCGCCATGATAAAAACGATAAACGCCGCGACAGCGGCGGCGGTGGGGGCGAAAAACAGGTGACCCTTGACAAGAAGGATGCCCATCGGGTTGTCGGCCACGTCGATCGTAAAGGACGAAAGGCCCCACATCGCCGCGAACGCGGCAATTGCCCCGATGATCGCGGCGAAAAAAGCGAGAAACAGCGTTTCGAGAAGGAACATATGCAGTACCTGCGACCGCTGCATGCCGATGGCGCGCACGGTGCCGATTTCGCGCGTGCGCTCCCGTATGGTCATCCGCAGTGTGTTGACAACCCCGATTAAAATAATGAAGAAGAGGATAAGCCCGGCCACGAGGGTAATGAGATTGAGCGCGGATTCCACCTGAAGAATCGCGGACGCGGTCTCGTACATCGACTGGACGCTCACCATGATCCCCTTGAACGTTCCCCGTCCCATTTCCTCCGACATTTTCGTGTATTCGTCGGTCGTGGCGCATCGCTTCATCAGCATGAACTCCGGGGCGAGCGCGGCATAGATCGGGTCCGACGAATCGGGCAGGGTTTTCAAAAGGTCCGGCGCGGGGGCGGCAGGAAGCGGCTCATAGTAGGCGTGGTAGAACTCCCGTTCATTGACAAGCACGCCATTGTCCGGGAATTTCGCGGCCGCGCCGGCAATGGCGGTAACGATGAACGTCGCGTGGCCGCTGTCCGGACCGTACTTGCCGCTCCAGGAAAACGCGAGCGTATCGCCGATGTTGGCGCGGCGCCGCGCGGCAAGTTCCTTCGCGACAATGACCCCGCGGTAGCCGAAGGCGACGGCCGAGTCTCCCGCGGAAAGCGCGACGTTGCGTCGCATGATCACTTGTGAAGCCGAATCGGTCCTGAATCCGAGCACGGTCACCCCCCCTGCGACGCCCCTGAACGATCCGGTTCCGGTCATGACCGCGAGGCCGGGCTTCAGCAGGTCATGGAGACGGTCGGCGATGGCCTTGGCGCTGCGTTGCGGGTTCAATACGTCAATATGCACGGCGGCGATATCGTGGGGACCATACCCGGCCAGCGTCTTGAGCGCGTGCAGTTCGAGGAAAACCGGCATGGACATGAATATATTGGCCGGTTTGAAAATACCGACCACCCTGAGCTGCGCGCTCGACGACTGGTTGTTGACGCCGGTAAAACGAACCCGGAGGATGTCGCCCAATTTTACCCGAAGCGCCTTTGCCTTCTGCTCGGCAAGGACGACCGGATACCCCGCGCTCGTATCCTTCAGCGCGCCGAATGATCCCTGGAGCATCTTGAAATTCGCGGTAAACTCCTTGAGTTCCTCCGGCGTCAGGCTTCCGTTCAGATCGACGCCCACCATAACTACATTATCAGCGGCCCCGTTGCCGATTGCACGTGAAAAGACGCCGATCGACTCCTCGACACGCTTCGCCTGAGGCGCCGCCTTCTTTACCGCGTCGAGAATGCGCCTGTCGTCGTAAAACACCTGGCTCATCATGTCGCCGTTGCGCATGTATGACACCGCCACATGTCCGGCGGTATAGCGGACAACCTGCTCGAAGAGCACCTTCGAGATGCCGTGCGAAAAGGCATTGGCCATGATGAGGACCATGGCGCCGAAGGCGATGGCGACGCCCAGAAGGATGTTCCGGCGCTTCTGCCGCACGAGATTGCGAAAGGCAATATTGAAAATGACCGGCATGGCTGCTCCTATTCCCGTGAAACGGCATCGAGCGGGGTGATGCCGCTCGCCACGCGGATCGGGTAGATCACGGCGATGAGGGTGACGATGACCAGTTGCACGACCGCCAGGGCGACGTCGATGACCGACAGCATCGGTTTAAAGGTATCGCCGCCGTACAACAGCTGCAGCATATCGTTGTCCGTAGTGAAGTTGAAGGCGGCCAGGATGTTGACAATGACGATTCCAGCCGCGATTCCGGCGCCGCCGAAGATTGCCGAAAGCGCCGTCGTTTCACCGAGAAACATCAGCCGGATGAACCCCTTGCGCGCGCCGACCGCGCGCATCATGCCGATCTCGCTGGTCCGTTCGATAGCCGCCATCGAGAGCGTATTCACGATAATGATGATCGCCACGAAAAAGAGAAACATGACAAAGACAAAGAGTGAACTCTTGATGAGCGTGGCCATGGAGCCGATAATGCCGGTCGCCTTTTTCCAGGTGATCGCGCGGACCGGCAGCTTCTTTCCGGAAAGCGTTTTGTTGAGATCGGCGACCGTTTTATCGAGGCTCCTGCCAGCGGCGATGCGGAGCAGCACCAGGTTCCAGGCGCCCGCGTCGGGGTCGATCTCCGGACGACGCACCGTATCGCGGGCGACCGCGAGGCTCCCTTCGGCAAGGGCCGCGGACGAGACGTCGCGCCTCTGCGGGGCGACGATGGTATTCTGCGTAAAAAGATTATCGAGGGATTCGCCGCTTTTCGAAAGAAGGTCGAGGTCCTCCTTCTTAACCGGCGCGGAGGTCGCCAGGGCGGAAAAATAGCCGAGGCACTCGCGGTAGGATTCGATGTCCATGATGGGGAAACTGCCCCATATGGTATTGAGCGACCGGTACTTGACAACCCCCCGCACCGGCACGCGTACATCGGTCGTGGCGTTCTCGTCGTTGAATCCCATGAATACGACGCTGTGCTTGACCGTCAGCTCCGAGAGGCGCGAGGTTATCCCCCTGCCGAGTTGCGCCGTGTCGAGTTTCGTTCCTTCGGGAGAGAAGAGGATGTTATAAAAATCGCCGAACAGCTTGCGCCACCCGGTGGGCACCAGCACGCCCGGCTCATTGCCTTCAAGAAAGCGGCCTTCGATCAGCTTCAGGTTATCGCCGAAGAATTGCCGGTATTGCCGCATATCCACGCCGAGCACGAAGGCGCCCTTGGCGATTCCGCCGTCCTCGTTCAGCGCCATGGCGGTATTTTTTCCCATGGGGAGCCATTTTGTAACGTATGGGATGGTTTTCAGGGCCGAATCGATCGCCGGGTAATCGGTAATCGGCGCTACGGCCTTCGCCGCGAATTCAAGGAAGACGTTATCCGACTCCTCCTTGTCCGAGACGAGCAGGGCGTCGCCGCAGAAACCCTCGACGATATTTTTCTGCAACCCGGCATCCATTCCCGAAATGACGCCGTTGCCCACGGTCATGAGCAGCGCGCCGATAAACAGGATCGCGCCGATGATCAGGCTCTTACCGCGATGGCGCATGATGTTGCGCCAGGCGATTTTAACGATGAGACTCATAGCGCGCTCTTCTCGGCGACAATGCCGTCCTTGATCTTTACCATGGTTTTTGCATACGTGAGCACATTGGCGTCGTGGGTCGAAAAGATGAAGGTTGTCCGTTCGCGGGCATTCATCTCCTTCATGAGGTCGAGGATCTGCGCGCCGGTGACCGAGTCGAGATTTGCGGTCGGCTCGTCGGCAAGGACGATGTCCGGGTTGGTGACGAGGGCGCGAGCTATGGCCACCCGCTGGCGCTGTCCCCCGGAGAGTTCTGCGGGCCGGTGTTTCATGTACTCCTTGATGCCTACTTCATCGATCAGTTTTTCCGCCTTGCGCCGGATTTCCGCGCGCGAATCCTTTTTCTTGAGGAGCAGAGGAAACTCCACATTTTCAAGGGAGTTCAGGACCGGGATCAGGTTGAAGGTCTGGAAGATAAACCCGATCCGGTTGAGACGCAGGTCCGTGATCTCCCGGTCGCCGAGGCTCGATACTTCATCGCCGTGGACCGTGACGCTTCCGGCAGTTGCCTTGTCGATGCATCCGATGATGTTGAGGAGCGTGGTCTTGCCGCTGCCTGACGGGCCCATGATGGTCATGAGGTCCCCCTCCTCGATGGTCAGATCGATGCCGCGCAGGGCATGCACCGTGGTGGTGCCCAGTGCATAGTCTTTGGTAACCCCATTAATTTCTATAATGTTCACCTTTTACCTCCCGTAAAATCTGCATCCGCCGCAAGCGCAGCGGTAGTATATCCGCGTCTCTTGCGAAGTGATCCGGAAATATAAATAGCACGTATACCGTAGAGTGCATCCTCACCTGTTTCTCATCTTTTTCTAACCGGGAGCTTTTCCGGACGAGCAGCATCCATGGCTATTTGAGCCCATCCTTTCTGTGTGCCTTGATCGTGTCGAACAGCTCCTCTTCGTCCTTTGGCGGAATGGTTTCCCGCGTTTTCTTGATAAGGGAGATCGCTTTTTCCGGGCAGGCGGGTACGCACAGTCCGCAGCCGATGCATTTATTCAGATTGATACGCGCTCTACGGGAGGGTTCCTTGAATTCAATAGCATTGACCTGGCAGCGCTTACCACAAACGCCGCAACGGGCGCAGGCATCAGCATTGACATTCGCGTAATAGTTACTGGTCCAGAAGTCGACCGGGTTCGGCAGCATTTTCTGGACCCGCAGCATTCCGCAGCAGCAGCCGCAGCAGGAGCATACGAATTCCGCTTTTTGTTCGTTAGCGGGCTGCAACACGAGCCCCTCGTCCTCGTTCTGCAAGAGCATGGCCAGCGCTTCGTCGGCGGATATTTCGCGGCCATGATTCCGACGGAGCGTCATGGCGGCCATGTCTCCCATACCGAGGCACGTTTCGAGCCGGGAGGTCTGCTTGCAGGGCTTGCCGTGAACCCGCTGCGCTTCGCGACAAATGCACTTGAGAATGACGAATGGTCCCCCGGAGGATTTTACCAAGGACCTGATTTCGTCGTAGGAAGCAATATGATGTGCAACCGTGACGCTTTTATTGATCGGGATAGTGCGCATCTGCGAAGGTTTGACTGATAAAAAAGATCTTCCATAATCCATGGTTTGCATATACTCCCCGGCGACGGCAAGGAATGCGGGCGAAGGATTACCATCCTGCGCTTCATACATGCCGACGACTACGGGCATGACATACCAATGCGGAACCCCGTCTCGGAGCTTCCAGCCGATGGCGCCCTTCTGAAAAGCGTTTTCGAGAAGTGCAACCGTTTTCTCGACAGAAAAATCTTCGGCGGCGGCGCTTGCAAGAACTTGATAGTGCGGTGTGGGCCGATAGGAGAGTTTGAGCGCGACCCTTGCCTCATCAGGCGTAAACATTGTCTTGAGAAACCCGAGGTCGGCGCCGGACATGGTTCGTGGAAATCCGACCGCCTGTTTATCGAAATGCTGCTGCAGAAGGCGGTAAATGTCCTGTTTTTGCACAGGAATGTTCATTATGATATTTCCTTTCCGACCGGTTGTTTTGCCCCGGTTGTTTTGCCAACCGGACCGCTTCTCCGATCACCGCTTCCCCGACCTCCCGAAGCATGGCAGCGATCTCCCGGTCACAGAGGGCACCGAGCTTTTCGTTTCCGATGAGCGACGCGAGGCCATGGACGAAAATCCACATCTTCATGAGCAGGTCCCCGAGCGCGGCATCGGATAACCCGGCCAGGGAGGGATCGTTCCTCATCAGTTCTAGCGGATCCGAGCCAACCTGCACATTGTCCGGCAGCAACTTATGAAGGTCGCTCGCCAGCACCTCGAAAAAAAGCCGTTTCTCCTTGCGGGCGAATTCGATGTACCCAAGCCCCATGTCGAAAAAAGGTTCGCCCGACCGCTTTTTTGTCTGATAATTGTGCAGCAGTTCAAGCGCACGGATGACTACCTCCCGCCGGAGGAGATCCATTTTGCGGAAGTAACCGTAAATGGGCGAGGTGGAAGTCCGCAGTCTTTTCGCCATGTTCCGCGCCGACAAGGCGGAGAGACCTTTCGCGCGGACCAGCGCAAAGGCGGCTTCGATGACTTGGTCACGGGTAACTGATTTCGGCGGCGGCATGGATTTTTTTAAAATAATACAGTAGTTATAATACGATTGTTTCGTAACATTTGTTATGAATATACTTCGGCGGACAATTGAAATCAAGAGTACGAATTTTCAATGGATGGTCCTGCCTGGGAATCTTTCAATACGACGTGTTTGCAGGATACTTATTGCAAAGAGTCGGACAGCCGGGCAAGCCACGGTTCGACCTTCTCCCATGCCTCGTCCACCGAGAGAGCCTTGAGACTGGCCGATGGATCGATGCCGCTCTTTACCGCCCGAACGCCGACATTGTTGGCGGTCCAGAGCGGGAATCCGGCCATTTCCTTGCGAATCACCAAGTGGCCCTCGCCCACCGGGCCGTTGCGCCGCTCATCGGTGGGACCGAAGAGCGCCACGGTCGGTACGCCCATGCAGGCGGCGATATGCATGAGACCCGAATCGTTGCAGAGGAAAAGCGAGCACTGCCGGATGAGCGCGGCGGTGAGGCGCAGACTGCACGGCTCAACGATCCGATGCGGCTCCTTCATGATCGAGGCGGTGATGCGCTTGATGGTACCCTCATCCCGCGAACCGAAGATGAGCGCCTTTGCGCCAAGCGCGGTGCAGACGCGCAAGCCAAGTTCGCCGAACCGCAGGGGATCCCACCGTTTTGCGGCCATGCCGTGCTCGCCGCTTGATCCCGGATGCACGCCGATACACCGGGTGGGGCCGCCCATGGCATGCGCCAGGTGCAGGCCCGATATCCACTCCTCTTCGGTAAAGAGAGGCGGAAATGCGGGAGATCCCGCCGGGGGCGTCTTACCGGAAAATACCGAGGCGAGCCTGAGATTCTGGACAACGTCGTGCACATCTGGATCGACCCGCAGGAATCGGGAGTTCAGGAACGACAGGCTTGCCCCCTGTTTGAGCGGATAGCGGAATGCGTACCGTTGCTTGACGCCGCAGAGAAAGGGCAGCAGGTTGGATTGCCAGTTGTTCGCCGGGAAAAAGCTCAGGGAAACGTCGAAACGCTCGCGCGTGAACTCGCCGATGAGGTGCATCCTGCGCCCAAGTCCCGTGTCGCGGGTGGGGTCGATGCTGTGGATCGCGTCCCAGAGCGGGTCATAACGAGCCAGGTCGAGGATGGCGTGCCGGAGCGCAAGGAGGTGAAGCTTTGCCTCCGGCGCGCTGTCGCGAAGAAACTTGAAAGCCGGCCAGGCGAGCAGGTAGTTGCCGATGCCGATGGGACACAGGCAGAGGATCTTCATACCTACTCGATAGTCTCGCGAACATGATAGGACGAATGCGGCGACATGCGTACCAGCATCTCCGCGAGAAAACCGAAGGAAAAAAACTGTATGCCGACGATGACGGCTCCAAGCGACAATACCATGAGCGGACGGAGGTGAAGAGCGCCGTTCACGACCCACTGTATCCCGAACCAGGCAAGCACAATGCAGCCTGCCCCGATGAGAAGCATGGCGATAAGGCCAAAAAAGTGAAGCGGGCTGCGGAGGTAGCGGCGCAGGAACAGGAGCGCCAGAAGATCGAGAAATCCTCGGAAAAACTTGTTGAACCCGTACTTGCTTCTGCCGAATCTGCGCTCATGGTGAATCACCGGGATCTCGGTCACGCGCCAGCCCTCCCAGTGGGCAAGTACCGGCAGGTAGCGGTGCTGTTCGCCGTAGATTTCGAGGTTTTTCGCGGTTTCCGCGCGGTACGCCTTGAGACCGCAGTTGAAGTCGTGAAGTTTCACACCGGCAAGGATTGACGTGCTGTAGTTCCAGATGCGCGAAGGAATCGTGAAGGAGGCCGGATCGTGACGGATCTTTTTCCATCCCGAGACAAGGTCGTACCCTTCGTCGAGTTTCGCCAGCAGCGCCGGAATGGCAGCGGGATCATCCTGAAGATCGGCGTCCATGGTGACGATGATCTCGCCCCGAGCATTGGCGATCCCTACCGAGAGTCCCGCCGCCTTGCCGTAGTTCCGGTTGAACCGGAAGGCGCGAATCTGCCCGTATTGAGCCTTGAGCGAACGAATCGTATCGAAGGAACCATCGGTGCTGCCGTCGTCGACAAAGACAATTTCGTAGGAATAGCCGTGCGCCTCCATCACCGTCGAAATGGCTTCGACAAGCGGAGCAAGGCTCTCCTGCTCATTGTAGAGAGGAATGACGATGGAAAGTTTCATGCATACCTCTTAAAGGGAAAGGGGATGAGGCATCCGGCAGAAGTATCGCAGAAGAGATTTCGGCTGATTCAATGGGTCAAATCGCACGATTATCCGCTAAGTGAATAAAAATATGATACTGAGAGGGCCAAGACAAGGAGAGATCGGGTTTCTGAAGGAAGACGCACATATGAAAGTCTTCCGCAAAAAAATTATGAAGAGGAGAGCGCAACATCATCAGTTTGGCCACGAGGGGATGGTTGGCTATCATGAAAAAAAAACAGGAGAGCCGAGTACGAAAATCTCTTTGTTAAAGGGCAAAATTTCCAAAAAGTTGTTATTCTGCGCTGAGCGGTTGCAATGGCAAATATTATTTAACGGGCTTGTTTAACAAGGAGGATTTGCCTTCGTGGTCCTCTGGTCGGGTCATGTCAAGGTCACTATAGTCGAGCCCGGGATTAACTCCATGGCTATGAAATTTGATTTACTCCGCCGCAGCGCAGATTATTTTATAAACAAGGGATTTTATAAATTCGGAGATCCTCAGTATTTGAAAAATCAAAGTAACGGCTTCAGAGCTGGTCAAAGATATTCTGTTTCATGAAACTATGGTTTGTGCACGCGCAGGCATCACAACTGTTGAAAGGTTTGAAACGTGCATGAGGTGAAAAAATTATAAAGGATCTCTCTTATGAGAAAATTTGCGGTGGCAATAGTATCAGGAGCGGTCACCATGATTTTGGGGGGATGCGGTGTTACCAGCCCGGTAGACACGACTACCGCTTCCGTCACTGCAATAGACTCTATTACCGCCGGGCAGTCGGAACAAATTCAAGGATCGATACAGGCGGACAGCACCCTTACGCTATCATTCAACATACTTAATTCAGTTTGGGATACGGTTAATAACGGCACCGTATATTGCACCTTTACCAGCGTTGCGGACAAAAGCACCATTAACCTCCATACGGATGCTGATTTGACAATAGTCACCACTTTCACAGCTGCATCAGGCATATATTACCTTCAGATAAATGCCTCCACCGGCACCTCAACGTATTTCACCGAAATGGTTATTTTTAAGGTGGTCGAAGGAGGAGCGCAGACAACGCTTAACGAACAAACGCTCATGCTCGGCGCACAACAATCTTCATTTCCTTCGCTGCTCGATGCGGATAGCATGACCGCTTACAGCGACACCATCACGAACCCTGCCGTCGAAGCTAACATCGATGCCATCTTCAGCTATTCAACCGCCGTGGATTCTACCGAATTCATACTCACCTCCCCATCGGTTGCGTCGGCAAGCCCTTATTCCGGTTGGACAATAAAAGCGGCAAGCCAATTCAAGGACGTCACGGCGACGGTGGACTTCGCTTCCATTACCAATCAGAGCCAGATTGATAATCTGTGGGGCAACGGCGCGGGCGTAACGACCATAGCGTTACACCAGGGTCAGAGCATCGTTATCCTGACCAATACTGGAGCATATAAATTAATCATGATTTCTGGGATTAATGGTACCGGTGGTACTGCGACGATGAATATAGATGGAAAATATTGACCGGACCCGCTTACTTATCGGATCACGTGGGCGCGGGTACCCGACTGCGCGCATGATATTTGCATTCTTTTAGCTCATAACGACAGCTTATTACGAAGCCGTTATCTTCCTTCTCTTCCGGGACCTAACCTTGAACCATATCGGGGGAATGAGCGCATACCCGGTCCCGGTTCCACAACTGCCGCATGCGCTATTTGCGCTGCTGGTCGAGAGAGAACTCCCATCATCTGTGTATAGGGTACTTACTTCTGCCGAGGATAAAGCTCTTTGATATATTCGCACATTGTCTATGACACCAGGAGCGCCATTTGCCCCTCCAGTTTGGAAAACCCGATTAGGATTGTTGCCCACATATAACTGCCCTGAGCCGTTACCTATCAAGCCACTGCCGCCTAACGCATTATCCAGGACGCCGTTGATATACAATTTTGCGGTTGCTCCATCATAGGTGGCGGTAATATGTGACCACTGGTTCAAGGGGAGAAGAGTGTTTGAAATCAATGATGTCCCCTGTTTCATAATTCCGAATAGATAAAACGATACCGACATGGTGGTATCCATTGAGATAGCTTTGTCTTCTAAAGAATCCGTCCACTTATCGATGAGTCTACCGCTACTTTTTTGGCTGGGATAAAACCATAAAGAAAATGTCAAGGCGGAATTGAAATTTGAATATGCAGCAGTGCTGTCGGCCTGAACATAATCGGTAGAATCGTTTAAAAGAATACCGTACCCCGTGACTCCATATGTCCACGTAGCTCCATGAATTGTGCCTGTATTATCATGTCCGCTTGAATCATGAACGATAGTCCCGCTTCCCTCATTAAATGCCCAATACGATATCAAGCTATCGGTTGATACTTGCGCATTGCTTAACGTGCACATGAAGACCAAAGCAATTGCAGTACGTATCATGGGACTCTCCTGTCAAAATAGAGTTGTTGAATTTCCGAGAATTGTCAAATAACTCCCAATCTGAGAAAGGCGTTATCATCATCGGAAATTAAAATATTATTCGGAAAACCCGGTAAGCGAGTACTATCGCGATGGCAACGGTAATTCCGATCGTAAGCTAAATGAATTTTTAAACCTTATGCTTTATAGCCGCCTGAAACGGCAGCGATCTACCGGGGGAGGGGTCGACCTGACTCCGATTTTGATAGACATTCAGAAACCCGATTATATTTTTAGAGAAAGAAGCGTCGGATATTTAACAACGAACAAAAAACTACCGGCAAAACAGGCATCGATTTATCGACTTATAGATATATACCGAGAGGAGGACCTTTAATATGGCATCAACTGAGCACCTTGCCATTCTTAAAGAAGGCGTGCTGAATTGGAATAAATGGAGAGAAGAAAACCGCAATGTTAAACCAGATCTTCGGGGAGCTCATCTTGAGGGAGCCAACCTTATGGATGCCGACCTGTGGAACGCTCATCTTGAGGGAGCCAACCTTATGAACGCCGACCTTCGGGGAGCAGATCTTCGCGGAGCCGACCTTCAGAAAGCCAACCTTGACAGAGCCAACCTTGCGGGAGCTGACTTGCAGGACGCTCCGCTTGATGGCGTCCACCTTGATGGCGCCTATCTTGATGGCGCCCACCTTGATGGCGCCCACCTTGATGACGCTCACCTTGATGGCGCCTACCTTTATGGCGCCTGCCTTGAGAAAGCCCACCTTGCGGGAGCCCACCTTGATGGCGCCCACCTTGTGGGGGCTCAGCTTCAAGGCGCCCACCTTGCGGGAGCTCACCTTGCGGGAGCCATGCTTGGAAGAGCCAATCTTTGGAGAGCCAACCTTGACGGCGCTCACCTTGATGGCGCCCACCTTGAGAAAGTCAAACTTGATGGCGCCCATCTTCAAGGAGCACACCTTGCGGAAGCCAACCTTGCGGGGGCTGACCTTCGGGAAGTTCGCCTTGAAAGAGCCAACCTTGATAATGCCTATCTTGGAGGAGCCAATCTTTGTGGCGCCCACCTTGCGGAAGCCCACCTTGAGGGAGTCAATCTTCAGGGAGCCGACCTTCAGAAAGCCCACCTTGCGGGAGCCATGCTTGGAAGAGCAAACCTTTGGAGAGCCAACCTTGATGGCGCACACCTTGAGGGTGCTCACCTTGAGGAAGCCCATCTTGAGGACACCTATCTTCAGGGCGCCCACCTTGAGGAAGCCCACCTTGAGGAAGCCGACCTTCGGGAAGCTCATCTTGAGGAAGCCCACCTTGATCGCGCTCATCTTGGACGTGCCCACCTTGAGAAAGCCCACCTTATGGGAGCCCGCCTTGCGGGCGCTCACCTTATGGGAGCCAACTTTTCGGGAGCCCACCTTGATAACGCCTACTTTGAGGGAGCTACCCTTCGGGGAGCTCACCTTAAGGAAGCCTGCCTTCAGGGAGCCGACCTTCGGGGAGCCAAGCTTGAAAATACTGATCTCAGCAAGGCTAAATCATTTTACGGAGCAAAATTCGACCCGAATATTCTGTCCGAAATAAAGGTCAGTTGGCCGGAAAAACTTGCAACGATCTGGGACGATATTAAAAAAGATTGGGTTATCAATGATACTCTTCTTGAGCATGTGAAGAAACCGGATTGGAATGGGTGGCCTGAGGAAGAGAATAGTTGAAACACCCACTATGGGAATAGCGGGTGTTTTTTTGTAAAACAAAGGAATAAGGGCCACTCGGAGATGAGTCCGGGCGGTCAGTCGATTCCGCCGCTGCGGGTCCTCACCGTGCGGTTGAACAGACGCGAGAACAATTTCGACCGGTTTTTTAGAGCCCACTGTTCGAGCAGGAGATCGCCTTTTCCGGTCGGCCGCAGAACAATGGTCTTCGGCTCGATCGTAACCTTGACCGAGGTGACATTCTGCAGGTGTTCGCGATCGAGCGCATCGGCGAGCCGCAAGACCGCGGTGAGCACTTCCACCACGCGGCGGTCGTTTTTCGACAGCGCCGCAAATGATTCGTGCCGCATCGCGGGTTCGCTTTTCCGGTGATAGCGGGCGATATCCGCGGTAATGCGCAGTTGCCTGAGGGTAAAGCCGGGAATATCGCTGTTCAGTATGAGATAGTGCGAATGCTTATGATGTTTTTCACGGCTGACAAACATGCCGATGTCGTGGAGAATGGCGGCGACGAGCAACATATGGCGATGCGCATCGCCGAGCCCATGCAACGTCTGTAACTGATCGAAAAGCGACAGCGCGATTTTAGAAACATGCATGCCGTGCTGCTCATCGAATTGGTAGCGGCGGCCGAGCGCAAGTGCACCCGCGGCGATTTTACGGTCCATCTGAAGCGCATGGTTCTCCCTCCCCACGACCTCATCCACGAGGTCAAGCATGATCCCTTCCTTGAGACCGACAAACGGGACGATGAAACCGCTGACTCCCGCCATTGCCGCGAGTCGGAGAAACACCATGGCCGCCGGGACAATTACGTCGGCGCGATCGGGATTCAATCCCAGTTTTTCCACGCGTTGCCGGTAGGTCAGTTTCGAGATGCGCATGACAAGCGCTTGCAACTTCGCCGAACTCAGGGTGGCGACGCCGTCCTTATTGCGTGTTGAACCGCCGAGCCTCGCAAGCGCCTCGATATTGCCGCCGGTTGCTATGAGACCGCTGATGGAGTGGAAATATTCTGAATGCGGTATGCGCAAGGTCGAAATATATTCGGTCAGGAGCCGCTGAAACAGGTTCCGATCATCTTCCATGCCGGTGAGCGATTCGGCGAGTCTTATTGCACCCATTGCGTGTGACTCGCTCCATAAAATACCGGAGTCGTCGATGAGCGACACCTCCAGGCTGCCGCCCCCGAGGTCGGCCATGATCCATTTGCTCTTCCCGAGTGCAAGGGAGTGACTCACGGCGCGATGGCCATAGCGAGCCTCTTCCGAGCCGGTGATGATCTGGAGCGAAATGCCCGTCTCTTCGGCAACGTGCCTGGCAAACTGCTCGCCGTTTGCGCTTTCACGCACGGCGCTTGTCGCGACCGCACGGTAGTGACGAATATGGAGTCCCTTCATACGCCGGGCAAATTCGCTGAAAGCCGCAAGCGCGGCATCCATGGCTTTCGATTCCATGTTCCCGGAAATAAACACCGATTTGCCAAGACGTACCGGTATGCGCTCGAAAGCAAGCGATTGCCATGCGTCGGGGCTGGTAAACTCGGCCGCCTCGAACCGGATGCCGTTCGACCCGGTGTCGATGCTCGCGATGCGCAGCGGAAATATCCCGTTTTTTTTCGTTTGAACGTTCATGTCGTGCGATACATCCGTAGTGAAAATTGGCTTCCTATCCCTGAATGGTTATAAAATAAATATATTCATCGATTATTGGAAATCCGTGAGGGGCCATTGAACCTGAAAACCGCTGTTGAACAGGAGAGAACCGTTGCACGAGATGCCCGGTACATCGCCCGGCGCCTTCGCCGGCAACGCTTCGGTCAATCGATTCCACGTCTCAATATATTTTTATCAACTATGCTTTAATCACTGTTTATTCCCTCCTCCTCATAAGGAGAGGAGGGGTGAAAGGCGTCATGCGAAAAGAATTTTTGGTGTTCGGCAGCCCGCTCATCGGAGAGGAAGAGATCGACGAGGTAGTCGATACCATCCGCTCGGGGTGGCTGGGCACCGGGCCCAAGACTATGCGATTCGAGCGGGAATTCGCCGAGTACCTTGGCGTCAAGCACTGCATGGCGGTCTCCTCGTGTACCGCGGCGCTCCACCTCGCCATGCTCGCGGCGGACATCAAACCCGGCGATGAGGTCATCGTGCCGGCCATGACCTTTTGCTCGACCGCCAATGCCGTGATCCATGCCGGGGCGCGACCGGTCTTCGTCGATATAGAACTGCCCGGCATGACCATGGACCCTGCAGATGTCCTGCGCAGGATCACCCCGCGAACGCGCGCCATTCTGCCGGTGCATTTTCACGGGAGGCCGGCTGATATGGACGCCCTCCGAACGATCGCGGCAAAATACAACCTCCTGGTTATCGATGATGCCGCGCATGCGATCGAAACCCGGTATCGCGGGAAAAAGATGGGGCACCTCGCCGACGCTACCTGCTTCAGCTTTTACATCACGAAGAACATGACTACGGTTGAAGGCGGCATGGTGGCAACCGGACGCGACGACTGGGCCGAGCGAATCAAGGTGCTCGCGCTGCACGGCATGAGTAAGGACGCCTGGGCGCGTTACTCGGACAAGGGGTATCGCCACTACGAGGTCGTCGAAGCGGGGTTCAAATATAACATGACCGATATCCAGGCGTCGCTGGGCCTCCATCAGTTGCGAAGGATCGAGATGAATCTCACTCGTCGTGAAGAGATCTGGCGGGCGTACACTGCCGCCTTTGCAAACCTTCCCCTCTTGCTTCCGCCGGAGCCCGCTGCCGACACCCGCCACAGCCGCCACCTCTATGCGGTCCGGACCACGAAGGACACGTCGCTTGACCGCGACAGCCTCATGCAGATGCTCTACAAAAGAAACATCGGCGCCGGCGTGCACTATACGGCCCTTCACCTGCATCCCTTCTACCGGAAAATCTTCGGATGCAAGGAGGGAGATTATCCCAATGCCGAGGCGGTGGGTTCAAGCACGCTTTCGCTGCCGCTTTCCGCGAAATTGACGGATCAGGATGTTGAAGATGTAATGGAAGCAGTGAGAGAGAGCCTTAATAAGTAAAGAAATAAATAGGGCTTTAAGGGGGGAAGTCTCTCATTGTGCCCCAAAGGCAAAATGAACGGGCTATTATAAACTTGATTTGTACCAGCCCCCCTCGCTCCCCCTCCTCGACTGCTTCCGGCGGTTGGCGGTGGCTTTTGCTACCCCCTCTGTGTGGACGAAGACCATCCGGGATAGTTGCCTCCAGTATCTTTGCGGGACCACCCAAAAATAAGGTGCAGCAAAAAAAGGCAGTAAAAGGATGTTTAAACTGACGTAAAAGCTCATTTAAATATTTCCAATTTTGGCATATATTTTGCGGCTTTTAGTCTTTCGGAAGGATGATACAATACTAAGATAGTAGTTGAGTCAGTGGTGATCACGGGCGCGACACTTAAAGTAACTTGTTAAGAGGGGAATATAAGTTTAATACCACTAAGGGAATTTAAGCGGCTTCAATTAAAAGGGGATATTTCATACAACATATCAATGGGAGCGGGGTCTGATGAAATCAAGGTTTTTTGTATGCGTCACAGCGATTACCGTGACACTGGTTCCGGGGTTGAGTATGAGCCCGACGATGACAACGGGCATGGTGAGCATTCCAGGGGGAACGTTTCAAATGGGAGGGACGCTCTATATCTCAGAACAGCCGGTGCATAGTGTAAAGGTTTCGGCATTTTACATGGACGCTACCGACGTAACGCAAGGTAGTTTCCAACAGTTGATGGGATTCAATCCATCGTCTTGTGCCGGAGATAGCATGCGTCCTGTGGAAATGGTAACATGGTTTGATGCGGTGCTCTATTGCAACACACGCAGCAAGCATGAGGGGAAGGATACGGTATATTCATATTCATCCCTGACACGGGATTCCATCTGGTGTACTGAACTGGCTGACGTAACTGCCGATTTTTCAAGGAGCGGGTATCGTCTTCCGACCGAAGCGGAATGGGAGTATGCCTGCCGTGCGGGAAGCACGACCGACTATTACTGGGGAAGGAACTACCCGCCCACGACGACTGCGGATACTCTTGCAATAGACAGCAACGCGGTGTGGTGGAATAATTCTCTGAATTGTACGCAACCGGTAGCGAGTAAGAAACCGAACGCTTGGGGACTATATGACATGAGCGGAAACGTGTTTCAGTGGTGCAACGACTGGTATGACAGCTATAGGAGCAGCAGCGAGCCTAACCCTGTGGGACCATCGAGCGGAAGTTACCGCGTTTTGCGTGGGGGCTCGTGGCGGCACCACGACATCCCCCTACGTTCCGCGTACCGGAACAACAACTACCCAGGCGATAGATATCTCTACACCGGGTTTCGTTGCGTTCGGCGGTAGCGGCCTATCCCCTTTTGGTAGAGAGCTGGCAACGAGCAGTAATCATTTGTCAGTGGGTCTTCGACAAAAAAACGCTCCCTGACTGAATTTACGCCATCAGGGAGCGGTATTCAAATCGGAGTCACTTCAATGAGTGTATGTCAGCGAGCCAACGCCAGCGGCACGTGCGAATCATCAAGCGACCGGGTGGTGACACTGCCATCCGGTGCATAGACTTTGAGCATCGATTGGTCGAGCGAGGCGACCTTCGTGGATAGTCCATAGCGGTCATCCATGAAGTAGGAACTCGTCGATGAGTCGTACCGGAGCCCGAATTCTCTCACTGCGGCACTGCCATCGAGCCTATCAACGGTAATGGCATTGTTGCCCATGGTAACCTTGAACGTTTTGCCGTTGGATGTTACCACCTTTTCCAGTTTCTGCGGGCTGGTGAATGCTATGGGATTTTTCCCGCTATAAAATTCTATGGTATTAAAGACGACAAAATCGACGAACAGAGTTATATCATACACCGGCAGAATACCCAGCACCCAGAGAATGGCGGAATTTACATATTTACTGTCAGTCGCTTTTTCGTTCCAACTATATACCTTTTGGGTGAGGGAAAAGGAACCGATGCAACCGTTGACGGCAATCGTTGATGCCACTACCACTACAATGCAGGCACGCCTCATAGGACCTCCTTGTTACAGGTAGAATGTGTAAAAGAATGGTAAAGTAACTCCTGGTAAACGTATCATATACCGTTTCCAGCACCAATGGCGCTATTTCTTAGAATAAATGTAGGTCAGGCCGGCTGAAATGGCTTCATGCAGTCGTGCCTGGCTGCTGATATCACTGTCATAGTCCGCATCGACGACAAGACTGATCATCAGGAACTTTTTAAACGATAAGATCAGGGTATTTTCCCACACAACGTGGGGGTAACGCCAGTTGTTTGCCTGGCTGGTTCCCTGGAGCGACGAGGACTCTGAGCTGATGATCGCCTCATAGACTCTGAGCGAGCTGATCAGCGATGCCCATTTGTGCTTGTTGACGGTATTAAGATCCATGTCGAATTCCGCGCCGCCGTCTTTCGTCACATCGGTTTGGCGCTGCAAACTGACCGTATCAAGTTGCTGGCGATTGATCACCTGGCGAGCGGCAACGCCAATCCTGCTCGACCATGTCGTACCTTCATTTTTTATGAGGGTCCGGCTTATTCCCAATGCTTCCGTAACATTGAGCGGATTTATATATCGGTTCAAAAGAGTGTCGCTTCCATCAAGAAACTGGGATATCGCTCGCACGCTGAGGAACGGATCGGCCCAGAGGCCGGCCGTGTACCGCATCAGTTCCTGCGCGTCGATGAGGTCGGTCGATATCTGGGGTATGCTCCACTCTTTGCTCGTCTCATCCTGTACCTTCGTTTGGCCGAACTGCAGGTTCAGGGTCGTTTGCGTGTTGAATTCTTTTGAAAGCTGCCGTTCGGCAACCCCAAGAAATTGCGAATTCCAGGTGAACGATCCTGCTTGTCCGCCGACCCAGCTATTACTATAGGAGCTGAGCGCGGTGCCAAGATTGGCGGTAACGTCAATTTTCCATGGATCCGCGAAAAGCGTTGCCGCAAGAAAAAAAACACAGAATACCGAAAATATTGCCACGGTAGCCGTTTTCATGATACTCCTCTCTCCGATTGAATTTCCCTACTTGTTGTTTTGCAACAGGTCCCGGATTTCAGAAAGAAGCTGCTGGTCTTTTGTAAGCGGCGCCTCTGCTTCGTTCTGCTCGGCTTTCATGATAAATCCCAGAAATTTTACGATGAAAACAAACAACACCGCCGCAATGATCAGAAAATTGACCACCTCGCCGATAAAGAGGCCATAGGGCAACTCTTTCGCGCCCACGACCAGTTTCCACCCCACATATCCTTGATTACCAGGCAGGATAAGGCCGAGTGCAGGCATGATGATGTTTTTTACAAGAGAATCGATTATCTTTCCAAACGCAGCCCCGATAATGACGCCAACCGCCATGTCGATGACGTTGCCTTTGAAAGCAAACTTTTTAAATTCCTCAATAAGGGTAAACGCTTTTTTTGCCGGATCGATGCCGGTCATAGTACGCAAAGGATCCATGGTATCTCCTCCTGTACTCAGTTAGAAGATGTCGCGCTTCTTCGTCACTTACTCTCCCCGCCTATTTTACCCGGCATTGCCGGCTTACCGGTGGATGATCGAGCGTTACTCACAGAGGGTCTTTCATGATTTTTGAAATAAACCAAATTGAAGAAATCAAGCAATTTGGAGTAAAACAATATACATTCGATAGAGATAAGATTACAAAAGATTGCACGCTATCAAAATGACATATTTTATAGCAAATATTCTGCCATTTGGCCATGGTTTGCGAAATATATAATTCCGATTTCAGTAGTTTCAACTCAGAATGAGCTGTTTCTTACGAAAGGAGGAGTGGTTCCAATGAGGTCAAGGTTTTTCATAGGCGCAGCGGCGGTTGCCGTGATGCTGGTTCCGGGTTTCAGCAAGAGCCCGACAGTGACAAAAAATAACACAACAAAAGCCAACGGCATGGTGAGCATTCCGGGCGGAACGTTTCAAATGGGAGGAACGCTCGATAACTCCGAGCAGCCGGTGCACAGTGTAATGGTTTCGGCATTTTACATGGACGCTACCGACGTAACGCAGGGGAGTTTCCGGCAGCTTATGGGATACAATCCATCGTTTTGCACTGGAAATAGAATGCGTCCCGTGGAAATGGTAACCTGGTTTGACGCGGCGCTCTATTGCAACGCCCGGAGCAGGCATGAGGGGAAGGATACGGTATATTCATATTCATCCGTAACGCGGGATTCCCAACGGTGTACTGGACTGGCTGGCGTCACCGCCGATTTTTCAAAAAACGGGTATCGTCTTCCGACCGAAGCGGAATGGGAGTATGCCTGCCGTGCGGGAAGCGCGACCGACTATTACTGGGGAAGGAATTGTCCGCCGTCTTCGCCGGCGGATACGCTGGCAATAGACAGCAATGTGGTGTGGTGGCATGATAATGCACCGAATGGGACGCAACCGGTAGCGACCAGGAAACCGAACGCCTGGGGGTTGTATGACATGATCGGGAACGTGTCTCAGTGGTGCAACGACTGGTTTGGCAGCTATAGCGGCGGCGACCAGATTGACCCTACGGGACCATCGACCGGAAAATTCCGCGTGTTGCGCGGGGGCTCGTGGCGGGAAAATGACATCCCCCTGCGTGCCGCGTACCGGAACAACAACTTCCCGAACAATATGAACCATTTTTACGGGTTCCGTTGCGTTCGGCGGCGATAGTATTACGCTTTTACCCTTCCTCGTGAGCGACCGAGGGCGTCCTTGAATGCCGCCCCCTCTCTCCCACCGGTTTTTATGGCCATTTCGTCAAGATAAACGACGGATTCCAGGCGCTTGCCCGAGGGTCAAAAAACCGGGGGATTTACTCCCATAATGTCAAGAAAAGGGGCCGTTTTTTGCGCCTCAAAAAAAAGTTTCAAATCGTCCCAAACCGTCCAAAACTGTCCAAAAACTGACAAAAAATGTCCAGAATCTGGTCGTATAACGCCCCGTTTTTCCGCCAAACGCGCCGCCCCAAAACAGGTGGGTTAAAGAGTTTTTAAAGGGCTGTTAATGGGTGTTTAAACGGGGGTTAAACCGTCCGCGATCTAAGAGGGGAGTGGTGATTTTCGCCGGGTTTCCCGGAAAAATCGGGATGGAATTTGACCTTCCGGGGCGTTTGGGGGAGCCTTTTGGGGGGAGTTAAGATAAAGGAGGCCCCTGGAAGGCATGGCTTAAGCAGGGTTATTTAAGGGATCGGAAAAAAACACGGCATAGAAGTGGTAAAAAAGTTTGCGCTGATGGTCATTTTAAGGATATTAGGCAGAATCTTTTTAAATTTGACCGTTAGGTAATAGAGAAGTATTTTATAATATTGAATTGTTTTCATAGAAATTCAGCAGCGGTCAAATTACGGGGGGAGGCACTTTTACTGTTGTTATCAATGGATAAATTGTTTGTGACAAATGACAAAATAGAGTTATATAATAACAGAAGAAACAGAATCGGTATTTCAAAAAACTGCTGGTGATCATATCTATGCAGTATGGGAGATTAACAAGTGATTTGCATTCATAGATCTCGATTTCAAGCAGTATTTTCTCATCTCGTAAGTTTATGGCCTATTGCCTTTTATTCGTTGTGCATTTATGATTTCTCTCGTATTTTAATTAAAACATTACAATTGGGGCATTTCACCGTAAGCACAATAAAAGAAGCAATAGCAGAATTTATTTTTGTAACAATCTTCTGTGCGATTCCATTTATGTTTTTCATCCGAATTTTTCCCAAAGAAATATCTGTCGAAGAAAAGAATGAGATGGTTACATTGAAACCTTATTTTTTAAAGCCTGTTACGATGAAAATATCAGAAGGCCGGGTTTTAATGGAATACGGAAGTTTTTTCAATATAAATGATTGGTTTTCGTTGATTTTTTTTTGGAGATATGGATTAATAATAATTGGGCTTCAGCAATACACGAATTCTGTTGATTTAGTTGATAAATTTCGTAAACAAAATATCGTGCCATAATATTTTTATGATGGGACATAAGCAGGGCAGGATTGAGGGTGCGAAAGAAAACCGTGGTGAATATTCTATTGGTAAGAGGAATAGGAGGGACGAAAGTATAAAAAATGTCTGAACGGTGATTTTTATGATTTCCCTGATTTATTTGATGTTAAAATCACAATAATCATATGAATCACAGAAATCATAGTTCAGACGTTTTGTGATTTACATTCACAGTAATCACACTATCAAAGAAGTAATTTTAAATCCCGGACCTGATTCCCTCCCGCCCAAATCATGCTTTATTATTCTTCTTCCTCGTTAACATCATCACCGATTCCATATGATGCGTATTGGGGTAGAGATCGAAAATCGCCGCGCGGGCGATTTCGTAGCCCGCTTTATGGACGAGAAATCCGACATCCCGCGCCTGGGTCGACGGATTGCAGGATACGTAGAGCGCCATCGCCGGCTTGAGCGTCGCGATCGACTCCCGCACCGTGCGCGTCAACCCTGGCCGGGGCGGATCGACGACAAGGCAGGAAACCGGCTTTACGCCGGCAAAGGATGACAGCCGTTCCGCCGTTCCTTCCTCCGCTTTGACATTGTGGATCGAGTTCAGGACGAAATTTTTCCGGGCCGCCTCGACCTGGGCGCCGACCGATTCGACAAGCAGCCCTTCCGCGAAGCGGTCGGCAAGCATCACCGAGAAAAATCCCGTGCCGCCGTAGAGGTCGATGAACCGGTCGCCGCCCGCGTGCGGACGCGCCCAGTTTCCGAGCGGTTCGAGCAGGGGTTTGTTGCTCTGGAAGAAGGAGTTTCCCGCGACGCGGAAACGCGCCGTCCCCGCCGAAATCGTGACGCTTTCTACCGTTAAGCCGTCGATACGGGGAAACGAAGCGACCTCGCCGCCGTCTCCCGCGATGGCCATGAGATTCGGCATCGGCAGGGGAGGCGTCGGCAGCCTGCCGGGGAGCGCGGCCAGGAGCCGGTTGAGCGGGTCGACAAGAAGCGGGCAGCGGTCGATCGGGACCACCTCGTTGGTTCGCTTCGCGAAGAAGCCCGCCTTGCCCCGCGTGTCGATTTTTATCTGCACCCGGTGGCGGTAGCCGAACTCATCCGCGGAAAAAATTTCAACGCCGGGAAGTTCCCGGATGCGGCCAATCCGTCTCATGCAGTCGTCGAAGATCGCGGCCTTGGCCGATAACTGCGTTTTGTAAACAATGTGCTGCCAGTCGCACCCGCCGCAGACGCCGGCGACCGGGCAGGGCGGAGCGCGGCGGTCGGGTGACGGCGTGAGGAGTTCGACCGTCCGCGCCGTGACGACGCCGCCTCTTTTCCCGGTCGGCTCGATTCGCACGCGCTCGCCCCCAAGCGCGTCCGCGACCAGCATGACGCCGTCGGCGGTCCGGGCCAGACCCGTGCCGCCGAAGACAAGTTTCTCTATGGTAACGACCGATTGCATGGCGGGAGCGCGGGCGCGGTCAATACGACTTTGCAAAGATCACCCGCCGCCGCGACGGCTCGCCCGAGATGATGCACTTCCCCTCCTCCTCGTCGGCGTCGAGCGGGATGCACCGGATGGTGACCCCGAGGTCGCACTGCACCTGCTCCTCGACGAACGACTGGCCGCTCCAGTGGCAGAGGGCGAATCCGCCGTGGATCTCGGGCTTCGCGCTGTTTTTCGGCGTAAAGTAGGAGTAGAGCTCCTCCTTCGTCTCCAGCTTCGTGATGTTGTCGTCGCGGAAACCCAGCGCGCGTTTGAACAGGTTCGCCTGGATGTCGTCGAGGATCGACGGGACCTTCGCGATGAATTCGCCGCGCGGGAGAGTAAACCGCTCCTTGCGCGATTTGTCGCGGCGGCCGACGAATACCCCGTTTGCCGCGATGTCGCGCGGACCGATTTCGCAGTAGAGCGGAATTCCTTTTTTGATCCACCCCCACACCTTTTCCCCGCCCCGCCCTTCACTTCGGTCAACAATCGCCTCAATCGGCCGGCCGTCATAGTTCACGGCGGCAAGCTCGCGGCAGAGCCTGTCGCAGTAGTCGAGCACCGCGGTTTTCGTGTCGTCGCCGTGGATGACCGGCAGGATCGCCACGTGCGCCGGGGCGAGCCGCGGCGGCATGATGATCCCGTCGTCGTCGCCGTGGGTCATGATGATGCCGCCGATGAGGCGGGTGGAAACCCCCCACGAGGTGGTCCAGGCGAACTCCTCCCTGCCCGAGACGTCGAGGAATTTTATGCCGGACGCTTTTGAAAAGTTCTGGCCCAGGAAATGGGAGGTGCCGGCCTGCAGCGCCTTGCGGTCCTGCATCATGGCCTCGATGCAGTAGGTGGAGATGGCGCCGGGGAACCGTTCCCGTTCGGTTTTCTCACCCTTGATAACCGGCATGGCCATGTACTCTTCAGCGAACCGGGCGTAGACCTCGAGCATGCGCGCCGTTTCCGCGCGCGCCTCGTCGAGCGTGGCGTGGGCGGTATGCCCCTCCTGCCACAGGAACTCGGTGGTGCGCAGAAACAGGCGGGTGCGCATCTCCCATCGGACGATGTTGGCCCACTGGTTGATGAGCAGGGGAAGGTCGCGGTACGACTGCACCCATTTCGCGAACATGGCGCCGATGATGGTCTCGGAGGTCGGCCGTACAATGAGCGGCTCTTCGAGCTCCCCGGCGGGAACGAGCGCGCCGTCGGGCCCGGCTTCGAGCCGGTGATGGGTGACTACCGCGCACTCCTTTGCAAATCCTTCCACGTGCGCCGCCTCCTTTTCGAGGAAGCTCTTGGGAATGAAGAGGGGGAAGTAGGCGTTCTGATGGCCGGTATCCTTGAACATCTTGTCAAGCACCCGCTGGATGTTCTCCCACAGGCGATACCCCCACGGCTTTATTACCATGCACCCCCGGACCGGTGAATTTTCGGCCAGGTCGGCGGCCTTTATGACCTGCTGGTACCATTCCGGGTAGTCATCGGCCCGGCAGGGCGTTATCGCGGTTTTCGGTTGCTGCGCCATGGTCAATCGTATCCTTTCGTCGGTTCCGGCGACCGTATTTTTCTAAAGTCAATTTCCCGGACGGTTCAGCCGCGTCAATGGTGAAACAGGCGGATGCCGCTCATGGCCATCACCATGCCGTACTCGTTGCACGCCTCGATGACCAGATCGTCCCGCACCGAGCCGCCGGGCTGAACGATGTAGCGAACGCCGCTTTTCTGCGCGCGGTCGATGTTGTCGCGGAACGGGAAAAACGCGTCCGAGGCGAGCGACGCGCCGAAAAACAGGTTGATCCACTCGGCGCGCTGCGCGGCGCTCAACATATCCGGGGCCTCCATGAAATCGTCCTGCCAGGCGTACTTTTCAGCCGGGGTGACGCTCTCTTCGAGCAGCGTATCGATGGCGTTGTCCCGTTCGGGCCGGCCGATGCCCTCCCTGAACGTCAAATGTGCGAAGAGCGGGTGCTGCCGGAGGAACCACTTGTCGGCCTTGGAGGCCGCCAGACGGGTGCAGTGGACCCGCGACTGCTGGCCCGCGCCCACGCCGATGACCTGGCCGCCCAGCGCGAAACAGACGGAATTGGACTGGGTAAATTTCAGGGTGATCTGGGCGAGGATGAGGTCGCGCGCCACCTCGGGCGGAAAGGTTTTCTCTCCAGTGACGATATTTTTCAGGGTATCTCCGGTTATTTTCACGGTATTTCGCTTTTGTTCAAACCGCAGGCCGAACACGTCGCGCGTTTCAATTGGCGGGGGAGCATAGGCGGGATCGATCTCGACCACCGCGTAGGCGCCTTTCTTCTTCTTCCGCAGGATCTCGAGCGCGCCCGCTTCGTAGCCCGGCGCGATCACGCCGTCGGATACCTCGCGTTTCAGGAGCAGCGCGGTTGACACATCGCAGGGTTCCGAAAGCGCGGCCCAGTCGCCGAAACTGGACATGCGGTCGGCACCGCGCGCGCGGGCGTAGGCCGTGGCGAGCGGCGAAAGCTCCATGTCGTCCACGAAGTAAATGCGCCTGAGTTCGCGGGTAAGCGGAGCGCCGAGGGCGGCGCCGGAAGGGCTCACGTGCTTGAACGAAGCTGCGGCAGGCAGGCCGAGCGCCTCCCGCAGCTCGCTCACGAGCTGCCATGAGTTAAGCGCATCGAGCAGGTTGATGTAGCCGGGGTTCCCGTTCAGGATTCGAAGGGGAAGCGCGCCGTCGGCCGCGTATACCCGCGCCGGCGACTGGTACGGGTTGCACCCGTAGCGAAGGGGTATCTCCTGGTTACTCACGGCAGGCTCCTTTATCGTGACGGCGGATGGCGGGAGAGGTCGGCATGGCTTGTTATTTCCCGGTGAAGAATTCGTCGAGCCTGGAAAAATCGAGCGTCGCGAAATAATCGTCGACCGTTTCGGCCCGGCGGATCAGCGCCACGTCGCCGTTTTTGCGCAGCAGAAGCTCGGCCGACCGGAGCTTGCCGTTGTAGTTGAACCCCATGGCGTGGCCGTGCGCTCCCGCGTCGTGGATGACCACGATATCGCCGATGTCGATTCCCGGAAGAGCGCGGTCGATCGCGAACTTATCGTTGTTCTCGCAGAGCGACCCGGTGACGTCGTACACGCCGGTGCAGGGCGCCCGCTCCTTCCCGAGCACCGTGATGTGGTGATAGGCGCCGTAGAGCGCCGGCCGCATCAGGTTCGCCATGCATGCGTCAAGGCCGACATAGCGCTTGTAGGTGTGTTTCAGGTGCAGCACGGTGGAGACCAGGTAGCCGTACGGTCCGGTCATGATCCTGCCGCACTCCATGGAGAGCCGCAGCGGGTGCAGGCCGGCGGCGCGGATGGTCCGATCGTAGGCCTCACGGATGCCCGCCGAAACCGCTCCCAGATCGACCGCGGATTCTTCCGGCCGGTACGGAATCCCGATGCCGCCGCCCATATTAACAAATTCAAATCGTATGCCGGTCTCGCGGGAGATCTCGGCGGCCAGCTCGAACAGCATGGCGGCTGTGGCGATGAAATAACGCGGGTCGAGCTCGTTGGACGCGACCATGGCATGAAGTCCGAACCGCCGCACCCCCCGCCCCTTCAGCGTCCGATACCCTTCGAAAAGCTGGTCCCGCGTGAAGCCGTACTTGGCGTCCTGCGGGGCGCCGATGATCGGGTTGCCGCTCCGCCGGGGACCGGGATTATACCGGAAGCAGATGAGCGGCGGCAGCCCGGCGTGGCGGTCGAGGTAATCGATATGCGATATATCGTCGAGGTTGATCACCGCGCCAAGCTCCCGCGCCTTGACAAACTCATTGGCGGGCGTGTCGTTCGACGTGAACATGATGAAGTCGCCCGTGATGCCGCATCGCTCGGCCAGGAGAAGCTCCGGCAGGGAGCTGCAATCGGCCCCGATTCCCTCCTCGCGGAAAAGCTTCAGGAGATAGGGGTTCGGCGCGGCCTTGACCGCGAAATACTCCCTGAACCCTTCCGCCCATGAAAACGCCTCGCGAAGGGCCCGGGCATTCCGCCGGATCGCCTCCTCGTCGTAAATGTGGAAAGGGGTCGGGTAGCTGTCGATGATCCGCGCGATCTGGTCTTTTGTGAATGGCAGCGTTTTTGAGTTCACAGCGTTCATGCCCCTCATCTCCGGGCCGTCGGTGAAATAAAGCTATAAAAAATACGATTTTCCGGAGGCGAATGCCCCGGCCGCGCGGATTCAGGGGCGGCGCGGGTCAGCGGTTCCCGACCGCCCGGAGACTATGCATCAATATCGCCCCGGCCGCGGCCACGTTCAGCGATTCGACCTTGTCCCGATTCATGGGAATGGTAACTTGAGCGTCGGCTATTTCGAGGAGCGATGCGGCGAGGCCGCTTCCTTCGCTCCCGAGCATGATGACCGCGGGACCGTCAACGTGACAATCGGTTATTGAATCGCCGTCCAGTGCGGCGGCGAAAAGCGTATAGCCCCGATCCTTCAAGCTGCGGGCGTGGTCGAGATGCCGGTCGGTCCGGCAGAACCAGACGGAAAGGATCGATCCTGCCGATGCCTGGACCGCTTTGGGAGAGAGCGGATCGGCGCACGCGGGGCTCAGGATGACGCCGCCGTAGTCGAGCGCCGCCGCGGTCCGGATGAGGGTCCCCACGTTTCCGGGATCCTGGATATCGTCAAGGAGAAGGAGCCTTTCCCCCGGCTCATCCGGCAGTTGGTCTTCACGGCAAAGGGTCGGAATCCGCACGACGGCGGCGATCCCCTGCGGCGTCTTGACCGTGGCGATCGATGAAAACTGCCGGTCGGACAGGCGGCGGACAGGGCAGCGGGCGCTCGCCACATACCCCGCAACCCCTTCGGCCATGAGCAGTTCCTCGATGGCGAGGGGGGCGGTCGCGAGGATCTGTTCGACGGCGCGAGGTCCTTCGACGAGAAAACAGCCGTACAGTCCGCGTTTGCGCGGGTCGCTCAGTTCGCGATACCAGGAGAGAGGTTTCATCGGTGGTCTCGATCGACAGAGGGGAATGCCCTGACGAATCCGGCCTCCCGGAGCCTTGATGAAGAAACCTATTTACGTTCCTGGATGCGCGTCGATTTCCCGGTGCGCTTGCGAAGGTAGAAGAGCTTCGCCCGGCGGACGCGGCCGCGCTTCACTACTTTGATTTCGGAAATAAGCGGCGAATGGACCGGGAAAATACGCTCGACGTAAATGTTGCCGGATGACTTCCGTACGGTGACGGTCGCGCCGGTGCCGGCGCCGCGTATCTGGATAACCGTGCCCTGATACTGTTGAACGCGTTCCTTGTCACCCTCCTTGATACGCAGGGAAATGGCGATGGTATCGCCCGGCGCATACTCGGTAGCGCGCGTCGACAGTTGTTTTCGCTCCACTGCTTTGATGATCTCTTGCACGGCACCCTCCTCTAAAACTTTGTATGGTATATGTGTATTCTATCCGCGTCTACTCGCACCGGCGTTCGCCCGTTTTCTCTTGAAACGCTTTCCATAAATCGGGCCGCCGCTCTTTTGTTATCCTGACCGCCTGTTCTTTTTTCCACGCGGTAATATTGCCATGATGCCCGCTCAGCAGGATTTCCGGCACCCGCATGCCTTCGAACTCCTCGGGCCGGGTATATTGCGGATGGCTGAGAAGTCCGCCATAGTGCGAATCCGCCTCCGCGCTTTCACGATTGTTCAAGGCTCCGGGAATGAGCCGCGTTACGGCGTCCACGAGAAGCATCGCCGGGACCTCGCCGCCGGAAACGACATAGTCGCCGATCGACAACTCCCGATCGACGTACCGGTCGCGAATGCGCTGATCGATTCCCTTGTACCTGCCGCACAGGATGATGAGCGACCGTTCGACGAGCAGCGATTCAACGATCCCCTGGTTGAGGAGTTCTCCCTGCGGGGTCAAAAAAATGACCTTCGGCTGCAACCCCTCGCGCCGGATCCGGGCGTCATGTATGGCGGCCGCGAGCGGTCCCGGTTTCAACAGCATCCCCGCGTCGCCGCCATAGGGGTAATCGTCAACGGTTTTATGGCGCGCGTCATCGGAATAATCGCGGATGTTGCGTATGGCAATCGAAACGAGTCCCCGCTCCTGCGCCCGCAGGAGAATGCTGTCGGTAAACGCCCCCTCGAACATCGCGGGAAACAGGGTCAGGATATCAAAGAACATGCGCAAACCTCAATCGATAAGTTCTTCTATGAATGACTCCCGCGCCGTAATGCGTCCCGCCGCGCTGTCGATCGCGACGATCGCCAGGTTCATAAGCGGCAGCAGGACGGTTCCGCCTCTCTCCAGTTTCACTTCGAGCGTGTCCACGGAAGGGAAATTATGCACCTCAATGACCGTCCCGATTCGCTCGCCTCCCCGATCCCCGAACACCGACAGGCCCTTGAGCTCGAAGTGGTAGAACCGGCCCGCTTTCCGCTCCGGCAGCCCCTCCTGCTCGATGAAGAGCTGCTGGCCGCGAAAGGCTTCCGCCGCCGTGCGGTCGAGCGCTCCGGCGAACCGGCAGCGATACTCTCGGGGAAGCGCCACAAACTCGGTAATCGTCGCGGCTCTGGCGTGATCGAGATCCTTGCCGAGTCGAACGCCACAGGGAGCGGGCAGGGCTGAAAAGGTTTCGCCGAAGGGTTCGACGGCGCAGAAACCCTCAAGCCCGACCGGTCGCTTCACAACGGCGATGGCAATCCATTCTCCTTGCATGAGCGAAGCTCTTCACCTGATCCGCGATGATCGGTCGCGGCGCATTCCGCTCAGGCGCTCTTTTTCACGTATTTCGGCTTGGCCTTGCGCTTACGTTCGGGAAGCCGTTCGATCACGGGCGCCTCTTCCTTGGACGCCGCCTCGATCTTTTCGTAGGCGCGATCCTGCTTGAAGAGGTTATCGACGGTCTCGCTCGGCGTTGCGCCCTGGCTCAGCCAGTAGGCGACGCGATCCAGTTTATACAGGAATTTCTTCGGATTCGCCTGCGGATCATAGTTTCCGAGATTCTCGAGAAAACGGCCATCTCGCGGCATACGGCTGTCGGCTACCACGATGCGGTAGCGCACGATCTTTTTCCTGCCCGTCCGGGCTAATCGGATTTTTACTGACAAGCATCACCCCTCTGGCAAAATGTGGTAGTCACCTATTGACCTTATTCATTACCTAAAAAGGGGAAAGGCTGCGCATCGCGGCGGCCTGTCCCCGCTTACCGGCAATTTTATTCATCCGCTTCATCATGGTCTTTATCGTATCGAACTGCTTGAGCAGCTTATTGACATCTTGAACGGTTACGCCGCTGCCGGTCGCGATCCGGCGTCTCCTCTGCCCGTCGATGAGAAACGGCTTTTCCCGTTCCGTCTTTGTCATGGAGCAGATAATGGCTTCTATCTTATCGACATTTTTATGATCGAATTCAGCATTGGAAAGTTTACCGCCCATGCCCGGTATCATGGCAATGAGATCGCCGATGGGCCCCATTTTCTTGATCTGACGGAGCTGCTCGAGAAAATCCTGGAGCGTGAAGAGGTTCCTGCGGATTTTCTTTTCGACCTTCTCCGCGTTCTCGGCGTCAACCGTCTCCTGCGCCCGCTCCACCAGCGACACGATATCGCCCATGCCGAGAATGCGCGAAGCCATGCGATCGGGATAGAACTGCTCGATCCCGTCCGGCTTTTCACTGACGCCGATGAACCGCACTGGAACGCCGGTAACATCGAGAATCGACAATGCCGCGCCGCCGCGGGCATCGCCGTCCATCTTGGTCAGGAAAACGCCGGTAAAATGGATCTCCCGGTAGAATTCGGTCGCTACGTTGATCGCATCCTGCCCGGTCATCGCGTCGGCGGCGAAAAAAATCTCATCCGGTTTTACCGATTCGCAAATCGATCGCAACTCGGTCATCATATCGACATCGATATGGAGTCGTCCGGCCGTGTCGATGATCACGAGGGTGTGGCCTTCGCGCCTGGCTTTTTCGACCGCCGCCCTGGCAATGGCAATCGGCTGTGCCGACCGGTCGGCATATACCGGAATGGCCAGCGCCTTGCCCAGCGTTTCCAGCTGGTCGATGGCCGCGGGACGATAGGTGTCGCACGCCGCCAGAAGCGGTCGGTGGCCCTGCTTGCGATAGAAAAGCCCGAGCTTCGCGCAGGCCGTGGTCTTGCCCGACCCCTGAAGGCCGGCGAGGACAATGATATTGGTGCGGTTCGTGTGAAACCGGAGCGGGGGGCTGGCAACGCCGCCCATGAGGGCGGAGAGTTCATCGTACACCAGCTTGATGAACTGTTGCCCGGGCGTGATGCTTTCCAGAACTTGGGCGCCGAGGGCCCTCTCCTGAACCGTCTGCGTGAACTTCTTCACTGCGCGGTAGTTTACATCGGCCTCCAGCAGTGCGCGTTTTACCTCGCGCACCGCCTCGGCGATGTTCTCTTCGGAGAGTTTGCCTCTGCCGCGAATCTTCTTGAAAATCGCGTCGAATCTGTTGGACAGTTCTTCAAACATGGCGTCGGATAGCCGCGTTTCTTTCACGGATGCATGGAAAACAGGTAAATTTAAATAATCTTTCTAAAATATGTTGCGGATGGAACCTCAAACAAGCAATCAAGCAATAGAGAGAAAAGCATGGGTACCCCCTCCACGGTGAAAAAAGCGATTATTACGGGCGCCAGCAGCGGTCTCGGTTATGCGGTCGCCGCGCTGCTGCTCAAAAGCGGTTCCACGGTGGTGAATGCCTCCAGGACCGGATGCGATCTCGGCTGCGAAAACATCCCTGCCGACCTCGCCGACAACGATTCCATTGCCGGGATGATCGAAACCGTGCGGGAGAGGCATCAGGATTGCGACCTGCTCGTCTCCTGCGCCGGTCTCATGCACTGGGCCGAGGTTGGTAAAAATCCTATTTCTCAGATTGACAACGACCTGGCGGTAAATCTCGCCGGTATGATTAAAGTCGTGGATGGCATCATGCCCATCATAAAAAAGAACCGCGGCGATGTCGTGATCGTGGGTTCCACGAGCTCCTTCACCACGTCGGCGGGAAGTTCGCTCTATTGCGCCGCCAAGCACGGCGTGCTCGGCTACATCAAGGCGCTGCAAACCGAATTCGCAAACGAGGATGTGCGGATTCACGGCATCCACCCCGGCGGGTTCAAGTCCCAGTTTCATATCAAGGCGCAGAGCAAACTGAAGCAGGAGGTCCTCATGGACCCGGATGAACTTGCCGCCATGATTCTCTTTTTTGTCGCGCTGCCGAGAAACATGCAGGTTTCGGAGATCATCATCAACCGGAAAAATCCGCCCTCCGCCTGAGAAGCCCTGCCCGAAACGGTTTAATCCGCCGGATCGGCGGCCTGCGCAGCGATCAATGATCGCGCGCCGGTTACATGCTATTTTTACCCTCCATGAACCAGATGCCCCCTTTGTCGCGCGAACCGGTTTACTTCATGCAGGCGGCCTATCAGGAGGCGCTCAAGGCGCTTGACGAGGGCGAAGTACCCATCGGCGCCGTGATCGAAAAAAACGGTTCGATCATCGGCCGCGGCTACAACCGGATCGAACAGCTCGGCGACGCCACCGCCCACGCCGAAATCATCGCCATCACCGCGGCCGCGTCGAGCCTTTCGACCTGGAGGCTCAACGACTGCACCCTCTACGTCACGCTCGAACCATGCATCATGTGCTTGGGCGCCCTTCTGCACTCCCGTATCGGCGCGATTGTTTTCGGCGCGCACGATCCCCGTTTCGGCGCGATCGATACGCACTGCTTCCAGGCCGAACTCGAACGGTCGTACGGTTTTTTCCCGGAGATTACCCGCGGCCTTCTGGCGACCGAGTGTTCACGGGTGTTAAGCGCCTTTTTCAGGAAAGTCAGGGTGGAAAAGCCATAAAAGCCGTTGGGCTATTTTTTAGACCTTGTTTACTGCATGTTCATCCCATCCATTGAAGCATCCGTCGTAGAGGTTGGATTTATTTTGAAACTTATTTTTTTTCCATTAACAACGACCGGAACGATATATTGGCCGTCGGCAATTACAACGTTGTTACCATAATGGGTTGATTGAACGCCTTTGCCTATAGCTTGCATAATAACAACTGGCACTTCCATTACATTTCCATATGCTCTTCCTGAACTGTCAAGGTGCTGATAACTCATTTTGACCTTTGCATTCGTATAGGCTTTGCCTGTTTTCACATCAAAAAGGTGAATTACAAGATGATGGTTCGGGTGTGGTTCCGCATCAAGCGCTAAAGGCTTCTCTCCTCCCATTGCCAACATTCCCTGAGTCACTTTTCCAGCGGTAACCTCGTTCTTTGTAAAGAATGGTTCCGCCGGTAATACCCGTAATTCCATCCGTAGTCCGCCAATGGTTGTATCGGTCATGGGCTGCCCGTTCTTGGCAAAACTCCACGCAAAAGCGGAAACAATCGCTAACTGAAATAAAATTGAGATCCTGCGCATGCTTACCCCCCTTTAAAGGTTTTGCACTCTCCGACCATAAAAATAGACACACTCGATATTCACGTCCGCTTTGATTCGCATGACCCGTATCAAACCCAGAGACCTTGCACGATGAGCGACGCAAGCACTCCGGCATGAAGAAGGTACATGCACCGGAACAGGGCGATATAACGAGTATTCAATTTTTGACGAACCATTGAAAAATAAAAATATACCCATAATGCCCCATTGCCGCATATGAGCGCAAATAGCAACGCCGGGTTCGAAATGACGCCGAGGAGCGGAAAAAACAAGGTAATTGACGAAGTGGCAATGAGCCAGATATAGACGATGCCCCGGAGGCCCGCGGCGTCAATTGACGCCGCGGGAGAAGGAAATCCCGCATATTCATACTCCTTTCCAAATTTCAGAAGCAGCAGAAGAAAATGGGCGACCTGCCAGAGAAACACGTAGAAAACGATGCACAGCGCCTTTTTGTCAAAACGCACGCCGGCGGCGGCCCATCCGATGAGCAGCGCGCATGCGCCGGCAGCGGCTCCGATGATCGGCGCAAAAACGGTTTTGCGCTTGATCGGCGTATAGACGCCATTATACCAGAAAAGCGCCGCAAGGCCGAAAAGGGCGGCTGATGGCCGCGCCCCGCGATACAAAGTAATCAACCCGAGGAGCCCGAGAAAACCCGCCGCGATGACGGCAAGACAGGGGGTAATACGACCCGATGGCAGGGGTCGATCGCGGGTCCTCTCCATGAGCCCGTCGGCATGCCGTTCCTGCAATTGGTTGAACGCCGACGCGGACGCCGACAGCGACGCCGTTCCCAGGAAAACGAAGAGCGCGTTCCACGACACGCCGTGGTGAAAGTAAACGTAGCCGGCAGAGGCCGAAAAGGCCGCAAAGAGGGAGAGACCGCCGCGGAAAAGCGTCGAATACCCATTGATGCGCATTGCAAAGGAGTTCATGACCGGTCGCTCGGCGCTACTTGAGGGACTTAAGGTAGGTGACGACGCGGCCGATCTCTTCGTCCGAAAGCATGTCCCTGCTTGGCGGCATGGTATTGGGAAAGCCGTCGACGATATCCGCCGAAGGATCGATGATGGATTTGCGGATATAGAGGCTGTCCACCAGCACCGAGCGTTTTTGACTATTGGTCATAACGGTAATCGTCGTTCCCATGATGCCTTTCAAGGTCGGCCCCACCATTTGTGCGCCGGTAAGAGAGTGGCACGACATGCATCCCCGTTCGTATAAGAGCGCTTCTCCCGCGGGCATATCCGCATAGGCGTTTCCTTCGAGCGGGATGCTTTTTCCGCTCATCCAGGTGTCGAACTGGTCGGGCATCACGGCGATGATCTTCGCCGTCATGGCCGAATGCCGGAGCCCGCAATATTGCGAACAAAGAATGTAATTGCTGCCCGGCGTGTTGACGTTGAACCATACTTTCGTCGTGAGCCCGGGAACCACGTCCTGCTGGATGCGAAAAGCGGGAATGTAGAACCCGTGAATCACATCCTGGGAGATCAGTTCGCAGGTGACGTTTTTCCCCATGGGGACGATCAGGTCCGCGCTCTTTTTGCCGTTATCGTATTGAAACAGCCACGACCATTGGCGCGCATAGACCTTTACATGAATGGAATCGGGAGGCGCGTTACGGAGAAACCGGAAGCTCGTCAACCCGTATATGAACATCGTCGTCACCAGGAGCGTCGGCACGACGATCCAGACGACTTCCAGCAGCGGAGAGGCCTTGAGTTCCTGCGGGACCGGATTGCGGTTTTTCCGGTAGCGAACGAGGAAAAAAACCATTAAAAAAACTACGAGGAAAAACAGGAGCGCGCAGAAGGCGAGTATGTAAATCAGGGGCCCGTTGACGATTGCCGTTGAGGTGGACATGCGCGGACCGTTCCTTACCTGGTAACGACGTCGGAAAAAGTCAGCCCGATGAAAATCGCCAGGAGCGTTATCACGATCGGAACCACCAGTTTTATGACCATGCTTTTTTCAAAGCACAGATTCATGAAGAACAGGAACACGAGCGTTGCCTGAATACACGAGATCCCCAGGCATATATAAAGCGCCGCCCGCCCTGCATGCAGGCTTGCCGTCAAAACCGTCGCCCCGGTAAGCGCCATAAGCGCGAACCACACGGCCGCATACCCTTTACCGGTCACGTGTTTCAACGGGGGCTTTTTCTCGGGTATATGGCGGGTATCCATTGCCGGCCTTTACGAAACAAGATAGAAAAGGGGAAACAGAAAGAGCCATATCGCGTCGACGACGCTCCAGTAGAGTATGGCGTTCTCTAGAAGAATCGGGCGCTTCGCCGTTACCTTTCCCCGCAGAATCCAGGCGCAGATAACCGACAGTATGCCTATCCCGATTATCACATGCAGGGCATGGAGCCCGGTCATGGTGAAATAGAGCCCGAAGTAAAGTATTACGCCCTTTGGTTTGAGCAGAAGCTCCGGGGAGTTCGGATAGAGCCCATGATGGAATTTTGCCGCCCATTCACAACCCTTGACCGCCAGGAAAGCCGCCGCCAGGCCGATCGTCGCGAGCAGATAGAACCCGGCATGCGTCCGATTGTCACGCCGTAACGACAGGACGGAGAGCGCGGCCATGAAGCTGCTGGTCAGAAGAATGCAGGTATTGAGCGAACCCAAGGGTCGCGAAAGCTCGGCGGATGCCGCGTGAAAACTTGCGGGGTTTTTGAATCGATACATTGCGTACAATAAGAACAGCCCGCCGAACAGGATCATTTCCGTGGCGCAAAAGAGCCACATCCCCATTTTCCCGCCGGAGTATCCCTCCGAAGCGGCGTTCATGCCGACGCCCCGCTATTCCTAAAATCATAGGGGCCTCTGGTGATAACCGGGATTTCCTCGAAATTTTCGGTACCGGGCGGCGAGGGAAGCGTCCATTCCAGGGTCGCCCCGCCCCAGGGATTTCCCGGGGCTTTTTCCCCGAAAAACGCGCCGCGAATCAGGTTTGCCATCATGAGGAACAGCCCGGCAACCATGACAAACGATCCGTAGCTTATAATCTGATGCAATTGGGCGTACTGCGGCAGATACTCGTAGAACCGGCGGGGCATGCCTTGCCATCCAAGAATAAACATGGGAAAATAAAACAGATTGAATCCGACGAACAGAATGAACCACGCGGTAATCGCCATCCGCTTCCCGTACATTCTTCCGGTCATTTTTGGAAGCCAGTAATGAAACGCCGCGAAAAGGCCGAAACCCATTCCACCGAAAATGACATAGTGGAAATGCCCGACCACGAAATACGTATTGTGAAGCTGAACGTTCGGAGCGAGCGCTCCGAGCATCAGCCCGGTGAGACCGCCGATCGAAAATAAGAATATGAACGACAGCGCGTAGAGAAACGGCGGCTCGACCTGGATGGAGCCTTTGTACATGGTGGCAAGCCAGTTGAAAACCTTGATGGCGCTGGGCACCGCCACCAGAAACGTAAGGAGCGAAAAAATGATGCCGGCGGTGTCGCTCTGTCCGCTGACATACATGTGGTGGCCCCACACCAGCGACCCGACGCTCGCGATCGCCACGCTGGAAAAGGCGATCATTTTGTAGCCGTAAATATTTTTCCGCGAAAAAACCGGGAAAATATCGGAAATGACGCCCATCGCCGGAAGTATCATTATGTAAACGGCGGGATGGGAATAAATCCAGAAAAGGTGCTGATACAGGAGCGGATCGCCGCCTTTGAGCGGGTCGAATACGCCGACGCCGAACAGCCGCTCCATGATGACTAAAAGTAAGGTAATGCCGATAATGGGCGTCGCCAGTATCTGCACCCAGGCGGTGGAATAAAAACCCCACACCGAAAGCGGCATTTTAAAAAACGTCATCCCCGGCGCGCGCAACTGATGCACGGTGGTGACGATATTGATGCCGGTCAGTATCGACGACATGCCCAGAATAAACACCGCGAAAACCGCGAGCGGCACGTTGACCGTGCTCTTGAGGCTGAAGGGAACGTAAAAAGTCCACCCGGTGTCAACGGCGCCGCCGCCGAAAAAAATCGACACTAAGGCCAGAATCGCGCCGCTCATGAAAAGATACCATGAGAACAAATTGAGCCGGGGAAACGACATGTCGCGCGCGCCGATAAGAATAGGCAGGAAAAAGTTTCCGAAAATCGTCGGCACCGCCGGAATGACTACCAGAAATACCTGAATGATTCCGTGAAGGGTGAAGAACGCGTTGTATTGCTGCCCCGTTAAAATTTTATGTCCGGGAAGCATGTTTATCCGCATGATAACGCCAAGCACCACCGCGGACGTAAAAAAAACGAGAATTGCCATGAGATAGAGAATGCCGATACGTTTATGGTCCGTCGAGAGAACCCACCCTAAAATACCGGGATATTTTCCCTTATCCGCGAAATAGGGCGCGTATTCGCGGCCTTGAACGGCGAGGTCAGCCATTACCCGGCTCCTTGACCGTGTTTTTTTCTCGTGGAAAATATCAAGTACGCGATGAATATCCCTAAAAGGGAAAAAATCACGGTCGCGCTCACCCGGAGGATATTGAAAACAAAGGCGCGGCTTTTCGGGTCGTAGCTGAAGCAGAAACGCAGGACGCGGGCGATGCTCGGCTGAACCGTTCCCTTTGCCGCTTCCATGAGCGACAGGGAGATATCCATGGGAAGGAAGTCCGTGCCGTTGATATAGCGCATCACCCTGCCCCGGGGAGAGAGGATGATAAGGCCCAGGGGATGATCGTAGTCGTCGCCCTTTTTGACAAAGCGAAACCCGACGGCATCGGTGATTTTTTTGATGTTCTGCGCCGATCCGGTCAGAAAATGCCACCGGTCGACGGGATAGGGCCTTTGAATGGATTCAAAGCAGATGGCGTGCGTTTTCATGGCGATGGCCGGAGTTTCGCGGTCGCTGACGCTGATAAAAATCACGTTCGGCGCGCTCGCGGGTTTATCCGCAAACGACCGCAGGACGGTTGCCGTACCCATCAATAAGGTGCCGCAGGCATCCGAACATCCGTAGTACAGGAACGAGAGGATGGTAGGACCTTTAACCAGGTCGCCGAGTTTGACGCTGTCGCCGGTTTCCGTCGCGAATGTCAAATCAAGAGGGACCTGGCTCCCGAGTTTCTCATCGATGCCTATCGAACCGGCGCTCCTGTCGGGAGGAAGCGAAATTTTTTCCAGCGCGGGAGTATCGATTGAATCGGCTTTTGCCGCATGCCCGTGATGCCCCGGATGCGCAGAAACAGAACCCGCGCAACAGCAAAAAATGACGGAGGTAAGTGAACGCAATATTTTTTTGTCAAGCATAGCGATTATTTTATACGTGAAGTATCCGCATTGGACCCGACATGATTATTCGTAACGACAGCGGTCTTTTTCGGCATTTTAACCGCCAATCCGCGGCCATAAATTATTCCCGCGCCAAAATAGCCGAGTCCGATCATACACACGACGATCAGTGCGTAAATAATGGCCATGGAAATGGCGTGCAATTTAATTTCGCTGCCGACGATGATCCCCGCGCCTATCAGTATCAGGGCAAACGAAGCCAGCCACATCTTTATTATGATAGGGACATACAGCGTCGCATGGTAAAAATGAATCCAGTCAAAAACGCCAAAGATGATCGTGGGAAAAATGAAAACAAATGCAAGGATCGATGCGTGGCGGGCGGTAACTACCAGTTGTTTTCGTTTAAAAACAATGGCAGCCAAAAAGAAAATCAGGGCGCCGACGGAAAGGCCGATAGGCATATGGGTTATCGGGGAGTGCAGGGGCTCGTTATAGCCAAGCTTTGCCAAGAATTCATAAAATGCATCAAGCATTGAGCGTCCTCTTGTTAAAACTGGTGAAAAAATAAATGAATTTCATCGGGTGATTTCATTATTTCTTTAAATGCCCCCGGTGGAAGGCGAGCAATGAATGGATTGAAAAATCTCTGATAGTAGAGGACGATTTTAGTTGTTTTTGTAATGAATATTGGTTATATTTCCTTACAACAATCAGCCTGGATTAATTATGCAAGATATTGAAAAATCGATTATTAACCGCATACGAGGAAATGGTAGAGGGTGGTGTTTCACTCCCAAGGATTTTGCAAACCTTGGCGGAACATCCGCAGTCTGGACATCGTTGCATCGTTTGGCAAAACGTGGATATATACGACGATTGTCAAAGGGGCTTTACGATTTTCCCCGGACTCATCCTGAACTGGGAATACTTTCACCGGACCCCGATACCG
>JBEKOX010000024.1:0-39659 GCA_049521335.1 Chitinispirillaceae bacterium
AGGCGGTCAAGCATGTCCGGAGCGAGGCAGAGCGGATCGCCGCCGCTCAGGATCACCTCGTGCAGGGAACCGTTGCGCTTGATAAGGGCAACGGCCTCTTCAAGCGCTTCCGGCGCACCGCATGCCGGGAGTCCCTTGCCCCGGCGGAAGCAGTAACGGCAGCGAAGGCTGCAAATGTTACTGGCTAAAATGAGCGCTCTTCCGTGATACTTCTGCAAAACGCCCGGTGTAACCGCGGCATCGATGTCATGCACTGGATCGTCAACAAATCCCTCCCGTTCGACGTTTTCCTCGATTCTCGGCAGCACTTGGAGCAGCAAGGGGTCGAACCAGTCGCGCTTGCGCATTCGGAAGGCGAAACTTTTCGGAACCAGAAGGGGAAAGGAGGCTTTGTCGAGAAGACCGTACGGCGCGCGGGAACCATCGAGCTCCAGAAAGCGCAGCAGGTCGTCCTTTCCGGTAAAAGGCTCCCTTTCCTGACGACGCTCGCTGACGACTGTTAATAACGCAGGATTTTTCAAGATACCGGATTTACGCGCTTTTCAGGGTATCAATAAAAGGCGAAAGGAGCGATCGGGACATCGGGTTGTGCAGAAGATGACGCAGGGCCTTGTCGCGGAGCACCCGTACGCGTTCTCCTGTAAGATTAAGCTCGGCGCCGATCTCCTCAAGGGTAAAATGGCGAGTTGCATTGAGCCCGTAATACATCCGGAGAATACGTTCTTCACGAAGGGGGACTCCCCGGAGCAGGCGGTCGATAGTGACTCCGAGTTCACGTCGGTCGCTGTCGGCATCCTGGTTGGGCTCTTCGCCGAGAATATCGGCGAGGGTTTTTGCGCTGTTGCCGCCGTCATCGGATCCCCGCTGCGCGGGGTTCAACGGCGTATCAAAGGAGAGCGTCTTGAACTTCGACATAGCGTCGATAATGTCAGTCTCATGGTGCCTGAACTCCTCCCGCATGATGGTATCGTAATAGTCGCCGTAATTCCGGTCCATGGCCCGTTTGAAATCCCGCAGCAGGGCGACCTTGTTAAGCGGAATCCGAATAAGACCGGCCTGTTCGAAAAGCGCCTTCTGCATTGATTGACGGATCCACCATACCGCATAGGAGATGAACTTGACATCGATGGCGAGATTGAAGCGCTTTGCCGCTTTGATGAGGCCGATGTTTCCTTCGTTAATGAGATCCAGGTAAGCGACGCCGCGTGCTCGATAGTTTCTGGCCACGCTGACGACAAATCGGAGGTTTGCCGTAACGAGTTCGTCGACAGCCCCGGGTTCATCGTACTGCACACGAACAATGAGCTTCCTCTCCTCTTGCTCATTGAGCACCTTAAACCGATTGATATCTCGAAAATAGAGCGCTTCTGTTGTCAGTTGCATATGACCCGCTCCTCTTCACGCCTTTCCGCTCCAGCGGGTTATTTTCCGACGTAACTCCTTTTTGCGGAAGCGCCGTCGACCGTGAGATTTCGCGACGCATGAGTTAAGATCACGATGCCGCTTTCACTTACGAAGAACCGTTTTGCGTCCTCCTCTATATTATATCCTATTTTATCACCCGGTTCCACTCGCACGCCCCGGTCGATGATGGCTTTGCGTACCAGCGCCGTTTCACCGATTTCAACGTCCGGAAAGATGATTGAATCCTCGACTACTGCGAAACTGTTTACGCGCACCCCACGGGACAGGACCGAGCGGATCACTTTGCCCCCGCTTATGATGCAGCCTCCCGCAACTATGGAGTCGAGGGCCTCCCCCCTTTTTTTTTCCGGTCCCTTGCCGTCAAAAACAAATTTAGCGGGCGGCGACTGGCCGGCGGCGGTGCGAATAGGCCACTCTGAATTATAAAGATTGATCACGGGAACGACCTCCCGCAATGTCATATTCGCCGTGTAATAAGCTTCTAAAGTCCCTACATCTTCCCAGTAGACATTTGGAGTCGGGCTCTCGCCCGGGATCCGGTTTTGCGCCATATTGTAAACATACACGGGATAATCGTGGAATATCTGGGGAATCACATCCTTGCCGAAGTCGTGCGAGGAGACATTCAGAGAGGCGTCATTGTAAAGCTCGCGGACAAGGAATTTTTTATTAAAAATGTAGTTCCCCATTGAGACGAGCGCCATGCCCGGCCGGTCCGGCATAGGCGCCGGATTCGTTGGTTTCTCCTGGAACCCGGTCATGAGCCCGCTCGAATCGATTTCGATGACGCCGAACTGCGTGGCCTCATTGAGCGGCTTCGGGATTGCGGAGACCGTTGCGACCGCTCCCACCTGGCGATGGAAATCGAGCATCTGGGAGATATCCATGGTGTAGATGTGGTCGGCCCCGAAAACCGCGACATAATCCGGGTTCTCATCCTCAATGAGATTTATGTTCTGAAATACCGCATCGGCAGTGCCCTGGTACCACTTTTTTCCGGTCCGCATCTGCGCCGGCACCGGATCAATATATTGCCCCAGCATCCGGTTCAGGTTCCAGCCTGCCGTAAGGTGTTTGATAAGGGAATCGGACTTGAACTGAGTAAGAACCTTGATCTTGAAAATGCCGGAGTTGATGAAGTTATTGAGGACGAAATCAATGATACGATACTTGCCGCCAAAGTAAACCGAAGGTTTGGCCCGTTCCTGCGTAAGCGGGTACAGTCTCGATCCTTCGCCACCGGCCATGACCATTCCGAGAACGTTGGGATACCCTAAAGGCGATTTTGAAGAGTGCATAACCACCCGTTTCAATAAGAGTGCATATTTCGTGAGGGGGGGGCAACCCTGCCGCTTTTGAAAATAGTTTCTACGGTTGAAAAGGTCAAAAGATATCCGAAAAGATTTTCACATTGGAATGGGGAAATAACGTTCCCGCCCAGTCGATGGGTGACACGCTTTTTTTCCGGCGCCCATCCGTCGGTCTCCGGATTGATTTCATTATTCTCCTTGACCGAAAAAAAAAGCGTAACCTATATTTACCGCCGTAAGAAAGGGGGTGTGGTGAAAAAACTGCCGGTAATGAAGGCCCTCACGGCGATCATTTTACTCTCGGCTTCGGCATTTTCGCAGGTCAGCTTACGGCCCGGGGTGGTAACGGGGCTTGGAATATTTAAGGAAACTATCTCCAACCCATCGGACAGCTTTACGACTGATGGCAGAACCGGGTTTCTCGCCGGCGGAGTGCTCGATATTGCATTCGACAGATATTTCTCCCTTCAACCCGGAATAGAATATTCGAGTCGGGGCGGGTCTGCCACCAGCCCGGACAATTTTACCGGGAATGATCTTACCAGCACCGATAAGTTGAATTACCTTGCACTACCGATTGATTTGAGGGTAAAATACCCGGTGATGCCCCTTTTCAGCCCATACATTTTGGGCGGGGTGAATCTGGGGATTCTTTTGAGCGCAACGAACTCGATCACTGAGTCCGGCATTTCCACCGATACGGACATAAAAGGCGGCTTAAATTCCGTGGATTTCGGTTTTGACCTTGGCGCCGGGGCGGAGTTTTACGCCGGGCCGGTGATCACATTCTTAGAAGTAAATTATATGCTCGGCATTGCCGATGTCGCTGCAAACGAGCCATCGGGCTATTCGCAGTACAATCATGGTCTTGAAATCAGAGCCGGCGTAAAGTTCAAGACCTGATGCGTTTCACAAGCGATTGCAGCGGTAGTAAATTGACGTGTGATCAGCGGGTTATTGTGGCGTTGTCTTCAGTCGCCTGCGGCATTACCGGTACCAGCGGAACAGGTAGAGCCCCACGATGAGGCCGGTAAGGGAAAGCAGGCTGAACTTGATCTGAAAGCCGAGCATGAGTTTTATTGCGGACAGGTCGAGGACTGCCGGCTTGCTCTGGGTGAAATCGCCGATGCCGATGGGGATGCTTCCGGTAAAAAAGGTTTTAACCACGCTCGCGCCCCCGGGCAGCATTTCAACGGCGCTATTCAGATATGAGCCAATGATGATGCCGAGGATAGCCGCAAGGAAAAGCGAGGGAAACGATCGGTCTTTCAGATGGCTTGCCATGGAGGCTCCTTTCATGCGGTCCGCACTGCGGCGGACATATTCGCAGACGAAAATACTTTTTGCCGCATGGTCTTTCGCGCCCGATGCGGCTACCGCTGGGGCGCTTCACGGAGCACCATCGATAACTGAAGGTGGTTGCCCTTCCGGATAATATCCATGAGAACCGTATCACCCACGTAGTAATCAAGGAAAAAACCATCGAGGTCGGCGTGGGTCTGAACGCGCCGGTTGCCGATCTGGTCGATGATATCGCCGACCCTTGCTCCCGCAAGTTCACCGGGACTCTCCGGTTCCACGCTTCCGATCACGACCCCGTCGGATCGGTTGGCTCCAAGCGCGGAGGCGATAGCGCGATCGATATTCCGTACGGCGATACCGGTCCAGATATCACGGCGATGGCCGTACTTGATAAGTTCATCCGCCACGCGGCGCGCGCGGTTGATGGGTATGGCAAAACCGATGCCGATGGATCCCTTGTTGCTGTTGGAGCCGGTATAGATGAAGGTGTTGATGCCGATCACTTCGCCGGCGGCATTGACGAGCGGTCCGCCGGAATTTCCCGGATTGATCGCCGCGTCGGTCTGCAGCATCCCCTGGTAATACACCCCTTCCGCCGGCGCGAAATTCCGGTTCAGCGCGCTTACGACGCCGACGGTGACGGTCGGATGTGCATCGTTGATGAAGGTCAGGAACGGGTTGCCTATGGCGATCGCCCATTCGCCCGCCATGGCATCGTCGGAGTTGCCGAATTTAACCGAGCGGAATGTTCCGTCTGTCACCGAAACAACGGCGATATCGGCATGTTCGTCGGTTCCTACCACTTTCCCCTCGATCCGCCGGCCGTCGGAAAAGTTGACATAGAGTTTTGCTGCATTCTGCACCACATGATAGTTGGTCAGAATCATGCCGTCGCTGCGGATAACGAAGCCCGATCCGATGCTTTCCATCTGGCGAAAGCCGGGCAGCTGGTCGGGGCCGAAAAAAAAGTCGAAGAAATCGTCCGACGCGTAGGGCGCGTGCACAATCTGGATCTGGGTGACCACGATGCCGACGACGCATGGCGCCACGGCGCGGCTCGCCCTGACGATCGCAGTTTCCCGAGACAGGGGAAGCGCGTCATTCGGGACGGTCCTTGCGCGAATTGTGGCATCCGCAGCCGTGTCGGGGCTGCCTTTCAACCGGACGCCGGACGGGATGACCGCCATGCCTACCCCGTAAATGTGGCGGATCAGTTCCCCTCCGGCGATAAGGCCGAAAACAGCTCCGCACGCGACAAGCACGGCATATAAACCGGCTCTGGCCGCACCGTGTTTCATCAGTCGACTCCCTCATAAAAAACCTTATCGAGCACCAATCCGCAGGCAGGGGCGGTCATGCCTGCGCGGTCGCGGTCCTTCGCCGCAAGCAGGTCGGCCATCGAGTCGGTAATGCGTCCCCTTCCTATATCGATGAGGGTGCCCATGATGGAGCGCACCATGGTATAAACGAAGCGGTTCGCTTCGATGGTGAAAACCCTGAGATCGTTCTCGGTGGTAAGAGACGCGTGCGTTACCGTACACCGAGCGTGCCGCGCGCCGCTTCCAGCGGCACAAAACGTACTGAAATCATGATCACCGCAGAGCAGCCGCGCCGAGGACTCCACCTTGCTCCAGTCAATGGGATAGAATAGCATCCATACCCGCTTGAAGAGCAGCGGCCGTTTCCGCGGGCATAGAAAATACCGATAGCGTCTCGACAGGGCGGAGTAACGGGCGTGAAAACTCTCCCCAACCTGCTGCAAACGGTAGACGGCAATATCGGCCGGCAGCAATGCATTGACCGATAACTCAACAGCCGAGGGGTTTATTACTTTTTCGGTTTCGATATGGGCGCCCTGGCTGCGGGCATGGACGCCCGCATCCGTGCGTCCCGCGCCCACAACCCGGCATGAGGCCCGTAGAACGATGCAGAACGCCGTTTCGAGCGCATCCTGTATGGTCGGCGCATTGTTCTGCCGTTGCCATCCGCCGTAGCGGGTCCCGTCGTACTCCACGCGAAAAAAATACCTCATGGCGGGATGAGCTCCTTTACCGCCGTTCTTACCCGGACGATCCGGAAGCAGAGCATCTCAAGCGTGTTTCTGCTCGGCTCGATTCCGCCGGTCTTGATTCCGATATCGAAATCGAGCAGCCAGCCCAGCACCATCGACAGTTCCCGCTCCGAAAAGCGGTTTGCCTGATCAACGACGCCGGATTTGATGATCATCGGGTAAATTCTTTTCTCCTGACCGTCGCGCAGGAGACCCGCAGCTTTACCTATCGCCATCGCGCTGGCGGTCTGCCGTGGGTTACTCGCACCCTTTGAGGCGGCATACGCGCGGCCCACCTCGGGATTGGCCGCGAGGAACGTTCTTATGCGGAACAGCGCCCAGAAATGCCGGGCCAGGGCGGCGACAACGATCGGCATATAGACGTTGACTGAAAACAGACTGTCGATGATGCGGATGGCGGAGGGGAGATCCTGCGCTCCGAGCGCGGCGGCGAGTTCAAACGGCGCCATCTCCCGGTAGCCTCCGGTAGCGCTATCGATGGCGGCCCGGTCGATCAATTTGCCCGGCGGAAGCGTAAGGTCGATTTTCTGCAATTCCGAGTTCAGGAGATCGAGATCATAGCCTACCCGGTCGGCCAGATAGTCCGCATCGTTCTTTGCAATGCGCCTGCCGATGATCGCGGGCGCGTTTTCGACGAGCCAGCCGCCGATTTCGTAATCGCGGGGCCGCGTGAATTCACGAACCATGCAGGCGGGAGGATCGGCCGCGGAGCGCTCGCCGGCATGGAGCTTCTTGACAATAGCGCCAGCGTCCTTTCGGTCGCCGTCGATCTCGATGATGCAGTAGATGCGCGGAATGTCGCATGACAATGCCGCGTCCAGGTCATCAAGGTCTTCGCCCCTGAGCGTTTGGGCGTGCGGCAGGTGGAAAATGCGGGTCTCCTGAAAAAGCGAGGGAGCAAGCATCCGCTGGATGAAACTCGCGGCTGGCTCCAGGGCGGAATCGAAGCGCTCGCGGGCGCACGGTCCCTCGCGCGCGGAAAGTTCCGCGACTATGGCCTCGCGCGCGCGTTCCCGGCTCACGGTATCTTCGCCCCAGAGAATGAAGGCGCGCGCGGTTATCGGTAATGACCCCTTGCCGGATTCGATCATCATGATATGAGCGGTTCCACGAAACGCTGCTGCTGGTTCACCTGTTCCGCGAAGAGCCTTACGGCCGCCGAGAATTTCCCCGGATTAGCCCATAAGACGCGTTCCGCAAAGGCGGCGAGGTCCTTGCCGTCGCCTGCTTTGAATCCCACCCCGGCGGCAAGCAGCTTTTCGCATCCGGAATGCTGGGAGTAATAATGCGGACCGAAGAAAACGGGGATCCCGAATTGCGCGGCCTCCCATACGTTATGACCGCCGATGTCCTCGAACGTGCCGCCAACGATGGCGGCATCCGCGAGGCGATACATGGCGTCGAGAATGCCAAGTTTCTCGATGAGACAGATCTCAAAAATATCGCCGGACTCCGGATCGTGAAGACGCCTGACCGCCGGACCCAGCTCCCGGGCAATCGCGTCCGATTCATCAAGATGCCGGGGGACGACGACGCACTTGCATGCCCGACCGCGTTTCGTCAGTTCATCCAGGCAGGTGCGGAGCACCGCGCCTTCCCCCTTATGCACGCAGCCCGCCGTGATGACGATATCGCGGTCCAGAAGATGGAGCGGGCGGCGCAGCGCCGCCCGCTCGCCTCCGGACGGGCGGCCGACCCGGATGTATCCCTTGATGTTTCCCACGATATGCAGCGATTCCGGCCTGACGCCGAGCTTGAGGAAACGGCCTGCATAGGTGTCGTTCTGGACCAGAACCACGTCAAGACGCCGCATGAACGGCCGTACCACCCCGGAGAATCGCTTGTAGTTGGTAAACGATCGCTCCTCCATCCGGGCGTTGGCGATGCCTACCGGGATTCCCGCGGTGAAGCATGCGTGAAGCATGGACGGCCACAATTCCGTTTCGAGGAGCCAGACCCGCGAGATGCCGAAAGCCGAGAGCAGGGACCGCATGAGCGGCAGCGTATCGAGCGGCAGAAACCCCACGGCGATGACCGATGGGTCCTTCAACCGCTCCAGATAATCGACCCCGCTTTGCGTGGTGGCGGTCAGCACGTAGCAATCGTCAGGGTTGCGCGCCTCAAGCATCGCCAGAAACCGCTGCAGGAGCTTGGCTTCGCCCAGCGATGCCGCATGCACCCAGACGACGGCGCGGGACCGGTGCCCGCGCACCACGCGCGGCAAGCTTTGCCTTTCGACAAGATTCCACCCTTTGCGCCTGCCGACAGGTCCGAGGAAAGGAAGAACGCATCGACGTATAGCTTCGAGGAAAAAGCTGTAGGCGCCGAAGCAACAATTGATGGAGGCGTTGTTCATAATTTATGAATGGTTTTGATTAATCCATCCGCCTCCGATACATGGAGACGGGATCGACAGTGATTTATAACATATAGAGAAAATACTAAATGAGTTCCCCGCTTTAATAATCGCTTCTTATAAAAGCCGCGCCCTTACATTGACTTCTTTACCCAGCTGTGGTATTTTTCATGATCATTTCAAACGCAACGGAATAATGAAGTTGTGCTATGATGTCCGATGAACAGAATTCAAAAGGCGATGCATGCATAAAAGCAGCTCATTTCAATGGTTATGCCCGTTTTGCTCCTTAATTTTCCTGTTTTTTTTCTGCACTACCGATAACTCGACCAATCTCGGCCGCAAAATCATAAATGACAAATACCCTCATTTCCGCGGGTATGTCATGAATAGTTCCGACCTGGACACCGTCCCGTTCAGCGTGCCGAGGGCGGGTGACTCGGGCTTCGGCATCCATGAGGTATCCGGGAGCCAGATGCTGATAGGGGCCGATAGCGGGGAATATGCGGCGGGGTTTGTCCGATTTCCCTGCCTGCCCGACACCAATTCAAGCCGGAGATATAGTTCGAACGATACTTTGCGATCGATAGTGCTCCGTTTCTGGAACGATACCGCCACGACATCGTTTCCACTTCAGATCTGGCGATCCGATTTTGCCCTCCACGCCGACTCGCCCAGCGCCGCCAATGGAGATATTTTGCTCGATTCTCTTCAGATCGCGTTCAGTGACACCTTGAATGCCCTGGATTCGGTCGTTCTGCTTCCCGGCGCTTTCGGGGGACTGGCCGATTCAATTTTTTTTGCATGCACGACCTCAAACAAAGCCTCGGCGGCGGCGGCGACCTTTAAGGATACGTTTGGATTTATCATTGCCAACCCCAACCCCTCTGCCGGCGTTATCCGGATGTTTGGAAACCCGCAGCTTGCGGTGAAATTCAAGCAGGGAAACGACACGACGCCAGATATAAACTATGGCTCTACGCACACCTCTTACTATGTCGCCAGGCAACAGAGTCCGGGTTCCGTTTCGCAGCCGATCTCTTATGCCTCGAAAAAAACCCTGGTTTTTCGCTTTAATGCGACCAGACTCTGGGCCTCGATCGACAGTTTCCCGCCGGCATCCGGCCCGGACACCGCCCAGATTATAGCGGCGTTTTTCCCGCTCTACCGGCCCGGCGCGGTCGATACCATCAGCCTGCGCTACATACTCCTGGACTCTCTGGTGCACGACGGCAGAGTTCTTGATACGCTGTTCGCCCGCCCGCCGAGCCCTCCCGGCGTGGTGACGCTTTACCAAAATGACACGGTGGAGGCGAATGCGGCGCAGTCGGTGGAGATCATCAACCTTCTTGAAAATCAAAGGCGGGCTCTGCCTCTCAACCCGAACCTCTTCCTCTACCTTCGCCTGAGTGAAGACGTAAATCAAATATGGAGAAAATCGAATTATTCCACTATCCCGTTCTTGAATGTGACCGCGGCTTCGAATTAATGGAAAGGGTATGAATAAACAACTGGTCGGAACCGCGCTTGCCGCGTTCTGTCTCTGCAGCTCGCTCAGGGCGCAATCGATACTCTCGCTGGAATATCCAAGCGGATTGCCGATTGCCCATTCGACCGGGTCCTCGCTCGGCATGGAAGGCGCCGGGACCGGCGTCCAGAATGATTATTTCGGTATGGCCGATAACGTCGCCAATATAGGCGCCACGAACCGGGCGGTTTTTTCCGGGGTGCTTTCCCTTGACTTTGTCGATATCAAGGATAACGGGTTCACCGGTTACGTTTCTTCAGCCATGCCGAGGCTGATTTCGTTTGAGGTGCCCATTACCGCGCTGGGAACCTTCGGTTTATCGTTTGACGAACGCAGCACAACCAATTTCAATACGACCCTCAACAGCGCGATGCCAACCGGCGTCATCGATACCACCCGTATTGCCAGCGTGGGCGGAATCAAGGCGTGGCAGTTCGGCTGGGGACACGGCGTCGATCATCTCGGCTATGCGGGCATCAGTTATGAACTGCTCTCTTACTCAAGCTACACCCTCTACCGATATTCCACCAGCGATCCGACGGGGGGCTTTCCCCTGTGCGATACGAACAGGTACTCTTCGAATGGCAATGCCCTGAGGGCGGGAATTCTCATCCCGATCCAGAAATTCACCTTCGGCGTGAACGGGGAGTATGTTTTTCCGGGCTCCCCCGCGGCCGCGCAGTTCACCCATACGGGAATCGTCGATACGACCGTCCCCGATTCAGAGAGGATCACCGACTCCGCCACCTCGCGCAGCTTCGCCTTTACGCTTCCCTCCTCTTTTTCGGTGGGGGTTTCCTACGCGCCCAACCCCAAATGGCTACTTGCCGCTTCATCGAGCCTGACTTTCTGGAACTCGCATTCCTACTACCTGCCGGGCATCGCGGACACCACCTCGTTCACCGTCCGCAATACAGTCTCGGTTTCGGCCGGGGCGCAATTCATACCGGCGCAGAACATGCTGTTGCCGCAGTACTGGCAGATCATGCAGTACCGCGCGGGAATTCGATACAGTCAATTGCCTGACGGCGCTTCATACGAAGCCGCGGCCACGGTGGGGATCGGCCTTCCTCTTTTGCACGGGGGCGGCCTTCTCGATCTCAATGCCGAATTCGGCAGACGCACCGATACCCGTTTCAGCGGGTATTCGGAAAATTTCATGCAAATTTTCATCGGCCTCGATGGCGGCCGTCAATGGTCACAGAACACCGGGGTCCGCTACTGACGGACCCGATGCATGATCATCGCCCATTTTCCGCCTGCGCTGATATCCTATGGCACCATTGCAAAGGCAGAGTAATCCCGGTCCCCTCCCCGATGCGCCCGCGAAGCGCGACCTTCCCGCCGCGTACCACGAAACCTATCTCCGCATCCTGACGCGGGATCCCGGCCATATCTTTGCTTTCTGGGAGTTCGCGCCGGAGGCTTTCGCAACCGCCGCAGCGGCGGCCGGAAAAGACGGAGAGGGATTCAGCGGGATGCTCCGTCTCTTCATGGCGGATTCCGCGCCGTCCGATCGCGGTTGCAAGGTTGCCGATTTTCCCCTTGAAGAGGGGGAGGGATCCCGGTATATTCCGGTGCCGGCGCAGGGTCGTTCCTACCGTCTTGAAAGCGGCTTTGCAACGCGTTCGGGCCGGTTTGTTTCACTTTGTTCCTCGAACGAAGTCCTGACGCCCGATACGACGATTCACGCGAAAACGGCGCCGCCGGAGCCGGATGCGGCGACTCACGCGAAACCGCTACTGCCGGGGCCGGATACGACAATCAACATGGAACCGATACCACCAGGGCCGGATGCGACGACCAACGCGAAACCGGTTCTTCCGGGACCGGATGCGACGATCAGCACGATACCGGTGCTGTCGGAGCCGGATGCGGAACAACGGACAACCGGAGAATCCGGCGGCCATCCCGGTGCCGCGCCCGTCCCCGGAGCGTTGTCGCGCGAAGACGGCCCCGGCGTTCATGCATCCGTTTGCTTTTCAGACGCGCACCAGTGCCGCATGGACAGCAGCGCGCAGTGCATACCCTCGCCGTTATCCGATGGGCTCGCGGGGCGTCGCCATAGTCTGGTATGGTAAGCCTGCCGCGATCTCCGCTTCGTGCGGAACCCGATGGGTACGTGTGCCTTGTCCTCCATGCTCATCTGCCCTTTGTCCGCCATCCCGAGCACCCGTACATGCTCGAAGAGAACTGGCTGTTTGAGGGGTTGACCGAGACCTACCTTCCGCTCCTCTCCCATTTTGAAATGCTTCACGACGACGGCGTCCCGTTCCGGCTCACCATCTCCCTGTCCCCGACCCTCTGCGCCATGTTCTCGGACCCGCTTCTCCAGAAGCGCTACGAGCGGCATCTTGAAAAACTCATCGAACTTGCCGGAAAGGAGATCGACCGTACCGGCCGGCATGAACGCGAGTTTCTCGCGACGGCGCGCATGTACCGCGACCGTTTCATCTACCTCCAGGAATTCTACCTTCAAAGCTGTCGCCGGGACCTTATTGCCGCATTCAGGCGTTTCCAGGATCTCGGGCATATCGAGATCATCACCTCGGGCGCGACGCACGCCTTCCTGCCGAACATGCAGCATAATGTCAAGGCCGTGGAAGCGCAGGTCGCCATAGCGGTCGACGACCATTGCCGGCTCTTCGGCATGGCGCCGCGCGGCATCTGGCTGCCGGAGTGCGGGTACTACCCGGGCCTCGAATCGATCCTCGCGCGGCATGGCCTGCGTTATTTTTTCGTCGATTCTCACAGCCTGCTCTATGCCAATCCGCAACCGGTACGCGGCGTTTACGCCCCACTTACCTGTACGCAAGCGCCCCTCGCGGCGTTCGCCCGCGACCAGGAGTCGTCCAAAGCGGTGTGGAGCGCCGACGAAGGGTATCCAGGCTCGCCGGAGTACCGGGAGTTTCATCGCGATATCGGGTTCGATCGCGAACTGGAATACCTCCGTCCGTATATCGATCCGATCGGAGCGCGGGTCCAGACCGGCATCAAGTATCACCGGGTGACCGACAGGAAAAGCCCGGACAAGGAGCCCTACCGGAGAGGGAGGGCGCTCTGCCAGGCGGATCGGCACGCGGACGATTTCCTGCGCAAAAGGGCGATCCAGGCGCGCATGCTTTCCGCCCGCATGGACCGGCCGCCGGTCATCGTTTCTCCCTACGATGCCGAACTCTTCGGACACTGGTGGTTCGAGGGCCCGGAGTGGCTGAATTTCCTCCTCCGCAAAATCGCGTTCGAACAGGACTCCCTCCGGCTCGTCACGCCATCGGAGTATCTGGCACGCTACGAAGAAAATCAGGTCGGAGCGCCGCTCTTTTCAAGCTGGGGCGAGGGCGGCTTCTCGGGCATGTGGATAGACAAAAGCAACGATTGGGTCCTTCGCCACCTCTCGCGGATGGAGGAGCGCATGACCAGTGCGGCGCAACGCCACCCCCGCGCCCGCGGCCTGGAGCGGCGCTGCCTCAACCAGCTCGCGCGCGAGCTGCTCCTCGCCGAATCGAGCGACTGGACCTTCATCATGAAAACCGGCACCACGGTGGAGTACGCCGAGCGACGGGTGAAGGAGCACATAGCGAATTTTCTCCGGCTCCATGGGGAGCTTGAAAACAATCGTCTCGACGAGCCGTTCCTCGCTTCGCTTGAAGAGCGCACCCCGATCTTTCCCCGGCTCTCGTACTCGGTCTACGCCTGAGTTTCGAACCGCTCCCGTTTTTCCAGAAAAGCTATATTTCGATAGCGCCAGAAAGGGGAGTGTTTATGGACAAAATGACGCTCGCGGTTCTTCTGCTCTGGATGACATCGGGCGGCAGCGAACCGGACACGCCGAAATCACCGAAAGGAGCGGTCGCCATGCACGCCATCACCATTGTCAGCACGGCATTCAAACAGATGGAGCCTATCCCGGAAATTTACACCTGCGATGGCGCCGACGTTTCGCCGCCCCTGTCGTGGAGCGAGGTTCCGCCGGCGGCACGGAGCATTGCCCTTGTCTGCGACGATCCGGATGCGCCCCGCGGCACGTGGGTTCACTGGGTCGCGTACGACCTGCCGCCGACCTGCACGGCCCTGCCGCAAGGCGTTGAAAAAACAAAAACGCTGAAAGGGGGCGGCAAGCAGGGGAAAAACGACTTCCCGAAAATCGGCTACAACGGTCCCTGCCCGCCGCGTGGCATGCACCGCTACTATTTTAAAATTTATGCGCTCGATACGATGCTCGATCTGCCTCCCGGAATGACCAGGCGCGAGGTTGAAAAGGCGATGAAGGGACATATCCTGGCGCAGGGGGAGCTTGTCGGGACGTATGCAAGAAAACCGAAATAACCCATGTTCACCCGCACAACAAAATTGACGAGAGAGGAAGCCGCTTATGGATGACAAGCAGAAGTTGACGCACACGTCCGGCGCGCCGGTGGAGGACAACCAGAACGTGATGACCGCCGGCAAACGGGGTCCCCTGCTCCTGCAGGATACCTGGTTCCTGGAAAAACTTGCCCATTTCGACCGCGAAGTCATTCCCGAACGGCGCATGCACGCCAAGGGTTCGGGGGCCTACGGAACCTTTACCGTCACGAAGGACATCACCGCCTACACCAAGGCGGCGATCTTCTCGAAAGTCGGCAAGAGGACCGACCTCTTCGTCCGTTTTTCCACGGTCGCGGGAGAGCGCGGCGCTGCCGACGCCGAGCGCGATATACGCGGCTTCGCCATCAAATTCTATACCGAGCAGGGGAACTGGGACCTGGTGGGCAACAACACCCCCGTTTTCTTCCTGCGCGACCCGCTGAAGTTCCCGGATCTCAACCATGCGGTCAAAAGGGACCCGCGGACCAATCTGCGCAGCGCCCGCAACAACTGGGATTTCTGGACCTCCCTGCCCGAGGCCCTGCACCAGGTCACGATCACCATGAGCGAGCGCGGCATCCCGTATTCATACCGTCATATGCACGGGTTCGGCAGCCACACGTTCAGCTTGATAAATGCGAACAACGAGCGGCGCTGGGTGAAGTTTCACCTGCACACGCAGCAGGGGATCAAAAACCTGACCGACCATGAGGCGGAGGCGATCATAAGCAAAGACCGGGAGAGCCACCAGCGCGACCTGTACGAGAGCATCGAGAGGGGAGAGTATCCCCGCTGGACCATGTTCATCCAGATCATGTCCGAGAAGGACGCCGCGAAAGCCTCTTTCAACCCGTTCGACCTCACGAGGGTGTGGCCGCACGGCGATTATCCGCTCATCGAAGTCGGCGTCATGGAGTTGAACCGCAACCCCGCGAATTACTTCGCCGACGTCGAGCAGGCCGCCTTCAATCCGGCCAACGTCGTTCCCGGCATTGGATTCTCACCTGACAAGATGCTGCAGGGCCGGCTGTTCACGTACGGGGACGCGCAGCGTTACCGGCTGGGGGTGAACCACCATCTCATTCCGGTCAATGCGCCCCGCTGCCCGTTCCACAGCTATCACCGCGACGGCGCCATGCGGGTGGATGGCAACCATGGCGGCACGCTCGGCTATGAGCCGAACAGCTACGGCGAGTGGCAGGAACAGCCGGACTTTGCCGAGCCGCCATTGAGCGTGGAGGGAGCGGCGGGCCATTGGAACCATCGGGAGGACGACGATTATTATTCGCAACCCCGCGCGCTCTTCAACCTGATGAACCCGGAGCAGAAAAAGGCGCTCTTCGAAAACACGGCGAGGGCCATGGGCGACGCCCCGCGCGAAGTAAAGCTGCGCCACATCGGCAACTGCATGCGGGCGGACAAGGCGTACGGCCAGGGCGTTGCCGCGGCCCTCGGCATTCCGATAAGCGAAGTCAAGTAACCGGGCGGGCTGCCGGGCGAAAATTGCGCTGCTTTGCCCGTGTTTTTGCGCTGCAAGCGCAAAAATATCCGCTTAAAAACGCTCCAAACGCCGGAATTGCGCTTTTTTTGCGCCGTTTTTGAAAAAAAAGCGCAAAAATATTTACACAAGAGAGCGCACGGGTCACAGGAACGTTAATGTGCCGAGACGATCCTCAAGGAGCTTCTGCGCGGCGTACAGGTCCCGCAGGCGCTCCTTTTCGAAATCCCTGGCCTTTATCGCCTCCCGCACTTTTGCCAGTTGCATGCCGACCTCCTCTATTTTACCGAGATGGGTGATGCAGTACTTTTCGAGCAACTCTTCCAGTATGGCGATATGCGCGGCATGGATCTCTTCCTTGAACCTTTCCTCCCAGTATTGAAGGGTCCGCCGGGCGACTTTCAGTTGCTCCGCGAGGCGGGGAAACGATAGTCCCCGCGCTCGCAGTTCGATGAATTGCTCCTGCAACTTACGCGAATAGGTCATATACAGCTGCCTTTCTTGTCCCCGGTTTGGGTTTATATGACAATCAGGCATCCGCACCATGCCCAAAAAAACACTTCCGTCACTGCCCTCCGCCGATCCCTTGAAAAACGACCGGAAGACCGGATGGCAATTGACGAGAATAATATATATTACGGATTTTTAAATGACCCACATGCCTCAGTAACTTATTTCTTATCAATATGTTAGGTGAGTGCAGAAATACCATTAAAAGGGAATTTATAGAACGATTTAAAAGGCCTAAAGAATTCTAGAACTCTTTGCTGAAGGAACTGAAAAATCAAAGAGTTCCTGTCAGCAAAGTCCTCGTCAACCGTTAAATTTCAGTGAATCGGAAAGGATGCTTAACTTATTTTTGAAAGTCGAGTGGACGGTTCTAAAGTAGACACATGCAGCAAATGATAAAATGTCGGATAACTCATGGCAGATTCGCTTAGTAAAGCAAAACGCAGTTGGAATATGGGCCGCATAAAAGGAGTAAATACAAAGCCGGAAATTATTGTCCGTTCTGAATTGCATAAGGCAGGCTTTCGATTCAGATTGCACCAACAGGGCCTGCCTGGAAAGCCCGATATTGTACTTAAAAAATTCAGGACCGTTATTTTTGTAAATGGATGTTTCTGGCACAGGCATAGGAACTGCAAATATTCCTATATGCCTAAAACAAGAAAAGCCTTTTGGTCAAGAAAATTCTATGATAATGTTCGAAGAGATCAGCTGAATTATCAGAAGCTGACAGAAACCGGATGGAATGTTCTGATCATTTGGGAATGTGAATTAAGCGATTTGAAAAAAATAGGATTATTTATCAGTTCACATTTTCCAGAACATTAACTTGTTCCATACACCTATATAGATGATTAATTTCTGAGGATTTGGTTCTGAATTGACTTCTTCTTTTCGTTAAAGGTTTGCCGGTTGATACCTTCTCTACTTTTATTCCCGGATCGTAATATATTCTGCCAGATGCAATTGCTGATAGGAATAGACTGAAATCAGTCCCCTCCCCGAGCCTTATGAGGTTTCCATACCAATACTGGGGCTTATTTCCCTTTCGAAACATTGACGGAATATATGCTGCATTTGAATGTTTCCGATTCCAATGTTCAAGCAAGCTGCTGAAATGCCAGAGCGCAGCAATATTTCCCTTGGAAGAGACCAAGGCAATACCACCATTTAAATCACATATTTTCCCCCGAGATTCATCATATCCTTGAATTGTCAATGTAAGCCCGGTTGTGGCATTCTGTTTTCCGGCATAGTGCAGCCCTCCGAAATTCATTCTGTCTGAACGTCCGCATTTATCAAGATACCCATATTTTTTAATAAAAGGGATTACACCGACTTCTTTATAATACCCTCCTGTAGGTTCTGGTGTCATTAATGTAATAACACCTGATTTATAATGTGAAAACTGTGAAACAGAGTGCTGCTTTAATTCCCACCCGTGAAAATCCGGTTCTGATTTACCATTGGGTACGATACCAAACTCTGCTTCAAGGGTATACCCTCCACAATTGGAAGCGTTGCATGGTAATACTTGGTGTGTACTATTGAGTCTTTTGGAATCAATCCATTGCTTCCGATGAATTTCGCGGAGATGGTTCAACAAATCTGTTCTGATATCCCTTCCTGCTAGAATTGAGGTTAATTCGAAAAAAACACCATTTTTAGGAATATTCCCAAGATTCATGAATTCTCTGTTTAAAGGAGTATCTTTTTGATCAGCGTACCCGATTATTGTGTTTGTGCTGGTAATTCCAAAAAAAAGGAGCCTGCCTGCTTCTCGCTTTGTTAAAATATCCGATGGAGCTGATTGGCAGCCAAGGAGAAAGCCAGAAAATCTGACTTCAGGATATTGAGGATAGAGAATAAGCTGTGCATGTGCGGCTTTCTTAAGAGTTCCATAATCTGAAAGCCAGCTGAAATCAAGTTCTGCTTTGTATTGATTCGATGATTTATTGATTTTTTGATAAGGCAAAATTGTCACGGCTGAGAAATCAGAACCAAGATAAATCTGGTTCTTAGAATTATCATTTTCCGCAAGGACCTTTACATATAACCGTGTACATTGATACCTATGGAAACTGTTTATGAGTTGTGTAAAATTCATCCAAAGCTATCTTATTTAGAAAGGATAAACGAAATTTCCTTCGCAACAGCTTCAATCGCAGGCAAAGGAACGCTGTTACCTATCTGTCGGTATGCTTGAGTATCAGAAACCGGAAAGCGAAATCTTTTCTTATCAAACCCTTGTAACTGTTGTGCTTCCGCCACTGTCAGACGGCGAGGCCTCGCCCCCTTCTGTTCTATAAGTATTTCTGCACCATCTTTGTGGTAACGCGCAGAAATCGTTCTAGTAACTGTATCTGTGGGAATGGGCCAAGGAATAAGTCCATACCCGAAACCGTTTCCAACTTGGGCATGGTGTTCTTTATGTCGTTCAAGGGTTGCCCATGTACCCGGTCCCAAGGTGTATCGTTCTTCAACCACCTTTTCTATAATTGATTTCAGTGTTGGTCGAGAATAAGTAGCAGTCGGTTTCAGAGGGATTCTAATATGCTCTTTTGTTATGTTAATTATTTTGGGATTATATCCCACAATGAATATCCGCTCACGATGTTGAGGAATCCAATTAGCAGCATCTACAATTGCAAAATTCCATGTGTACTCCAACTCATTGAGCGTATCAGTTATTACTTTAAAGGTCTGGCCCTTATCATGCCTCATTAAATGCTTTACGTTTTCCAAAAAGAAGGCTTTAGGGCGTTTGACTTTCAAAATTCTCTTGATATCAAAAAATAAAGTTCCTTGGGTCGGATCTTTAAATCCATGCACGCGACCCAAGGAATTTTTTTTTGATACACCTGCCAGCGAAAACGGCTGGCAAGGAAATCCAGCACATAGAACGTCATGATCAGGGATCAAATTGGAGAGTTTATTATCAGATATTTTTTGTGTATCAGTAAATTGCTTAATATCACCGAATGGATATTCACCAAAATTTTCAAAATAAGTCTTCTGCGCATGAACATCCCATTCACTGCTGAAAACACACTTTCCCCCCGCATTTTGAAAAGCGAGACGGATACCGCCAATACCGGCAAACAGATCAATAAAAGTGAATTTCGGGTTCTCTGGGGGGGGGTAAGGAATATCATCAAAAATAAGCTTTAACTGTTTTGCATCCTTGAATAGTTTTTCCCCTTTCGATTTTGAATAATCATAGAGAGCTTGATTACAAGCGACAATGAACGCACTTCCGCCAAATATGGGTTTGGTTTCAGGCGCAAGGAGGAAGTGACTTAATACTGCCGGATATTCAGGGGTTAATGATTCTATTTCTTTGCGGCGTCCATTCACATAGCCACTAAGCGCAAAGTTAATTAATTCTTTATACCTGACATATGATTTTTGCGATTTGGCCATCCAGAATCCCCGCCAATGCGAAGTGTCGAAGCGAAATAAACATTAATATACATTTCGTTTCGTTCATGTCCGGGGACACTTAAAACCCGCTCATAATGAGCGTATTTTGAAGCCCCAAACCGGCCACGCGGTGGGTTAACTTTGTTCCACTGAGACTGAAAAGTCTCCTTACTCACGCTTCAACGGAGAGTCACTATAGATGGGAAACAAGCTCTAATTTTATTGTTCTTTTAACGGGCATTTAAACAGCGTTTAAACGCCCTTTATACGGCATCAATTCTCTCCCTACTTTTCAAACATCCCCCGGAAATTCCCGTACCCCTCTCTTTTCAAATCCCCCACCGGGACAAACCGCAGGGCCGCCGAGTTCATGCAGTAGCGCAGGTGCAGGGGTGCCGGGCCGTCGTTGAACACATGGCCCAGGTGCGAGTCGCCGTACCTGCTTCTCACCTCGGTGCGGTCCATGCCGAGGCTTGCATCGTTTTTCGTGACGACATTCTGCGGAACGAGCGGTTTGGTGAAGCTCGGCCAGCCGGTGCCGGATTCATACTTGTCTTTCGAGCTGAAGAGCGGCTCGCCGGTGGTGATCTCCACATAGATCCCTTCCTGGTGATTATTCCAGTACTCATTCTTGAACGGCGGCTCGGTGCCCTCCTCCCGGGTCACGTTGTACTGGATCGGCGTCAGGAACCTTTTCAGGATTGAATCGGGCACTTTTACAAAGGTATCGAGGGTTACGGTATCCGCCCGCCAGGTGCAATTCTTCCAGGTTTTCTCGATAAACTGGTCTCTGCCCGAGCCGTTCCGGTACTCGTGATAACGCGCGGGATTTTTCAGGTGAAAGTCCTGGTGATACTCCTCGGCCAGGTAGAAGACGCCATAGGGCAGGATCATGGTTGCAACGGGTTTATCCCCCAGAACCCCGGAACGTTCGAGGCTCGCGCGCGTCGCCTCGGCCAGGGCTCGCTGCTCAAGGGTATGATAAAATATCGCCGACCGGTACTGGTCTCCACGGTCCACAAACTGGCCGCCGCCGTCGGTTGGGTTGATGTTTTTCCAGAAATGATCGAGTATTATAAGGTAGCTGGTCACGCGCGGGTCATAGGTGATCTGGATCGACTCCATGTGGCCGGTGCCGCCTTCCCCCACCTCCTCATAGGTAGGGTTGGGTTTTGTGCCGCCCGTATAGCCCACGACCACCTTTTTAACGCCGGGAATTTTTTCGAAGGGCGGCTCCATGCACCAGAAGCACCCTCCCGCGAAGGTCGCCGTCGCGACATCCTTGCCGAAAAGGGGCTGTGTCGGTTTCGTACCTGTCTCGGAAGTCGCCCGCCCGGAACAGGAGAGCATGATCGCGCCAATAAGACCGCACATCATTATTCGCATGATAACTCCTTTTCTGATTGAGATGAGTTCTCGGCAATTAAACATTTTTTGCGCACATAACCCCGTTGCCTCACTCGCTCATGGGAAATATGCCATTTTATTGTATAATAAACCACCACATGATATGAGTAGCAAAATCTGAACCAACTCAAGGAAGAGCGGAAAAGAAGGCATGTTATTTGCGGGTATGTGCGAGTTTCATAGAATAGCCGCCGCGCGGCGAGGTCATTTTCAAGAGGAGTGATCATGAAATTTTTTATCGTCATCGTCGGGGCCGTCATTCTTGCCTTTGTCCTTTACAAGAGTTACAAGAGGAGGGCTCTGGACAAAATATTCCAGTTGCCGCCCGGCACGATGCTGGTCATCGACGTCCGCACGAAGGAGGAGTTCGACCGCGGTCATTTCAGCACCGCCCTGAACATCCCCGTCGATATGGTTGAAAATCAGCTCAAACAACTCGAACCGTACCGGCAGAGGACCATCGTTCTTTATTGTCAGGGAGGCGTCCGGAGCGCGGCGGCCCTCAGGATATTGAAGCGGAACGGATTCCCCCATGTCGTGAATGCCGGCGGCTATGCGTCGATCCGGAAATACGATGCCAATCCCTCCTTCTGATCCCCCCGTGCAAAGGGGGGGCGCGAAGCGGGGGATCGGATTTGAATATCGACAATCAACACCACTATGGAGGCCGGGTTCCGGATTGTACCTTTACCACAGGGAGGCTTGATGGCGACACACTATTACGATACCGCGGACCTCGCGGATTTTCCGAACATCGGGGAGTATGCCCCGAAACAGGGCGCGGCATTTTTCAATTATTATGCGGGCGCAACCGGTCCCGGCGCGCTCACGGAACGGGAAAAAGCGCTCATCGCCCTGACCGTTGCGACGACGCGGCACTGTCCCTATTGCATCGATGTCTACACCAACAAATGCCTGTCGCTCGGCGTATCGAGCGATGAAATGATGGAGGCCATACATGTCGGCGCGGCAATGGTTGCCGGCGATGTACTGGCGCATGCGACGCAGATGCGGAAAATCATCAAGAAAAAAGAGATGTAGATGAAAAATTCCCCCGTGGCCGGGTGGACCGGCGCGCAATTCTCCGAACGGCTTCGTGAATCGGGATTGCTGCCGCTGCGCGCCCGGTCGGTTGAAATACTCCAGATCAACGTGGGGAGACGGTGCAACCTCTCATGCAGACACTGTCACCTGGAGGCGGGACCCCGGCGGACCGAGAGCATGCCATGGCCCGTTCTGGAGAAATGTCTCGACATCGCGAGCGACCCTTCCATAACGGCCATCGATATTACCGGCGGCGCGCCGGAATTGAACCCGCACCTTGCCGCGTTTATCGAGCGGGCCGCGCGGCTTGAAAAGAGGATCGTCGTCCGTTCCAATCTCGTCATTCTTGACAAAGAGCCATATCGCCGGTTCATTGACCTCTATGCGCGATGCGGCGTCGAGGTGGTGGGCTCCCTGCCCGACCTGCACGCCGCGAAAACCGACCGGCAACGCGGGCCCGGTGTTTTTGAAAGGGTGATCCCGGCGCTCCGGGAGCTGAATTCCCGCGGGTATGGCAGAGAGGGGACCGGGTTATCGCTCGACCTGGCGCATAACCCCGTGGGAGCGTATCTTCCGGGACCGCAGAAGGTGCTCGAAGAGGAGTACCGACGCCGGCTCCTGGCCGATTACGGCGTCACCTTCAATACGCTTTTCTGCCTGACTAACAATCCCGTCGGCCGGTTCCTTGATTTCCTGCTGAAAAGCGACAACTACGAAGGGTACCTGCGCGCCCTCGTTGACGCCTACAACCCCGGGACCGCCGGAAACGTCATGTGCCGCTCCCTGCTGTCGGTCGCCTGGGACGGGTCGCTGTACGATTGTGATTTTAACCAGGCCCTCGGATTGACGGTGGACCACGGGGCCCCCGATCATATCGACCGTTTTGACTTCGGGAAGTTGCGGCAGCGCGAAATAACGGTGGGCAACCACTGTTACGCCTGCACCGCGGGCGCCGGCTCTTCGTGCCGGGGAGCGCTGGCGGATTGAGGAAACCGTCGCCGGCGTGAAATGATAAACGCCGGCGTACCATGAAAAGAGGCGAATATGGCCCGGTCAAATGTCGTTACATCGATGAAAGCGTTCGCGGCAGTGCTGCTGTGCGTGGTGACGCAGGGTTTTCCTGCCGATGCGCCGGGATCCGATACCGATAACTTCTCGATGGAAAATCCCGGATTGCATCATATTCTCATTGAAGTAAGCGACGTAAACAGATCGCTCCGGTTTTATCATGACTGCCTGGGATTGGAAATAACCTCCCGAAGCGACGATTTCGTCACGCTGGAATCGGCCAATGCCGGCATATATCTGTGGCGGAAACACTGGGGATGGGAAAAGGCGCGCACGAAAGGCGAACGCAACGGTTGCGGCATGTATCCCCATTTTGATTTTACCGACGTGGCCGCCGTGATCGATCGATGTAAAGCGGCGGGCTACGCTATCATTCAAGAGCCGATTACCTATGATTGGGGCAAGGAAGCGTTTGTCCAGGACCCGGACGGCTATATAATCGCGCTGGTGACGATGGCGAAAGCGAAGTGATCCTTTCCGCGGCGACCGGGAACAGGCGATGAAATTCATCAACCGTTATTGCAACTGGCTGCAGAAGGACAATCCGACCGGCGTACCGGACCGCTTCCCCGAGTTGAAAAACAAATTCGAGACGTCGACGCCGGGCTTATATTGCATCGGCGACCTGACCGGGGTTCCGCTTATCAAGCTCGCCGCCGAATCCGGGCATGAGATAATAGAGCGGCTGGCGGACGACGCGTCGTTCCAGAGCGACCGGCGGAAATTCGGCAGCGCCGACATCTACGACCTCATCATCGTTGGCGCCGGTCCTTCGGGAATGGCGGCCTGCCTTCGTGCGCAGGAACGCGGGATCAGGCTCCTGGTCATCGAGTCGTCGCGGAAATTCACCACCATCAATAACTTTCCTACCGGTAAACCTATCTACGTCACGCCGGTCGATCCGCCCATGAAATCGGCCCTGAAGTTCAACGACGGGACCAAGGAAAGCCTGCTCGCCGAGCTTTTCGGGGACATTCGGGGCAGAACGATTCCTCTTCATGAAGGCGAGACGGTCAAACGGATCATCAGGGCGCCGTTTTTTTTCACGGTTGAATCCGCCAGGGCGTCGTACAAGGCGTTGCGTGTCATCGTGGCAATCGGGAAAACCGGCAATGCGCGCACCCTCGGCGTTCCGGGGGAGAACCTCCCCAAGGTGTTCACCCGGCTTATTGATCCGGGCGAATATCACGATACGGACATCGTCGTGGTCGGCGGCGGCGACAGCGCCATCGAGGCGGCGATTGCTCTTGCAAAGGCCGGCAACCGGGTCACGCTGTCGTATCGCGGGGAATCGTTGAGCCGCCCCAAAGAGCGCAACCGGGCGGTTTTCGAGGCTCTCGCGGCAAGGGGCGCCATCACTCCCCTGTTCAGATCCACGGTAAAGGAAATTCGCGAGCATGACGTTATCATTCACGATCCAACCGGCGAGAGGGTCATCGCCAACCAGGCGGTCTTCGTTCTGATCGGCGCCGAGTTCCCCCTTGCGTTCTTCAAAAGATCGTCCATCAGAATGGAGGGCGAGCGCCGCCTTGCCGATCGGGTGAAAATCGCCGCGCTTCTGCTCTTCGCCGCGGTCCTTTATTTTGGCAAGAGTGCGCCCGCGACCCCGGTCGCGACCGTGAAGGACTTCTTCGGCATTCCCGCTCTTCTCATGCATCAATCCTGGGTGCACGCGGCGTGCGGCTTGTCCGGCTGGTGCAGCCTGATGGCTTTGACCGTCTGCCTTGCGTATCTGGCGGGCCATTTTATAAAAGAGAGAAGACGATATTTTACGTCAATCTGGCATTGCTTCAAATACGCCTATTACCTCTCGATAGCCATCTTTTTCATGTGCATGTTTATTGCATATACCTATCTCGGGGCGCATCCGCTTTTTGGCGATATGGGCGGCTGGTATACCGCTCTCTATTCAATGACCATCGTCATGTTCGGCCTGCGACGCATTGCCGTGAAGCCGACCGGCTACATCAAGCGCCAGACCGCGCTACTCATGGCGATTCAGGTCGTTCCGCTTTTTATCCTGCCGATGTTCGTGTTTCCCTTTTTAGCGCAGCACGGCCTTTTGAGCGGGTGGGTGAAGGCGAATGTCTTTCCGGGCGGTTCTTATTGGCGTTCGTATGGCATTGTGCTGGCCTGGCCGCTCTTCATTCATAACCTCGCGACCGGGCAGCCGACGCTTTTCTGGCTCATTGCGGGCATTCTTCAAACATTCGTGATCGTGCCGTTGATCGTGTACAAATGGGGCAAGGGGGCTTACTGCGGGTGGATCTGCTCCTGCGGGGCCCTGGCCGAGTCGCTGGGCGATGAATACCGGACAAGGGCGCCGCATGGTCCGATGGCAAAAAAACTGGAGAACGCCGGTCAGGCGGTGCTGTTGTTCGCCGTCCTGGTAACCGTTCTCGCCCTGCTGGCCGGGACAAAGGGAAATCCATGGTCGAGTTTTGCCTCGGATATGTACGCCCTTCTCGTGGATATCGTTTTTGCCGGGGTGCTGGGGCTGGGAGTTTATTTCTTCATGTCAGGCCGGGTCTGGTGCCGTTTTTTATGCCCGCTGGCGGCGCTCATGCATATCTATGCGCGGTTTTCGGCGTACCGCATTTTCGCGGATAAAAAACGGTGCATTTCGTGCGCCATCTGCACCAGGGTATGTCACATGGGAATCGACGTCATGGGGTATGCCAATAAGGGCATCCCCATGAATGACGTGGAGTGCGTCCGTTGCAGCGCATGCGTCGTGAGCTGTCCCCTGCAGGTTTTATCTTTCGGTAATCTTCCCGGTCCGGATGTTGACAACGTCGCGTATAAAAAAACCATCCGCGCCGTACCTTGGGGCTGGGAAAGCGGCCTGCCTCTCCAGCCCGGCGAAACGTCGGTCGAACCGCCCTCTACCGCGCCTACGCATGGCGGGTGATGCTCCGTGAGATCCCCCGTCGCGTTGCGAGTCGGTTTTTTACTGCTGTTTTTTCTCTCGTCGATCGCCTCCCTTCTGATGGCGCGTCCGCCGGTGCATCCGTGGTTATTCATCCTCGGGGCGGGCGGCATGTTCGCCTCCATGATCGTTCTATCCCGTCTATGGCCGGAAGAGAACTCTCTCGTGCCTCCCCTCGTTGTCGCGCTTCTTGTCCGCGCGCTGTTTATTGCTTTTTTCCCGGCCGGCGATGATGTCAACAGATATGTCTGGGAAGGCAGGATCCAGAACCACGGCTTCAATCCCTTTGTCACTCCCCCGAATGCTCCGGAAACGGCGATGTTGCGGGACGCGCTGTGGCAGGGAGTCAATCACAAGGATCTGCCCGCCATCTACGGGCCTTTTGCGCAAATTCTCTTTCGCGTTACCGCCGCCATCGCTCCGGGTATTACGGGCTTCAAACTGCTCGTATCGATATTCGACGTCGCGACACTATTCCTGCTGTTGTTCGTCGTGCGCACAAGGAAGCTTCCATTGCGCCATTCGCTGCTCTATGCCATGAATCCGCTGGTCATCATTTTCATAAGCGGGCAGGGGCACATGGAGTCCATGGTAACCTGCATGACGCTGTGCGCCCTGGTTCTTTCCGAAACCAGATACCGGAGCTTCGCGTACGCCGCGTTTGCATGCGCGGTTCTGACAAAACTGCCGGTGCTGATACTCCTGCCATTTTTTATTCGCGCCATCGGATTTCGCCGCCTGGCATTTTTGTTTTTCCCTCTGGTATTGTTTGCCTTTTATGGGAGAGGCATGGAAAATTTTTTTGGAACGCCCCTGCTGTTTTTGCGCCAGTTTTCATACAACGGACTGTTTAATACGATTTTTTTGCAGATTTCGGGTTTTGATTCCGTTACGACGCGGTACGCCCTTACCGTCGTTCTGCTATTGGGTATGGGAAGTATTTTTTTTCTCACCCCCTCGCTTCTACCGGCTGCCGGACAAGCGCTCGGGCTACTGCTGCTCTCTCTCCCTACGGTGCATCCATGGTACTTTGCGCTCATGACTCCCTTTCTCGTTTTTTTCCGCCGATGGTCATGGGCTTCGCTCCATTTCACGGCCATCTTCCCGATCTTCGTTTTTGACCAATCGGTTCATTCGCCATTTTTTCATAACTGCCCGATGCTGATGGCGGTCGAATATCTCCCCTTTTTATTATTGGGGATCCGGGAATTGTTGATCGGAAACAAGCACTGGCCCGTGCGATATTCCGCTCCCGCAAGCATGAGCATCGTCGTGCCGGTGCGTAACGAGGAGCAACATATTTCCGCCTGTATCGAATCCATCCTGCGGCAGGATATCCAGGCTGAAATCATCGTTGTTGACGGCGGATCGAGCGACAACACGCTTCTAAAAGTCCGTGAATATCCCATGGTGAAAATCCGTCATTCCACGCCCGGCAGGGGCGTTCAGATCGCTTCCGGCGCGGAGTGCGCCGGGGGCGACCTGATCATGGTCCTTCATGCCGATTCGCGGCTGACGCAGGGCGCTTTACGTAAAGTAGTTGAAGCTTTGCGCGGATGTCCCGATGCCGCGGGAGGGGCAATGGGAGCATGCTATGATCCGCCATCTTCACGGTTTAAAATGACCGGACTGCTCAATAATTTCCGAGCGCGACTGACCGGCATTTCATTCGGCGATCAGGCGCAGTTCTATCGGAAAAGCGCCTTGCCGCAGGGGTTCCCTGAATTCCGGCTGATGGAGGATGTCGAACTATCCCTGCGTCTTAAGGCGCAGGGCGCCCTGCTGTTTATCCCGCGCGGCGTTTCAAGCTCTCCCCGCAGATGGGATAGAATCGGCTATGCAAGAAATTTTTTAACCGTGTCCCTGCTTACCTGCATATTCCTGTTCCTTCGCGGATTCAATGTAATCCGGGACAACGGCGAATGGTTCTACCGGCGCTACTATGGAAATAGCGGCTGATATGATACCCCTTGTCATTTTTGCTAGGGTGCCGGTGCCGGGCGCCGTGAAAACCCGCCTTGCCGCGGCCATGGGGTCCGAAATGGCCGGCCGTATTTACCGCGACCTGTTGAATGAAACCGCCCGGCTTGTCGGCGAAACGGCCCATCATGTAGCGTTTACCGGTCATGAGCGTCCGTTGGCGTTGTCGAATATTTTTCACAAAGCCCGCACGTTCATTCCGCAGACCGGCGATACGCTGGGCGACCGCATGCGAAATGCGTGCGAATACTGGTATGCCCGGAATGCGGCGGGAGTGATAGTAATCGGTTGCGATTGTCCCTGGTTGACGGGCGCCATCATCGCTCATGCCAGGGACGCCCTGGAGCGCAACACCGAGGTCGTCATAGGGCCCGCATCCGATGGCGGCTACTATCTGATCGGTTGCAGACAATCGGCAATGGCGATTTTTGACGCGCACGGGTGGGGAACGCCGGATTTGCTGAGAGAGACCCTTGAAATAATCCGCCGTGAAAAATACCGTTTCACGCTTCTTCCAACGCTGTCCGACGTTGATACCGTCGACGATTTTAACGAATGGAAAAGCCGTACGTAAAGGCGGCGGCCTGCCGCCGTCCCGCAATGACGGCAATGAACCATCGATGCGGGACAGGCGCCGGCCGGACGAATTGCTCCGGCGGAAGTCCCCGGGGGCCTCATCGTCGTTTCTGAAGCGGGCGATGGGATTCTTCTCCCGCTCCCTCCCACGATCTAATTTTATTACTCTTTTAACCGCCATTTAAACGGCGTTTAAATGGCGGTTATACGGCGGTAGCAGTATTCCGATCGAGGTCCCGTGCATCGTCAGATTTTATTCATCGCACTCCTTTTTTCCGGACTCCTTGCCGCTCTTGCCCCAGGCGACAGCCTTGCGGTAAGGGCCATTCTCGACGGGAACGGAATCTCCGGGGCGCCGGTTTCGAGCGTCATCGATACGGAAAACGGCCGCGCAATCGCCCTGTACCTCTCTTCGCGGAAAATCCAGACCCTGCCGGGCGATATCGCGAAGCTTACGGCGCTGCGGCTCCTCGACCTGGATTCCAACGAACTTTCGTCGCTTCCCGACGAAATCGATTCCCTGCCGATGCTCTATGATCTTTCGCTGTCGGACAATCGGCTTACGGAGTTGCCCGCCCGGCTCGACGGGCTTTCGTCGCTCGAACTGCTGAATCTCGCCCGCAACCGATTCTCCATTTTTCCCCCGAGCGTCATCGGGATAAAAAACCTGCAGGAACTGACCCTTTCGGGGAACGACATGGAAGCGGTTCCTTCCGGCATCGGCGACATGCGCGGGCTGCGCATCCTGCGACTCGATTCCAACCGCATCGAAGACCTGCCGCCGGAGATCGGCGACATGGCCGCTCTCGAAGTTCTTGCCCTGCAACGCAATGCGCTTGAAACATTGCCGGCCGCCATCGGATCGCTGCCGAACCTGCGCATGGCCGATTTTTCTTTTAATCAATTATCAACGTTCCCTCAGGAGCTGTTCTCCTGCGCGACGCTTACCGACCTGGCGATCAGCGGCAACGGCCTGGCGGAGCTTCCGCCGGCCGTAAAGAATCTGAAAAATCTCCGTTTTTTTGTCGGTGACAGCAACGATATCCAGAGCCTGCCCGCCGAAATAACGCAGCTTCCGGCGCTGCAGAAGTTGTCGCTTGCCAATAACCGCCTCTCCGCGCTGCCCGCCGATCTCGGGAACAGCGGAAAACTCGTCATGCTGGACGCCTCCGTCAATATGCTCCGGAGTTTACCCGCGAGCATCGCCGTCCTGCCCTCCCTCGGCGCGCTGTTTCTCCAGCATAACCGGCTCGATTCCCTGCCCGACCGCATGGTGAACCTGACCGGGTTTCACCCCGAGACGGGCGCCGCCCGTTATGCCACGCTTGATCTATCGTATAATCGTCTCTGCGCGCTCAAGGGGGCCCTTAAAGCGTGGGCCGATCGCTTCGATCCGGGGTGGGAATCGAAGCAGGATTGTTCCGGAGCGCGGTAGCCGGTCGCCGCGAGAGATAAGGAGCGGGTTTGAAACGAACGATTCTCCATGAACGGCACCTCGCGCTCGGCGCGAAAATGGCGCCGTTCGGCGGTTACGAGATGCCGATCCAGTACAGCGGCATCATCAGGGAGCACGCCGCGGTGCGCCGGGCCGCGGCGGTTTTCGATACCTGCCACATGGGAGAATTCCGCATCCGGGGGCCGGCCTCGGTGGACGACCTCGAAAAGGCCCTCTCCTGCGAAGTCGCATCGATCACGGTGGGCCAGTGCCGGTACGGATTCATCACCAACGAAGCGGGCGGCGTCGACGACGACCAGATCCTGTATCGCATGGGTGAAAAAGATTTTTTCATGGTGGTGAACGCCTCGACCGAAGAGAACGATTTCAGGCGGCTGCGCAACGCCTTTTCTTCCGGCACGAGCATCGAAAACCTTTCGGCGCGGACCGGCAAGCTGGATCTGCAGGGACCCGCCTCGGCGAAGGCGCTGAAAGCTCTCCTGGAATTTCCCATTGACGATATGAAATATTACCGCTGGGCGAAGAACCGTTATCGCGGCAGCGAGGTGCTGGTGAGCCGCACGGGTTACACCGGCGAGCTGGGCTTTGAGATTTACGCGACCAACGACCTCACGAAAGCGCTCTGGGACGACTGCCTGGCGCATGGCGTGGTCCCGGCCGGCCTGGGCGCGCGCGACACGCTGCGCCTGGAAATGGGTTTTCCGCTCTATGGCCACGAGCTTGACGAAAGGAGCAACCCCGCGGAATCGGGCTTCACGCGGGCCATCGCCGGGGGAAAGCGGTTCACGGGATCGGATATCATTCGCGATCCGGGAAATAATAAACGCCGTCTCGTCGGCATTTCCCTCGACGGACGGCGGGCGGCGCGACACGGCGATACGGTGCTCGACGCGGCCGGCCGGCCGATCGGAAAGGTCACGAGCGGATCCTTCTCGCCGTCGCTCTCATGCGCCATCGCGCTCGGCTATGTCGTCAGGGAGGCTTCCGCGCCGGGCGCGGAAGCGGCGGTGCAGACCGAACGGGGAGTCCTTTCCGGGAGAATCACGGACCTGCCGTTTTACAAGATGGCCACCGGAAGGGCGGCGTTGAAGGCGTTTCTGTGACAACCGGTCGCCATGAATAAACTTACCGTGGTCGCGGCGGTACGCAACCAGATCGAGTACAACCGTCTCTTTCTTGACACGCTTGAAAAATACAGCGAAGGGCCCTACGAACTCATCGTCATCGATAACGGGTCGGACGACGGGTCGACCGGGCTGTTCCGCGAACACGGCGCCACTGTCCTGCGTAATGAGGAAAATCACTGCTACGGATGCTCGCAGAATCAGGGCATTGCGCGCGCGTCAACCGCATATATCGCCTGCCTGAACAACGACCTCTGCCTTTCTCCGGCATGGGATGCGCGCCTCATCGAACATATGGAAACGTACGGCCTCGACGCGATCTCCCCCTGCGGCATCGAAACCATGGAATCGGAAAAAGCGACCAGGGCCTCCATGCGGAAATGGCGCTGGATAAACTGCCTGCAGCGGTTGCGCATGGCGATGGGGGCGCCCTACCGCATGAGCGACCTGCGGACGCTGGTAAGGTTGATGTATGGCAACTGGGAAGAGTTTACGGAAAAACGGCATCGCCAATTCAGGGATTTTCTCTACCCCGGCATATCGGGCAACGCGGTGCTCGTCCGGAGAAGCGCGTTCGACCGGATCGGGCTCTGGAGCGCCGACGTCGGCGCATCGGATTGGGATTTTCAGTTGCGCCTGGTGAAGCGGCAGGCGGAAAAAGGGGATATCAGGCCCTCGATGGTCGCGGGAGACGTCTTCGTGCACCATTTCATCCGCGCCACGGTGCGAACGGCGCATAAAAAATCATGGTGCAGCCATCGCCTGCGCGGTATCAAGGAGGCCTATCCGGCCAGGGATCTCGTATACCTTGACAAACCGGCTATTTCGCTGGTCATCGCCTTTCCCGGCCCTGAGGGGAATACCCCTGAACGGCTGTTCGACGCCCTGTCCGGCCAGACCATGACCGATTTCGAAATTGTGGTTGTCGATAGCGAATACGACCGGGCGATTGCCCGGTGCATCGAACGCTGGAATGGACGCTTCCGGTATCCGATCGCCCGCGTGCGGCCGGGCGGGAGCGGGGCGCGGGAGAGGGAGAGCCTCGCCATGGCCGTCGACCGCGCGCGCAGCGGTTACCTTTGCTTCATGGAGGGCGACCAGCCGCCCCCCGGGACCTTTCTTGAAGATCACTTCCGGGCACGGCGGGTCGGGGCGATCGTAAAATCCGGGAACGCATGGTCGCTATTCAGGGGTGATATCTATCGCCTGAGAGGCGGTCGAATCGGCAGACACGATCTATCGGAGCGGGGCGGCGGCCTGCTTGAGGAGTGCGAGAGATCAGGGATCACGGTGCGGAAAATCAAGATTGCGGATCCCCCCGCCTTCGGCGCCCCCCTTGATAAGGGGAGATACAAGGGCGGGGAACATTGATGTTACGCCCGGAATCTCCTTTTATCCGGTTTGAATCACTCCCGCGATCTCCCTGACGATATCTTCCGCCGCCTTCCCGGGATCCTCGGCCTCGGTCACCGCGCGACCCAGTACAAGGAGCGTTGCCCCGTTCTCGATGGCCGTGGTTGGCGTGGCGATTCGTTTCTGGTCGTGGGAGGATGCTCCCGCGGGCCGGATGCCGGGGGTGATAATCTCAAAGGATTCCGGCAGGAGCTGTTTAATATCGGCAAGGTCCGCGGCCGAGCAGACGATCCCGTCAAGCGGCGCGGTCACGGCCTGGCGGGCGCAGTGGCGGACATAGTCCGCGACCGGGAGCGGCACGGCAAGGTCCCGGCGGAGAGATTCCGCATCGATGCTCGTGAGGAGGGTAACGCCGATGATTTTGAGCGCTGCGGGGGAGTTACGGGTCGCGAGCTTTGCGGCCGATGCGGCCGCGCGCATCATCGCCATTCCGCCGGAAATATGGATGGTCAGATAGTCCGCGCCGAACGCCGACGCGGCCTCGACGGCTTTGCCGACGGTATTCGGAATGTCGTGGAATTTCAGGTCAAGGAAGATTTTCCGGCCCGCGGCGCGGACGATGTCGAGGAGCGGGCTTCCGAATCGGGTAAACTGCTCCAGGCCGATCTTGAAAACGCCGATGCAGGGGGAGGTCTCTTCGATGAGGCGTTGGAGCGCTTCCAGGGAGGAACGGTTATCGAGCGCGAGCGCGCAGTAGTCGGAAGCCGATTTTTTCATGGCAATAAAATACCTTCAGTGCGCCAGATTCCGCCTGCGCCGAAAGCTATTTTATTTGCTTGGATTTTTCCCCGGGGAGCGATCATGCGGCTGGATAAACTGTCTGCCGAGCTGGTTTTTAATAATGACAGGAAAGTATGGGTGTATAAACCGCCGGCGACGCGGGCGTTTAAAGATGTGCGCGACGTCGCGGCCTTTTGTGCGCCCCTGCGGTCGGAGGGACGCAGCGTCGTTACCACCAACGGTTGTTTCGACATCCTTCACTCCGGGCACATCCGCTATTTGCTTGACGCAGCGGAGCTCGGTGATATCCTGATCGTGGGGGTCAATGCGGACCGGACGGTTGCGCGGCTGAAGGGACCGGGCAGGCCGATACGGAACCAGGACGACCGGCTGCAGGTCGTGGCCGCGCTCGCCATGGTCGACGCGGCGTTCATCTTTCATGAAGACGATCCCCGGTCGTTCCTGGAGGCAATTCGACCTGACGTGCATGTCAAAGGCGGGGACTATACCGGCGACCTCATCGAGCGCGATACCGTGGAACGCCACGGAGGCAGGGTGGCGATCGTTTCGTATCTGGCTGGTTTTTCCACCACCTCATTCGTGGAAAAAATCAAATCGATATCCTGATCGGCTGGTCGGGCCGATGGGGATTTCATGCGGTAATGCAGGGCTTGCGGCGGCGAATTATTAACAAAGGGCGATCTCCATGACGACCACAACGGCGACAACATCCCTGGAAGAACGACTCAGGGCGAATCCTGATTCGCTCGTATTTTCACGTCTTGCCGATGATTACCTGCGTAACGACGAAATCGATAAGGCCATTGAAACGTGCAAACGGGGGGTGACGCGGCACCCGGACACGACCACCGGTCGCATCGTGCTCGGCCGCTGTTACATGCGGCAGGAGCGCTGGAAAGAGGCGATCGACGCCTTTGCCGAGGTCTGCAGGCTCGATTCCAGAAACTTGATGGCGATAAAACTTCTCGGCGATCTCTTCGCGCGGCAGGGATCGTCGGTCCATGCGGGCGACCTCTACCGGCTTGTCGCGGCCATGGATCCCTTCGATGCAAAGATGGCCGCCGTTGCCGCGCGGGTCGTCGGGCCCGAAAAAACCGACCTTTTCGGCATTCTCGCGGATGCCGAAAAAAACGCCGGCGCGGTCGCATCCACGGGCGGGCCGGGCGGAAAGAACAGCGGCGCTTCTTCAGCCATTCACGAGACGATTGAAACGCCACTCGATGCTTCGGCGGATTCGTCATCGAAGGGGATTCTTGACACTGAGGAATTAACGGCGTCCGAATCCGTTCTTGAAACCATTGACGGGACCGTTTTCCCCTCGGAACCCGCAGAACCGCTCCGGCAAGGCGCGGGCGCGCCGTCCGACGCTCACGATTCCGCCGTGGCGGAGCTTCTGGCGGAACCGGCGGTCGTGAAAACGGCCTTGCCGGCGGATGACAAAACGGATGAGGCTTCCCCGGAAGGCGAGGTTCTCGCGGCGGCGCCGAAGGGGGTGGAACCGTCCTCCACGATCGATATCGTGACCTCGACGCTGGCGGAAATTTACTTTCAGCAAGGGCAGCTGCGGCGGGCGCTTGCCATCTACCGGAGCCTGTTGAACAGAGACCCGGAAAACGACCAGCTAAAGAAATCCATCGATGCATTGAATGCCGCCATTGCATCCGGTAAGGAGGGCATGCCGACGACGGAGCAGGAGCGGGGAAGGGCGAGCAGAAAAATAATGGAAGAACCGGCCCCGGCGTCCGGTGCCGCGGGACTTCCCGCTTCCGCCGGTCCGGCGCAGGAAGCGAAGCAAGAGGAAAAAATAAAATTTAACGGGATTAAAAAGTCCGATGACCGGTAGCACAGGAGGCTTCGTGTCGAATGAACGGTTGCGCGGGGCGTATCGCCTCCTTGATAAACACCGCTGCTCCCGGATGCTTATCACCGACGTCGTTGACGTAAACTATGTGAGCGGTTTTTCCTCCTCGCGCGCCCTTCTCCTGGTCTCGCGGGAAACAAACCATCTCTATACCGATTTCCGCTACCGGGAAGCGGCCGAGCGGTTCTGCGTAAAAAACCCGGAGTGGCGATTTACCCTTATCAAGGATAACGGATTTTCCTTTCTTGCCGGGCAGTTGCCGCCCCGTTGCGCGGTTGCCGTTCAGTCGGACGTCATGACCATTGACGAGTACAATAGGTTGCGCCGCGCATTCCCGACGGTGCGTTTCGTTCCCCTTGCCGGAGAAATTTCGGATCTCGCGTCGGCCAAGAACCGGCGGGAAATCGGGTTCATGAGGACCGCCGCGCATATCGGCGACGCGGCATGGAAGCGGTTTTGCGCGCGCCTCAAACCCGGCGTCACGGAACGGGAAGCCGCGGGCATCCTCGATGGAATATGCGCGAAGCTCGGCTCGGAGAAACCTTCCTTCGATACCATCGTCCTTTTTGGCAAAAGAAGCTCCCTGCCGCACGGCCGCCCGGGCCCGGGCAGATTGAAGCGGGGGGATTTCGTTCTTGCGGACTTCGGCTGCACGGTCTCCGGTTTCTGCTCGGACATGACCAGGACCGCCGTATGCGGCGCCGCGTCGGAACGCCAGGGGGAAATATACGGTATTGTCAAGGCGGCCCACGACGCCGCGCTTGCGGCGGCAAGGGGCGGCCTTTCCGGTCGCGCACTCGATGCGGTGGCTCGCTCGATCATTGAGAAAGCCGGATACGGCGGTTCATTCGGTCATGGATTGGGTCATGGCGTCGGCCGGAGGGTTCATGAACGGCCGCGGCTTTCCCCCCTGTCCGGGGATATCCTGCGGGAAGGAAACGTGGTGACCATCGAACCGGGAATCTATCTGCCGGGCTTCGGCGGCGTGCGGATAGAGGATATGACGGTACTGCGGACACATGGATCGTCCCCCCTCACCGCATCCCCCTGCGAACTCATTGAGCTTTAGCGGCCCTCCCGGTTGCGGGCAACAGTTGTCACTCCCGGCCCGCGACGCCTCATAACCGCCTCAAATACCGCGAGTTGGAATGATTCCCGTCAGTAAAAAAACCCGAAAAGGCCCGCGTTTCCTTTCGTTTAATGATCGTATAAAATATATTCATTAATTATCAGTGAATTACCCTTGCAATGCGGCTGGGTGCCGCCGACGGGGGAAAGGTGTATCCGGCCATGAATCATGCGCGCTTCCAGGCGCGAACGGGACAATGCATCGGGTCGTAAGAATAGGGATCATCGCCGTTGCCTCGGCATCGGTTTTTATCCTTAGCGGGAGCTATGCCTTTACTCATTCCGGCAATTTCCTGCTCAGGCGCGATCCTTTGCCGGATACGCTGGATGTCATCGTCACCTTTGCCGAAGAGGGGGTGCGGATGCAATACTCGCGGCAACTTTACGATCGCTACCCGACGGCGCACTGGATCGTGAGTTATCAGGATCTTTCAATTATTAAACCGTATCTTCCCCTGCCGTTCGATTCGACGCGCATCACCACGGTTAATTTCTGCAGACACACCCGCGACGAAATCAATTTTGTCAAAAAGTGGCTTGGTGCGAATAAGGGCCGTTTTTCCGGCCGTTGCCGCCGGCCGGCGATAGGCTTCGTAAGCTGCCCCTATCATGAGCGGCGGATCTATTGGCTTGCATGGAGGGCCGGGTTGACGGCGGATTATTCGCTTTTCTCGCTTCCCGTGCCCCGGTCATGGTATGGCTGGCCGAAGGATTTTTACGCACGGTGGTGGAAGTACGGGTCGGCGCGAAAGCTGGTGCTGAGCGAATATGAGAAGATGGCGGCGGATTGAAACGTTGGCCGAATCTGATAAGAATAATAGTGTGGTCTTAAAGGGAAATGAAAAAAGTAACGAACGCATGATATCAACGGAACAGTTTCATTCGAATTATCAGACACCCATAATGCCGGAATCAGTAGTAGATTTTTCCCAACTCAAAAAAAATCTTAAAAAGGATTTCTCCGGTCTGACGCGAATAAAAGTCGCCTTATTAGGTGATACGGCGACGCAGTTTTTATCGCAGGCAATTCGCGGAATGGGCTATCGGCATGGTTATAATATTGATTTATGGGAGGCTGAATTTAACCAGATTAGCCGACAAATTCTGGATTATTCTTCCGAGTTATATCAGTTTAGCCCTGAAATAGTCATTTTATTTGAATCGTCCCATAAATTGCTTAATAAATTTAACAGGCTTAATCCCATAGATAGATTAAGTTTTGCCCAACAATGTATCGACAATTTGAATTTATTGACTAATACACTTCTGGAACGATGCAACTCAAAAATTATTTATTTCAATTTTTCTGAAATTAATGACATGGTGTTTGGTAATTATGCGAATAAAATTCCATCCTCATTTATATGCCAGCTTCGCAAATTGAATTATTTGTTGATTGAAAAGGCTTCAAATACTCCGCATCTCTTTATTTGCGATGTAGCTTCCATTCAAAACCGATTTGGCAAACAGAAGATATTCTCGCCGGCAATGTATGTAACGGCTGAAATGGTAGTAAGTTTAGATATTCTTCCCGAGATAGCCAACGCGGTGGTAAGCATTATTGCCGCAATGAATGGGAAGTTTAAAAAGTGTATCATTTTTGATTTGGACGACACGATTTGGGGAGGAGTCATCGGTGATGATGGAATGGAAAATATCCAGCTGGGGAATTTGGGAATAGGGAAGGCATTTTCAGAGTTTCAATACTGGATAAAATCATTGCAGCAACGAGGTATCATTCTGGCGGTATGCAGCAAGAACAGTGAAGACATAGCCAAAAAGCCTTTCGAAAATCACCCCGATATGGTGCTACGGCTGAATGATATCGCAGTCTTTGTCGCTAATTGGGAAAACAAAGTTGATAATATTTACCGAATTCAGAAAATTCTGAAAATCGGATTTGATTCAATGGTCTTTATAGACGATAACCCCTTTGAGCGAAACGTCGTCCGGGATAATATTCCTGAAATCTGCGTGCCTGAGCTCCCCGAAGATCCCGCGGAATATCTCGAATATCTTTACGGTCTTAATTTATTTGAGACGGCTTCCTCTTCTTTGGAAGATGGAGATCGCACCAGGCAATATCAGGTAGAAACGGAACGGGCCATCGCGCTGGAAAGCTTCGTTAATGTCGATGACTTTCTTAAAAGTTTAAACATGCTTTCTGTGGTAACATCGTTTAATGCATTTAATACACCGCGCATAGCCCAATTATCGCTACGCTCCAACCAATTTAATTTACGCACGATTCGTTATTCCGAAGAAGATATTAGAAAAATATCCGAATCGAATGACTACCAAACTTTTGCATTTACTCTTCAAGATAAATACGGTGACAATGGAATAATTTGCGCCATTATTCTTAAAAAAGAGAACGACGATACCTTTTTCATCGATACGTGGTTCATGAGTTGCCGCGTATTGAAACGCGGCATGGAAGGTTTCGTTCTCAACACGATAATTAAAAAAGCTAAAGAAGCTGGTATTAAATTTTTGAAAGGCGAATATATTCCTACGGCAAAAAACGGATTGGTAAAAAACCATTTTAAAAACCTCGGATTTTTTCAGACCGGCAATTTTTGGACGCTGAGGGTTGAAAAGTATCAGGAAAAAGAATGTTTCATAATGGCGCAATAGATTCAAAAGTACAGGAGTAAATTATGGATCGAAACGAAATTTTATTGAAATTAACCGAAATCGCCAGAGATATTTTTGAAAATGAGGATACTGTTTTGACTGATGCAACTAATGCTAATGATGTGGATGGCTGGGATTCATTGACAAATATTCAATTTGTAATAGCAATTGAAAAGGCTTTTTCAATACGATTGGCTTCCAGAGAAATACAGAGCTGGGAAAGCGTCGGAGAAATTATCAGCTCGATTGCTTCAAGAAATAGATGACGCCATGGCATTAACTAAGCTTGACCGCTATGTTCTTTTGGGCTCTGAGGTTGAGGTAAAGCAGTTGCTCACTGTTCTGCAATCTGAGGGATATACAGTTGAATTTTGCATTATTCAGGAGACACAAGCGGCTCAGATAGCCGGGATACCGGTTTACCGGCTTTTTGACGAAGCAATTCGAACGAAGCCTAAAAATAATCTTACACTGATTATTTCATATTTTGGCTATAAGATTGATTATGAAAAAATAAATATTTCT
>JBEKOX010000025.1:0-38108 GCA_049521335.1 Chitinispirillaceae bacterium
TGGCGATGGTATCGTTGACAAAGCAGCCGATGATCTGGCCGTTTTCCAGGCCCAGTCCCTGCACGATCTCCGGGGGCACCGCCTCCCGCGCGACGATCCCCGCCTTGAGGGCGTCTTCGAGGTCGCGTCCGAGATAGGCGATACGGTCCACGAGCCGCACGAGGCACCCTTCGAGGGTAGCCGGGTAGAAGTCGCGGTCTTCGATGGATTCGAGCTTCGTGATGTCGCGCGTCCGGTCGGGGGCGACCGACGGTTCGAAGCTCTCGCCGCAGTGGGTCACGATGCCGTCGCGCACCTCGTAGGTCAAATTGAGACCGGCGCCGAAGTTGGTCAGTTTATCCACCACCCGGAGGCCGTGGATCTCATGCTTGAAGCCGGTTTCGACTCCCCGGTCGCGCAGAAGTTCGTCAAGCGCGCGTTCCCCGGCATGACCGAAGGGAGGGTGGCCGAGGTCGTGGCCCTTTGCAATGGCGCTTATCAGGTCGATATTGAGGTTCAGACACCGCCCGATGACCGAGGCGATGGAGGAGACGTGGAGCACGTGCTCCATACGGGTGCAGATGTGGTCGTTGTCAGGCGAGAGAAACACCTGCGTCTTGTGCTTGAGGCGTCGGAAGGGGGGAGAGTGCAGGATCCTCGTCTCGTCGCGGGCGAACTCCAGCCGGAAAGGGTCCTCCTGCATGGGAACGCGCCGTCCGCGCGATTCCGAACTCTTTTTCGCGAACGGGCTCAGGCGCTCCTCATTCCGGAGGAGGATGGTGCGGATTTCGATATCGGTTTTCATGGTATGTGTCAACAAAGCCCGGTATCTTCCGGGACGCCGAGGAGAATATTCATATTCTGCACCGCCGCGCCGGATGCGCCTTTTCCCAGATTATCCAGCCGCGTGACAATGAGCAGGCGGTCGTTCCGGCCGAAGACAAAAAGTTCCAGCATATTGGTGTCGTTGCAGGCGGTTGGGCTCAGGAAACCGTCGGCGATCGAGGCAATCTCCTCGTCCGAAGCGACCCTGATAAATTGCTCACCCCGGTAGTAATCGGCGAAGAAGCTCCGGATCCGGTCCGCTCCGGCATTGTGCGTCATCATGGCGGCGTAAAGGGGCACGAACACCAGCATTCCCTGGAAAAAATCTCCTACGATGGGGGTAAAGAGCGGCGGTTGTTGGAGCAGCCCGAATTTTTGCATCTCCGGCAGATGCTTGTGAATCAGATTGAGATTCTTCGGGCGGCAGCATATCGCCTCGCGGTCCGAAGAATCCGATTGGAAATCGGCGATCATCTGCCTGCCCCCGCCGCTGTAGCCGGTGATCGCGTAGGACGATACCGGGTAGTCGGGTGAAAGAAATCCACTTGACACAAGCGGGTGCAGAACCGCGCAGAACCCGCTCGCATAGCATCCGGGCACGCTGACCCTGTCGGCGTTTTTTATCTTTTCCCGCTGACCGGGATTGAGCTCGGGAATGCCGTACGCCCACCCCTCCGCAGTGCGGTGAGCCGTGCTCGCATCGATGACGCGCACGGCGGGGTTCGCTATCAGACTGATCGATTCGCGGGCGGCATCGTCCGGCAGGCATAGGAACACGATATCAGCGCCGTTCAGATAGTCGCGCCGGGTCCGGGGATCCTTGCGTTTTTCGTCAGGAATCGCCATCAGCTCGATATCCTCGCGTTTATCGAGCCTTTCATGGATTTTCAGGCCGGTTGTTCCATGCGACCCATCGATAAATACCTTTTTTTTCATGATGCTGGATTCTCCGGTCTCTCTGGAGCGCTGCTGCATGGGGGTGCATCACGGCGCGCGCCGCGGCATTGTTCCTACGAGATTGTTGTACGTTAAAATTAGCTTCTGCCAATGGGAAAAACCATAATTTTGCCCTACGTCTCCGGCCAAACCGGTTCCGAACGGCTCCCGTAATCCGACAACCGATGGTTCGCAAGGCATATAACACCGATCCAGTCGCGATTGGGAGATTTTGCCTTTCCAACCCCTGTTTAGTATATTTAAAAGATTCTTAACCGATAGTGAAAATCGACGCTGCAGCAGCGGGAGGACGCGGGTGAATATAAAATACAGCCAGAAAAAGCAGGAGATGCGGGAAGATCCCGTGCTTGAGTTTTTATTCAAGGCCAAGGAGTACGTCACTAAAAACGCGAATGCCCTGGTCGGCGTGGGGATTGCCGCGGTTGTTATTGTCGGGTTCCTTCTTGTCTATGCACAGATGAAGCGATCGAGCCAGGAAAAAGCGTCGGATGCCTTCGGCCAGGCGATGATCGAGTACAACGACCACGCGGTCGATAAGGCGGTCGAACAGTTCGGAATTATCGCGGATAATTACAAGAACACCCCCCAGGGCGCCATGAGCGCATTGATGCTCGGAAGCATTTATTTTAACGTGGGGCGGTACGACGAAGCCATTACCTGGTTCGAGACCGCTGCTTCGAGAAAAAACATCGTGGAATTTATAAACGGCGAAGCGCTGGAAGGCATCGCCGGATGCTATGAAGCCAAGGGAGATATTCCCAAGGCGATCGGGTACTGCCAGCAGGCGCTCGATGACAGCCATTACCAGTACCGTCGCGCGGCGATTACCTGGAAGCTGGCTCTCCTGAACCAGAAGATGAATAACGGCGAGCGCGCGAAAACGCTCTGTCAACAGATCATTTCCGATTCCACGGCAACCGACTACCGGCAACGCGCCGAAAATCTTCTGGCCGCGCTTGAAGCCGTATCCGGCTGAATTCTCCCCTAGGCGGAACTTCTTTTAGCAAGGAGCTCCCGTGCGTGCGTCCGCGCCGCAGTCGAATCGCCGCCGAGCATGCGGGCGATCTCGTCGATCCGCTCCTTTTCGGAAAGGCGCTCGATATGCGTTACCGTTCTCCCGCCTGCCGACTCTTTATACACCCGGAAATGATGGTCGGCGTGCGAGGCGATCTGGTGCAGGTGTGAGATGCAGAGCACCTGATGCGTCCTCGCCAGGGCGTAGAGCGCATGTGCGACAGCGCCCGCCAAGATGCCGCCGATACCGGTATCGATCTCATCGAAAATCAAAATCGGGATTCGGTCATGTTCCGCCATGACGCTTTTGACCGCAAGCATGAGGCGCGACACCTCGCCGCCCGATGCGGTAGCCGAAAGCGGCAGCATCGGTTCGCCGGGGTTGGTCCGCACGAGGAAGAGGATCTCCTCCATTCCATTGTCAAGCGGTTCCTCACGGAGCGTAAAGTCGGTCTTCCAGATGCCGCCCGTGAACCCGAGCCGTTCCATGGCGGTAGTCACTTGAGCGTCAAGACGAAACGCCGCCTTTTGCCGCGCCGCGCGCAGCGCCCGGCCGTCACTGGCGCAAGTGGCGAGCGCGTTACGCAGTTTTTCGGCTCGAAGCGCCCGGTCGGCGTCGATGTTGTCGATCGCCGCCAGATCGTCCGCGAACTTCTCGCTTTTCGCGATCAGGTCGGCAAAGGAGCAGGAGTATTTCTTTTTCAACCGCTGGATCTTCGCAAGGCGCGCGTTGCACCAGTCGAGCCTCTCCGGATCGGGCGAACCGGTCTTATCGAGATAGGAGCCGCAGAACGTTTCGAGTTCCGATAAGACCGCGAGCATGGCGCCGACATTGTCGAGCCAGGGCTGCACCGAGGCATCGTACCGGACCAGCGTTTCCAGTTTTTTGCGGACGCCGGCTATCCGCTTCTCGACCGAATCTTCCGAATCGGCAAGGAGCGTCATGATCTCTCCGACCGCCTCGCTCCGCTGCACCGACGTGGTGAGAAGCCGCAACTCAGCGTCAAGGGTTTCCTCTTCGCCCCGCTGCAGTGCGAGTTCGTGCAGCTCCCTGCTCTGAAATTCGAGCATCTCCCTGCGCTGCGCAAGCTCTGCGGACCGCGTCTCAAAAGCCGTGAATTCCGCTTTCGCGGCCGCATATCCCGCGTAGGAGGTCCGGTACCGTTCCCGGACCTCCCGGACCTCCGGCAGGTCGTCGATGATCAAGGCATGGGTTCTCTCATCAAGGAGCGACTGGTGGTTGTGCTGGCCGTGAAGATCCACGAGCCGGTCGCCGAGCCGCTTGAGCGCGGTCAGGGGGAAGGGCGTTTGATTGATGAGAATCCGGTTGCGGTCTCCGCGCGTGATCCTGCGGCGGATGATGAGCGTTCCGTCCTGCGGCGCAATTGCCATTTCATCGAGCAGCCGTGCGAGCTCGGAGTTCCCGGCCGGCAATTCGACAAGGCCGCTGACTTCCGCCTCTTCGCTTCCGCTCCGAATCTGGCCGCTCGATGCCCGCTCGCCGAGGAGCAGGCTGATGGCGTCGACGAGAATCGATTTCCCGGCCCCGGTTTCGCCGGTGAGCACCGTAAACCCGCCATCGAATTCAAGCGACAGCTCGTCGATGAGCGCGAAATTCGAAACGCGGATCTCCCTGATCATGACGAACCGCTTTCCCGTTTCGATCCCTTGCCCCATGCCAATTTGTTCCGCAGGAGCGAAAAGTACGATTGCCCGGCGAGTTGGATGAGGTTTGTGGCGGCGCCGCCGTAGGAGATAGTGATCTCGTCGCCGCTTTGAAGTTTGACGGAGTCGAGACCGTCGGCGCAGAAGAGCAGATCGGGATTCTTATCGTTGATGAGAAGACGGATCGGCTTGTCGGTCGGCAGCACCATCGGGCGTTCATTGAGCGAATGGGGACAGATTGGCGTCAGGAGCAGCGCCTTGACATCGGGCTCGACGATCGGCCCGCCGCACGCGAGCGAATAGGCGGTCGATCCGCTCGGAGTCGCCACGATGATCCCGTCGGCATGGAAGTCGGCGATGAAGTCGTTGCCGTACCAGGCGGAGATCGAGGTCAGTTTCGGCACGTTCATCCGGTTGATGAAGAAGTCGTTGAGGGCGTTGTAGGAGCACACCCGGTTGTTTCCCCGGGCGATGCACGCTTCGAGCACCATGCGGCTCAGAATGGCGTATCTCCCTTCGCGGATTTTTTGGAGGCTCGTTTCGATATTCTCCCGGCCGATATCGGTGAGAAATCCGAGCCCTCCGAGATTGATCCCGATGACCGGTTTCTGCGTAAAGCGGCACAGGTGGGCTACCGCCAGAAAGGTACCGTCCCCGCCGATGGAGATTACCGCTTCGCTTGCCGCGAGAAGTTCGGTTTCGTCCGCCGCCACGGTGACGCGAGAAGGAACGATTCCCTTAAAAAACGGGTGCAGCATGAGCGGAAACTTCTCGTTTTCCGACCAGGCGCAAAGCCTCCCGATCACTTCATCGAGATGCTCGCATTTACTGAAGGCGACGACGCCGAACGAGGAAATTGGACGCATGGAGGTTCCTTCATCCTTTTATTGTTGACTTCTCACTTCTCCCACATTCATGATCATTTCGTAAAAATCCGGCCAGCGTTCGATGATGCGCTCGTCATTGACCGTGGTCGAGCCGATGCAGCGGAGACCAGCCATGGTGAAAGCGCCGGCGCACGGGGCGGGGAGGGGTTCGATCAGGTCGAAGCCGTCGTATTCCTTTTCCCCCTTGATCACAAATCCGTCCGGGATATCGCCGAATTTCACGCTCATGGTTTTAAGGCACGATTCAAGCTGCCGGATGCCGTCCGGGTCGCTCCGGCGGAGATCTTCGAACTGTCGGAACAACGATTGATTTTCAGCAAATGCCGCGACCATGGCCATGGCGGGCAGCTGCATGGCCGCCGGGTGCTGCGGCGCGAAATCGATTTTCTGGCCCGAGAGATCGAACCGCGAGAGCGAGAGCATGCCCGCTGCGCCGAAGGAAGTGCGACGCATCTCCTGCAACGACGGTTTGCAACCCATCTTGCGCAGGAACTGGATGATAGGCAAGGCCCACGGCTCCAGCGGTGCATTGTCGATGACGAGCGATCCGCGCTGAACAAGAGATTTCGCGGTGCAGAACAGCGCCAGAAGCGCCTCGTCGCCGGGAAGTTCGATGTCAACGGGCTCGCCGGTCGGCGGGGGCAACGAAAAGTCCGTGGTGACGAGGAACGACTGCTCCTGCTCGGAAAGCCGTTGTCCTGTTTGCAGCCTGATGCGGCGGAGCAGCGGGTCTTTCTCTCTCTCGCCGGTGTCGCGTTTTACTTCGATCGCGCCGCCGAAGCAGGCGGCGCAATGGCGGAACGGATTGGAAAGCGTGAAGGATGTCCTAAAGATTCGCTTGGCCCGCAGGCCGAAGAAAAAGCCTAAGCCCGCATTGATGTCGCGTTCCTCTATCTCACGGGGAGGCGGCGTCGCGGAATTGACTTGGGCGCATACAAGGCCTTGCAATGCGCCCTCCTGCACGGGCGCAAGCTCCACGCCCAGCCGCCTGCCCGTTGCGCGCCATGCTTCGAGGCGCTTCTCCGGGATCGTCGCGAACACAATGCGTTTTCCGGCGCCGAGAGCGAGGAACAGGACCAGATCGCGGTAGGGGAGCTGGTCATTTGCAAAGGTGATCGTGCCAGGAGCACCCCCGTTCGCCCGTTCGATGAGGCAGGCGTCCCCTTCCAGGGTCACTGCCGCGTGGCCGCTTAACAGCGCGGCCCATTTCCGGATCTCCGCCCCTTTGCCGATCGGATGGATGCGCGCGGTGCGGCAGGAGGCAAGCGCGGCAAACGCCGCCACCAGAAAAAGATCGCTGCTCGGCGGCAGTTCCACCTTTCCGGAGATGGCTTTTAAACGGTTGACCGTGAGCACTATGCTATATCCTTTCGCGGGCGCTGAAGCCTGCCTGTTGAAGAAGATCCGCCGCTTTCCGGGCGACGGAGGGAGAATCGAACGCCAGGCGGATGGTACCGCCCTCTCCCTCGCGCACCTTCAGCACCTCGATGTCGCTGATGTTGATCCCCTTGTCGGCCAGCGCTGCGGCAATGCGAACGATGATGCCGGGCTGGTCCTTTGCAATCACGAGCACCTCCGAAAGCCGGTGCATGATGCCCTTGGCGTTGTCGGGGATCCGGGAGCGGGTCCTTTCCGCGGAGTTGAAAAGTTCCCGCAATGATCCTTTGTGAAGGCGCAGTTTCATATCGCTGAGCTGGGTGATGAGCTGGTCGATCAGCGGATCGATCGATTGCCGGTTGGTCGTGAGGATGTCGTGCCAGAGGTCATAGGAGGCGCCCGCGATGCGGGTCATATCGCGGAACCCGCCGGCGGCAAGGCCGAGCGTGCCGGGGATTGCCGAATCGACCTCCTGCACAGTGTTGACAAGGGCAACTGCGAGCAGGTGCGGCACATGGCTCACCGCCGCAACGATCCGGTCATGACGGACGGGATCGAGAAAGAGAGCCCGGCTCCCGAGCCAGCGTTCGAAAAAAACGCCGATCTCCCGATCTCGCTCCAAAGGTTCGCCGCTTGTCGGCGTCAGTACATGGATCGCGTTCTGGAACAGGTAGGGGTCGGCCGCGGTCGGTCCGCTTTTTTCTGATCCGGCCATCGGGTGGCCGCCGATAAAATAGACGTCCGGGAGAAAGCGCTTCGCCGCGGAACAAATCTCCCCCTTGGTGCTTCCCACATCCGTGATGACAAGTCCGGGCGGCAGGCGCATGCCGGAAAGCTCGTTAATGGTTTTAAGGATGATGCGTATCGGCGAGCAGAGGATCAGCAAATCGGTTCTGCCGATGATGTCGGGAAACGCGTCGTAGGGATATCCCTCATCGATACAGCCGAGTTTAAGCGCGAGCGGCAACTTTCCGGATGAGGAAATGCCGACGATTCGCCCCGCGAATCCGGAGGTACGGAGCGCAAGTCCGATGGAGCCGCCGAGCAGGCCGACACTGTAGATGGTGACGTTTTTGGGTGAAAATGGCATATTCAATGTAAGCGTTTCGTTAATTTTTTTGTGTGGCCAGTGACTCTGCAATAGAAGTCTTTTCCCTTGTTACCTCTTTCGATTCAACAGATACAGCGCCTGACCTTTTTTCGTCAGCGGCACGATGGTTTGCCGGTAAAAATCCGCGATGACTTCCGGATTGATGGCGTACCGGACCCCCGGATTGACCGTCGATTGCATGATCACCGCTTTCTCTCTGATCCGCCGCACGATGCGCTCCTCGACCTCCGTGCGCGTGAGTCGCGCGATAATCGCTTGCTCGTCGCCCGCCGCAGCCAGTTGCGTAAAAATCTCCGGTGCATCGAGAAACTTACTTTCGGCGACATAGAGCGATCCGTAATGGACGCGCCGCGCGATCGCCTGCACGGCATACACGTCGTGCTCGACGCTTGATCCGTAATGGCCGTCATCGCCTGCGCGGCATACCTTCGGAACCAGTGCAAGGTAGGCGTCGACGATCGTATCCATCATGTTGATACAATCAAACCCATCGATGGCGAGCCCGGTGTCGGGGAGGAGTACCGTGCGCCTCGGCAGGGGCAGGTCTTTGAAAAAAGGCCTCTCTTCCGGGACGCAGAACCGGCCGAATCGGGCATCCATCTGCTCCTGGGAAAGCAGGCGGACATGAAAGAGCGAGCGAGTATCCTCACCGGTAAAGCCGCTCTCCCCGGTCCGGTACACGCGATCGTTAAGACGGAATTGCGCCCGCTCGATGAGGCGCGAGATAATGGTCTCCTCGATCCCTTCGAGGTGGGCCGCGATGGTTTCGACTTCCAGTTCCGGCGGCTTCGGTCCGCGATGGTTCATTGTCTTACTCTCTCGTTGCGGCCTTGTACGCGGCGACATTTTCCGCAAGTACGGCGCAAAGTTTTTTCGGATTTTTGCCGAACTCCTCGATGACCGCGACGAGCGCGCTGCCGACAATCGCCGCATCCGCTCCGGCTTTGCGCATGGCAACCACATGGCCGGGCGTCGAGATGCCGAAGCCGACGGCCAGGGGTTTCTTCGTGACCTTTTTAAGGCGGCGGAGCGTGGAGGCGACTTCGGCGCTGAATTCGGCACCGACTCCCGTTGCGCCGAGGCGGCTTGCCACATAGACAAACGAGTCGACCAGGGAAACGATCATCTTCATCCGGCCGGGGGGCGTCAGCTCCGAAACGATGAAGACGCTGCCGAGACCATAGAGAGTCATTGATTCCCGCAACTTCACCGACTCTTCCGGCGGCATGTCGGCGAAGAGCAGGCTGTCGATCCCTGCATCGGCGGCTTCCCTGCAGAAGCGCTCGCAGCCGAGATGCAACACGGTATTCGTGTAGCCGAGAAGGCCGATCGGTATATCGGATGCCGCGCGAATCCGCCGGATCAGCGTAAAAAAAGTTTCGTGGTTAAGGCCCGCTGCGATGGCGCGCTGGCTCGCCCGCTGGTTTACCGGACCGTCGGCAACCGGATCGGAAAACGGGTAGCCGATTTCCAGAATGTCGGCGCCGCCGGCGATATACGCCTTGAAAATCTTCTCGCTGGTCGAAAGGTCCGGATCTCCTGCAATGGCAAAGGGGATGAATCCGGTCTCGCCTTTCTCCTTAAGCCGCGTAAACGTCAGATCGTAGCGGTTCATAACGATTTCCCGAGGTAGTCGGCTACCGAGTAAATGTCCTTGTCGCCCCTGCCCGAAAGATTGACAATAATGATGGAATGCCTTTTCAGATCCGGCGCCCGTTTGATGACATAGGCTACCGCATGGGACGATTCGAGCGCAGGGATGATTCCTTCGCATTCGCAGAGAACGGTAAATGCATTGACGGCCTCGTCGTCGGTCGCATAGGTATACTTGACGCGGCCACGTTCGCGGAGACACGAGTGCTCCGGCCCGACGCCGCTGTAGTCCAGTCCCGCCGAAACCGAGTGGGTATTGGCGATCTGGCCGTTGTCGTCCTGCAAAACGTAGGAGTAAGAGCCTTGCAGCACGCCCGGCCGCGCCCCTTTGGTCGGCGAAAGGCGGGTCGCATGCTGCGTTCCATCGAGTCCCCTGCCCCCGGCCTCCACGCCGACCAGCGAAACCTGCCTGTCTTTAAGGAAGGCGGAAAAAATGCCGATCGCATTGGAGCCGCCGCCGACGCAGGCGACCACCTCGTCGGGCAGGCGCCCCTCAGCCGCCATGATCTGTCGTCGCGCCTCACGGCCGATGACCGACTGGAATTCGCGTACCATGGTGGGGAATGGGTGCGGACCGAGCGCGGACCCTAAGACGTAATGGGTGGTGCGCACCGTCCTGGACCAGTCGCGCATCGCCTCGTTGACCGCATCCTTGAGCGTTTTGGAACCGTTTTCAACCGGGATCACCCGCGTGCCGAGCAGGTTCATGCGGAACACGTTGGGTCGCTGCCGCGCCATGTCGACGGTGCCCATGTAGATGTCGCATTCGAGCCCCAGGAGCGCGGCGGCGGTTGCGGTGGCGACCCCGTGCTGTCCAGCCCCGGTTTCGGCAACCAGCCGTTTTTTCCCCATGGAAACGGCGAGCAATGCCTGACCGAGCGCGTTCGTTATCTTGTGCGCTCCGGTGTGGTTCAGGTCCTCCCGCTTGAGATAGATCCTGCTCCCGCCGAGTTTACGCGTCAGACTCTCTGCAAAGTAGAGGGGGGTCTCACGGCCGCAATAGGTTTTGAGAAGCGTCCGGTAGCGTTTTTTAAGGTTTGTGTTTTTTTTGAAAGCGGAAAATGCCCTTTCTACCGCTTCAAGCTCGGGCATGAGCGTTTCCGGCGCGAACCTGCCGCCGAAACGTCCGAAGTAACCAACCTGTTTCTTCATAGATGTCCGTTGCCGCGCTAAGGTGACAATTTTTCAAAATAGAGCGGAATTTAAGCTATTTCATTTTCTGCGCGGCGCAATCGTTTCCGGAAGAGTCGATTCGGAGAGCTTCGTGTTGTTCGCTCAGTCGATCGCTCCTCTGCAGAGCGCGGAATCAGGAATAAAATAATCGTTGGAGCTCTTTTCGTCCATGCGGATGAGCGCATCGGAGCGGCGTGGCGCTGCTGCATGAGCTACTCCCGGCTTAATACAGCCAGGAACGCCTCCTGCGGGATCTCAACATTGCCGACCTGCTTCATACGCTTCTTCCCCTCCTTCTGCTTTTCGAGGAGCTTGCGTTTGCGGGTAATGTCGCCGCCGTAGCATTTGGAGGTCACATCCTTGCGGAACGGTTTAACCGTGGTGCGGGCGATGATTTTGGAACCGATGGCCGCCTGGATCGCGACCTCATACATCTGGCGCGGAATCAGCTCTTTGAGTTTTGAGGTGATCTCCTGGCCGAAGGGAAAAGCCTTATCGCGATGAATGATGGAGGAGAAGGCATCCACCGGCGTGCCGTTAATGAGAATGTCAAGCTTGATGAGGTTATCGCGGTCGTAGTCGTCGAGTTCATAGTCCATGGAGGCATAGCCGCGCGAACACCCCTTGAGCTTGTCGAAAAAATCGATGATCATCTCGGCGAGTGGCATTCGGTAGTGAAGGCAGACACGGGTCGTTTCGAGGTACTCCATGGGGAGCATGGCGCCGCGTTTTTCTTCGCAGAGCTTCATGATCGAGCCCACATAGTCAGTCGGGGTGATGACCTGCAGCTTGACCATGGGCTCACTGATGAACTCGATTTCCTGCTGCGATGGCATCTTGGCCGGACTTTCGATGTAACGTTCCTCACCGTTTTTCAGCGTCACCTTATATTTGACGTTGGGAACCGTGGTGATGATATTGACGTTGAATTCGCGGAGGAGCCGCTCCTGCACGATTTCCATATGCAGCAGGCCCAGGAACCCGGCCCGGAATCCGAATCCGAGCGCCGAGGACGTCTCCGGCTCATAGCTGAGCGACGAGTCGTTCAGGCGCAGTTTTTCGAGGGCGCCCCGCAGGTTTTCATAATCTGATTTGTCGACTGGGTAGATGCCGCTGAACACCATGGGCTTGACTTCGCGGTATCCGGGCACCGGCTCCGAGGCCCCATTGACGCGAGTGGTCAGCGTGTCGCCGATTTTAATATCAGAGAGGGTGCGGATATTGGCGATCATGTAGCCGACTTCGCCGGCGGAAAGCACATCGAGCGGCACGCGGCCCATGCGGAAAAAGCCGATTTCATCAACCGCATATTCGCTGCCGCTTGACATGAAGCTGATAACGTCGCCTTTGCGCAGCGTGCCGTCGAAGACGCGGACATAGGCGACGGCGCCCCGGAAATCGTCGTACTTTGAGTCGAAGATGAGCGCCTTGAGCGGCCGGCCCGGGTCGCCTTTTGCCTGCGGAATGTCGACAATGACTCTTTCGAGAATGGGTGGCACCCCGAGGCCGCTCTTCGCGCTGCACGCGATCATGGTCGACTGATCGACGCCCAGCAGTTCGCTCACCTGCCGCCTGACTTCTTCGGGCCGCGCCGAAGCCAGGTCAATCTTATTGATGACCGGGATGATCGCGAGGTCATTATCGAGCGCGAGGTAAATGTTGGTCAGCGTCTGCGCCTCGATGCCCTGGCTTGCATCGACCACGAGGATGGCGCCTTCGCAGGCGGCAAGCGATCGCGAGACCTCGTAGGAGAAATCCACATGGCCGGGCGTATCGATCAAGTTGAACTGGTACTCGGCCCCTGACTCAGCGCGATAGATCATGCGGATAGGGTGAGACTTGATGGTAATGCCGCGCTCGCGTTCGAGATCCATATCATCGAGCACCTGCGACTGCATCTTCTCTTTGCTGATGGTACCGGTAAGTTCAAGAAGCCGGTCGGCGAGCGTGGATTTTCCATGGTCGATATGCGCGATGATACAGAAATTGCGGGTAAATTCGGCGGACATTCTAATCGGGTTCCTTGAATTGTCAATCAGTTCATAAGTAAAAGTAGTAAAAATCGTTCATAATAAGCCTGTCAAACCATGAACGGCTGCATTCCCGCCGCCATGGGCCTTTGGGAGCGGTATTATTTAAAATTGCAGAGTGCCTGGGTACTGTATTTACGTGTTAAATAATAATCTATCGGCTGCTGGTCAGCAAATCGAAAGCCTCCTTCTTTCCCAGTTCCGCCGCCTTTTTCAAACAGGCGAGCGCTTTCGGCCGGTCATTCAGTTTCTTAAAAGTAAGGCCCGCGTAATACCAGCCGTCACGATAGCCGGGAGCCCGCGCCAAAAGCGCCGACAGTGCCGCTGCCGCATCGACATACCTGCCCTGCGCATAGTGCGTGAGGCCCCGCTCATAGAAGACCGGAAGAAACGCGGTATCCATGGCATGGGCTGCAGAGAGGTCGGCCAGCGCCCGGTCGAAGTCGCCCATTTTCCTTTCGGCAATGGCCCGATTGACGAGCGCCTGAATATCGCGTGGATCGAGTTCGAGAGCGTGATTGAGGTCGCCGATCGCCGATGGGAAATCGCCCATATCGTTTTCCATGATACCCTGATTAGTATAGGCATCCGCGGCCTTCGGTTCGATGCGTATGGCGAGGGCGAAATCACGCCGTGCCGATCCATAATCGCCGAGACGGCTCTCTGCGATGGCCCGGCCGTTGAGCGCCGGATAGAATCCGGGGTTCGTCGAAAGAGCCGCGGAAAATGTACTGGCCGCCTCGGAAAAATCCTCGGCCATGAGCGCGGTCATGCCCTTGCCGAGGAGAAGGTCAATATTCCGCGGCTCGATGCGCAGGGCTGCGGAATAATCGTCCAATGAAGGACCCAACGCTCCGGTCTGCCGTCTGAGTTCGGCGCGATTTTTCAAGGCGATGATGAAATCGGGCTGACATTGAATCGCAGAGTCGTAATCCGCAAGGGCGGCCCGAATAGCGCCGATCTCCTTCTCGATGTTGCCGCGGTTATTGTATGCCATTTCGGTATTGGAGAATGCCGACCGGAGCGAGATCGCCTTGTTGCAATCGTCAAAGGCGGTCCGATAGTCCTTGACCGGTCCGGAGCAGAGCGCGATCGCGTGATTGAGATAGCCCATATCCGACAGGGGCGCCTTCGCTATCACATCGGTCCACAGGGACAGGTTGTTCTTCCAGATCTGGCTTTGCATGACGGTAGTAGCGGTCAAGAACGCCAGGGCGAGCGGCGCGACGGCATACCGAACAATACGGAACCGACGATATTTGACTGCCAGATGCGCGGCGAGACACCACATGCCGATGCAGGGGATATAGGCGTAGCGGTCGGCGGTGATCAGCTTGCCGACTGGAACGAACTGCAGGGAGAGCGCAACGGGGATTGCGTAAAGGAGCACGAGAAACGCAAAGAGCCGGCGGTCCTTGATAAGGCGATAGAGCAGTACTCCGGCTCCGGCTAAAAGGAACGGCGCGGCATAGTAAATGAACGGCAGCGCTCCATTGCTCTTGACCGGAAAGGGATAAAAGGCCGAGAAGCTGAAAGGAAAGAGTGCTTTGAAAGGGTAGAATCCGAATGAGTAGCACACCATGAACAGACGATCGATGGGGGAGTAGATGTGCGAAAGGTCGGCGATATACCCGCCGGAACCGCGAATCTTAATGGTCGCGAACGCGGCGATAACCGCAAGAGCGAAATAGGGGATTTTTTCCCAGATAAGCGCCGGTCGCGGGCTGCGCCTGAGAAAGTAATCGTACGCAAAAAGCAGCGGCGGCAGCGCCATTGCCGCTGATTTGGCGAGGAGCGCAAGTGTAAACAGTGCAATCGAGGAGGCATAGAACCAAATCCGGCGCCCGCCGCTTGTTTTTACATAGTAAACATAGGAAATGAAAGAAAGCAGGAAGAACGATCCATAAAGAACCGAACTTCGGCAGGAGAGCCAGGCAACCGTCTCAACATTGATCGGATGGATGCCGAAGAGTAACGCTGCGACGAGACCGATCCGCCGGTCATTGAAAAGAAGCATTACCAGATAGAAAACGAGCGCGATGTTCAGCAAGTGAAAGAGAATATTGACTGCATGATAGCCAATGGGCGAAACTCCCCAGAGTGCATATTCGACGGCGTGGCACAGGATCGTGAGCGGCATGTACATGGCCGTCAGTGTAGAACTGAAAATAGCACAAATGTTCGCGGGCGATAATGACCTGATGAGAGGATTTTCGGATATCACGAGCGGATCGTCGTAAACAAAGCCATGCATGAGCGTGGGGGCGTAGGCAACAGCGCAAAAGATGAGAATACCGGCAAGAAGCCAACGGGAGATACGGAGAGAAAGGGATGGGGACCGCATCGATGAAGAGTGCGGATTATGAGGCGCACCGTGCGCCGCTTGGGTGTGTTGATGAGATTTTGTCATATTAGCATGACCTTTTTTTCCAGAGTCATCAATTGCATGTTCCTCTATTGGCGGATCCGCGCTATATCTTGATCAGCAAAAATTCTCATTCGTACGGTGCGCATCGTTGCCAGCTGGTTGGGAATGCATTAGAAATATTGGAAGGGCATTTTCCCAGAATCGCAGTGTTTTTAAAAATAAATCGGACCACGGGTAAACAAAGATGATTCAACGTTTTTTTTAATTCCGAATTTTCGATTGATAAAATTTTGATATAACTCCTATCAGCCGGTTACCACTCTCCCTCATGTTTCCACCTTTTATGTAAGTACTTGACGATGATCCAACGGTTACATCAAAAAACATTAGTTGCGTTTACAAAACTCATCGGCCTGTCAAACCAGCGTGTTCTGGTGATGGAGCATAAAGAGGGCAGGCTGAGAATGCGGACAGAAACGTTTTCCAATATTCTGGCAATCAGAAATACTGAAAAGAGGTAGGCGAAAAGGAGACTGGAAGAGATCGAGAGTAACGATTAATATTACTTCGGCAACTACATGCATATGATTAAAGGAGATTCCGTTTTTATGGAAATAGCATCCTATCTTTTCACGGTATTAAATAGTTGGATTAATAACTTCCGCAAGCGCTCTTGATCATCCCCGCCGCCTGCGGATTTCCCAGATGCGCCGCTGCGTGGAGATCAGCGCAGGCTGACGCTGGGTTATTGATCTGCTGATAGGCCAAAGCACGCCGGAAATACCCATCGGCATAATTGACGTCTAGCCTGATGACTTGGGTATAGTCATCGATGGCGCCCTTCCAGTTACCCATTCCTTCCCGGCAGAGGGCCCGGCCGAAGAAACCGAGCTTGAATTGCGAACAGTTTGCAATTGAGGAGTCGAAATCGTTCATGGCTTCGGCCTGCCTGCCCGTGCTCATTTTTGCGCTGGCACGGAGGTAGTAGGCATAAAAGTGCTTCGGGTTGAGCTCAAGGCAGCGGGTATTGTCCCTGATCGAAGCCTCAATTTCACCTATGGTAAACTCTGAATTGGCCCGGTTGTAATAGGCATCGGCAAGCGTGGGTTCGAGCTTGATGGCCTCGGTCTCATCGTGGATCGCGCCGCGATAGTCCTTTACCTCGAAACGAGCCTGCGCCCGGTTGTGAAAAGCAATGGATGGCGTGTTGTTTTTCGAATCGATGCAATCGTTCCAGAGCGTGATACTGTTCTGCCATACCGCGCAGCGCTCGGCAGAAAGGCCGGTAAACACGAGCGCAACCAAGACCATGAGCGTTCTCGCGCCCCAGCGCCATTTTAAGGGAGTCTTTTCCATTGCAAATCCGGCTAGGAAAAAGAGCCCTATGGAGGCGACGTACATGTAACGATCCGCCATCAGCGCCCGTCCGACCGGTATGAACTGCAAGAGAAGAATGATGCCGGCGACGAAGAAAAGAAGACCGAAAAAAAGAGCGCGTGATTTTTTCAGGCCGTAGAAAACTCCTATAAGTACAAGCGTGGGGGGAATGACCGCAAGATAATAAACCGTTGAAAGGCCATGAGCGGTGTCGGGATAGCCGTAGAGCGTGGAGAGGCCGGTCGGGGCGATGGCCTTTGCAAGGTACAGCGAAAACGCCGTGGAGGCAAAAATAATTCTTGAGAGGAAGCCGCTCTGTTCGTGCGGGATCGCATTACCGGCTGCCTGCGCCTTGACGGCGATGATGCCGAAGAGAATCGCCAACAGGTAGTAGGAAATTTTTTCGACGATGACCTTAGTAGAGGCAGGCCTTCTGCCGGCGACAATGTCGATGAGCGTCAGCACTATGGCGAGAAAGACGGCTTGTCCCTTGGAAAAGAGGGACAGAAGAAAGAAAAGGAGCGAAAGAGCGTACCAGATTACTTTCCCTCGCCGAATATACCGGAGATAGGCGATAAGCGACAGCAGGAACCAGAATGCGTACAGGACGTCTTTGCGTTCCGAGACCCAGGCTACCGACTCCACATGGAGAGGATGGACGCCGAAGAGAATCGCGGTTGCAGCCGCGACGGCGATGGCGCTTTGTTTCGCATTTGATGTATCGATCCTATTCATCCGGTCGTGTGACCTTAAAAAAAATTGCGCCATCCGGTAGATGAAGAGGAAGACGAGCAGAGTATTCAAAATGTGAAAAAGGATATTCACCGTATGAAACACCACTGCTGTTACCGGCGGAATGGTAGCGGGCGAAGCGGGGCTGAGGCAGTAGTCGAGCGTCATTGAAAGCATGGAAAGGGGGTGAAAATTGCCCTTCACGTACGCGGGGTCAAAACCGCCATGGCCGTTCGGCACGATGAAAAAGGAGACGATGTTTCCAAAGGAACTTTTCAATTGCTGGAGCTGTTGAAAAGCGTAAAAAGTGTATTCATTGTCGTCCCAGTTGGTAAATCCGCAGTTCAAAGAACGGGAGTAGGCAACAACGGTAAGCAGAACAATCGCGGCGAGCAGGGTGCCGGAAAGGTTACGATACGATGGCGCGGTTGGTTTCTCTTTCGGCGGCGGTACGCTATGACCTTTTTTTTTGCTCATTTAGTTTGATTTTGTTAATTTACGAATTGCATCACGGAGCTTTGCCGCATCTTCATAGCGTTCCTCGTGGACGGCTTTTGTAAGTTTCGCTTTCAGTGCATCGAGCGTGGGAGGCTCCGTTTCTTCGGCAGCCTGTGTGACGGTCGACTCCTGAGTCTGAGCGGTTTGGCCGACCAGTTCTTCTGGAAGCATAATGCCGGATTTTTCCATGATTGTTTCTTCGACGAAAATCGGCGCGCTGAAGCGCACAGCAAGGGCGATCGCATCGCTTGGGCGCGAGTCGGTTTCCGCGACCTCACCGTCTTTTTCGATGAAGAGGCGGGCGAAGAAGGTGTTATCAACAATATCGCTGATGACCACTTTGACCACCTTGCAGCCGAAACGTTCGAGAACGGATTTGAATAAATCATGCGTCAGAGGGCGCGGGAAGGAGTAGTGATAGAGCTTGATGAAAATGGATTGCGCTTCAAGCTGGCCAATTGAGATCGGGAGGGTTCGTCGATCCCCGGCGCTGCGGAGCAGGATGACGAATTCATCGCCTTTGGTAGTAAGGAAAATATTGACGATATCGACTGGCAACATGGCAATTTCTCCGGGCGTGTATAACTGTTACAAGGGTTCCACTTCGATGGTCTGCTTCCGGTCGGGTCCGGTGGAAACGACAAGAAGCGGCATGTTGTAGCAGAGGTTTCTGAGTCGCTCGATATACGCGATGGTCTTTGCAGGAAGGTCGGTATACCGGGTGCAGCCGGCAATATCCGTTTTCCATCCCTCCATGGTTTCATAAACAGGTTTCGCCTTTTCGAGCAGGGAATGCCCGGAGGGAAACTGGTCGACTTTTTTCCCGTCGATTTCATAGTGGGTGCAAATTCTGATCTCATCGAGATGGTTCATGACGTCGATCTTTGTCAGGGCGAAACGAGTCAACCCGTTGATCTGTACCGCCTTTCGCACTATGACGCTGTCGAACCAGCCGCATCGCCGTGGTCGTCCGGTGGTGGCCCCGAATTCGTGTCCCACGCTGCGGAGCATTTCGCCGGTGGCATCGGTGAGCTCGGTCGGGAAGGGGCCGTTGCCCACCCGGGTGGTATAGGCTTTTACGATGCCGACCACGTGGTCGATGGAGAGGGGGCCGATGCCGCTTCCCGTGCAGGCCGCGCCGGCGATAGTGTTGGACGAGGTGACAAAGGGGTAGGTGCCGTGATCGATATCGAGAAACGTTCCCTGGGCGCCCTCGAAGAGTAGCTGTTTCTTTGCGCGAATCGCCTCGAACAGGCGTTCAGCTGTGTCAATGACAAACGGAAGGAGTGCGGTGCGAATGCGGCTGAACTCGTCCAGAATTGCGGCCGCATTGAGATCAAATCGTACATCGTACGCGGCGGTGATGAGGGTCCGTTTGGTCGAAAAACTCCGGTTGAATTTCCCGGTAAAAAAATCCCAGTCGAGCAGATCTCCCACCCGGATGCCGGTACGAGCGACCTTATCGGCGTACGCCGGACCGATTCCCCTGCCCGTGGTGCCGATCTTATACATATCCTTCTTGCACGACTCGGCCGCCGCGTCTTCGAGGCGATGGAAAGGAAGGACGAGATGCGCGAGGTCGGAGACGAAGAGTCTTCCGTCGACCGTGACGCCCATGGCGCGAAGTTCGTTGACTTCGCGCAGAAACTGCTGCGCGTCAAATACCACGCCGTTGCCCACTATGCACACCTTATCGGAATTGATGATGCCGGAGGGGACCATGTGAAAGACGAATTTTTTGCCTTCGGCGATGACGGTATGACCGGCGTTCGCGCCTCCCTGGAAGCGCACAATAATATCGGCGCTGCGCGTCAGATAATCGATGATTTTCGCTTTCCCTTCGTCACCCCACTGCGTGCCGACCACAATCGTATTCGCCATGATCTACCTTGCAGCAACTACCGGTTAAATGTACACTCTTCACTTTTATTCATAGCAATAAATCATTTCCTTTAGTAAGGAGCAATGGCTATGCTCGAAGTTTTGCATTGAATTTCATTTCAATATTTTTGATAATCGAAGAAGCTATGGTTTGAGCTTCCGTAGCGGTCAAAGTTTTTTCACCTGACCGGAAAAGTACGCTATAAGCGATACTTTTATTCCCATCGCCGATTTTTTCATTCTTGAATAGATCAATCGGCTGAACCTCTTCAATGAGCGGAGATACTTTAGCAATTTCATCGGCAATCGCTGCCGAGCGTATTTTTTCATCCATGACGAAACATAAATTCCATTCGATAGCCGGAAATCGCGGAAGCGGCCTGAATACGGGTATCCGCGGTGGAGCCGCGAGAAAATCGCTCACCGCCAATTCCGCATAGTACACAATGGATTTTATATCAAGATGATTGAGCAGAGCTTCCGAGAGGCGGCCCGCTTGCCCGCGTATAGTATCACCAATTGTAAATGAAACCGCATCACGGCCGAAAAGAACAGGCGGGGGGGCGAGGGGAGAGATTACTAGTTGACCCGCAATATGCTCCGCGAAACTGGCAAGCACGCCCTTGAGCGCGAAAAAATCGCATGGTATGGCGGCGGTATGCCATGCAGCAGGCACCCAGTCTCCCTCAATGAGGATGCCGACGACCTCGACCTCCCGGTATTTGCCGTCCGGAAGGGCTTCATAGATCCTGCTGAGTTCAAAGAATTTGTTGTTCAGGTTTTTCCGGTTGAGATTGTAGGCCACTACTTCGAGCAGGGAGGCTGCAAGTGTCGTGCGCATCTGGGCCATATCGGGACTGAGCGGGTTAAGCAGGACCACCGGCTGCATGTCGGGAGTGCAGAGACAACGCTTCTGCTCCGATGTAAAGCTGTTGGTCACCGTTTCATTAATGCCGGCATAGGAGAGGGAGTGACGGATGAGATCCATCGCCTGTTCTCTCGTCGGGAGCTCTTTCAGGAGAGACACCGAAGCGCGGGTTGCGGTCGGGATCGCATCGTAGCCGTGAAGCCTGCCGACCTCTTCGATCAAGTCCTCCTCAGCAACGAGGTCGTGTCGGAAGAGTGGAATTGTGCAGAGCATCGCGTCGCTGTCCTGCTTTTCGCAAAGGAGGCCGATTGACGAGAGAAACCCTGCGATTTTTTCCTGCAAGAAGACGTGACCAAGGACTTTTTTAACGCGGCTTGTGCGGATCCGGATCGTGCGGGGTTCGATGGCCTCCGGATAGCAATCGATGCGACCACGTGCGGTTTTCCCGTTTCCGAGCTCCGCAATGAGCGTTGCCGCGGTGTCGAGCGCCGCGATAAGCCCGTTGCCGGGATCTACACCGCGCTCAAACCGGTACGAGGCGTCGGTGGAAAGACCGAGACGCTTTGCGGTTCTCCGGATGCCGTTCTGGCTGAAAAAGGCGCATTCGAGAAACACATCGGTCGTCGCGTAGGAAATTTCAGAACCTGCGCCGCCCATGATGCCGGCGAGCGCCACCGGCCGCTCTATATCGCAGATCAAGAGATCGTCAGCGATCAATTTCCGTTCTGCGCCGTCAAGCGTTGTGAAAGCGAACGGTTTTCCGGCCTTGCGAACCGTTATATGCTTCCCTTTAATCAGGTTGTAGTCGAACGCATGCATGGGTTGGCCGAATTGCAGGAGGATGTAGTTGGTGACATCCACGACATTATTGATCGGCCGGCATCCTGCAAGCGAGAGCCGGCGCTGCATCCAGTCGGGCGAGGGAGCGATGGTGACACCCCGCACCAAGCGACCGGCGTAGCGCGGGCACGCCTCCCGTGCCTCGATGGCGACGGAAACGGCCGCTTCGATCGGGTCATCGGCCTGCTCATCCGGGAGTTGCATCGCAGATTTAAGGGGAAGGCCGTAACGGGCTCCCACTTCGCGGGCAACGCCGATGATGCTCAGGCAATCGCCGCGCGACGGCGTAATTTCGATTTCAATGACCGCGTCGTCGGGAAAATAGGTCGACAACGGTTCACCAGGTTTGTAATCCGCAGGGAGCGAAAGGATGCCGCTGTCGTCGCCCGAGAGACCAAGCTCCTTGCCCGAGCACAGCATACCCCCGGATGCGACGCCGCGGATCTTCATCCGCTTGACGGTAAAATCGGGGCCGAGAACTGCGCCCTCGAGCGCGAGCGGAGCCAGCATGGCCGGCGCGACGTTTGGGGCGCCGCACACGATGGTGAGAAGCGCTTCCATCCCTGCGTCAACCATGCAAACCGACAGGTGGTCGGCGTTCGGATGTTTTTCGACCGCGAGCACCTTCCCAACCACGACTCGCTCGGGGATGCGGATATGGCGCAGCGAGGCGACTTCGAGTCCGGCACCGGTAAGCGCGTCGGCAAGTTCTTCCGCCGGCACATGAATATCAACGACCTCTTTGAGCCAACTGCTGACGATTTTCATAGCGATACTTTACGAGAATTGACGGAGGAAACGAACGTCGTTTTCAAAAAAGAGACGGATATCGTCGATGCCGTATTTGAGCAATGCAATGCGCTCGATGCCCATGCCGAAGGCAAAACCGGTATATTTTTCGCTGTCAATGCCGCCGCTTCGCAGCACGCTGGGATGGATCATGCCTGCGCCGAGAATTTCGAGCCACCCGCTTTGTTTGCAGATGCTGCAGCCTGCTCCTTTGCATAGAAAGCACTCGACATCGATTTCGACGCTTGGCTCGGTAAAGGGAAAGAAGCTTGGCCGTATCTTCAGACGGGTCTTGTCGTCGAAAAAGGTACGCGCAAAGGCAAAAAGCGTCCCTTTCAGATCCGCAAAACTCACATTTTCGTCGATGAAGAGCCCCTCAACCTGATGGAACATGCAGTAGCTCCTGGCCGAGATCTCTTCGTTTCGGTAGACTCGTCCCGGCATGATGGATCGGATCGGCGGTTTCTGCGATTTCATGACGCGAATCTGAACCGGTGACGTGTGCGTACGAAGGAGTATCTTTTCGGTGATATGAAAAGTGTCCTGCATGTCGCGGGCGGGATGGTCGGGCTGAAAATTGAGCGCCTCGAAGTTGTAGTAGTCGTTCTCGATGTCCGGCCCATAGGCGACCGTAAATCCCATGCCGATGAAAATGTCACGGATGCGGTTCCTGACGGTCATGAGGGGGTGCAGGGAGCCGCGTGGGAAAGGGAATCCCGGCAAAGTGCAATCGATCCCCGGCTCATTTTTCTTTGTAGTGACAGTCCTAGATGAGTACTTTTCCAGCGCAGATTCAAGCAAAGAATACAGTTCATTAAGTCGCGCGCCTAAGGCTTTCCGCTCATTTTCTGGCGCTTCAACAATGCTTTTGAAATGCAAGCGGACAAGGCCCTTCTTGCCTAGCCATTTAATTCGAAACTTTTCCGCCCCTTCCGGATCGGTTATATCTTGGAGTTCGGCTTGAGATTGCCGAAGCAATTCAGCAATAGGTTTAAGCATAAAATGCGACACCAATAGTCATGGAGAATTTTCCTGAGGGGACCTTTAAAAATTTCGTTCCCGGTTCGACAAACTCCCCGCGCACCGAATTTTTCTTTGAATTTGGCCGGTTCCCGCCTGTCCCGAGCTTGTCGAAAGGCGGAAAAATCAATTTTTAGCGATCTCCCTCTACGACTTTACGAGTTCAACCACTTTTTTAAAGCTTTCGGGCTCATGCAGGGCCAGATAGGCCAGACTCTTGCGATCGAGCTCGATATTCTTGGCTTTCAGGCCCGCGATAAAATCGCTGTAAGCGAGATCGTATTGCCGAACCGCTGCATTGAGACGGACGATCCATAGTGACCGGAACTGACGTTTGCGCTGCGCACGGTCACGGTAGGCGAATTTCCCGGCCCGGAAAAAGGCGTCCTTCGCGAGGGTGATATTATTTTTTCTCCTCCCGAAGTACCCCTTTGCATGACTGATGATCTTTTTTCTTCTTGCTCGTGATGCAACGCGATTTTTAGCTCTGGGCATATTCTGCTCCTTTAAGGTTGATTATCTTGTGCTTACCGGGACTTCAGGCTTCGATCATGGAACGGACTTTTTTCTCAAACCCTTTGAAAATAAGGGCCGATTTACGCAGGCCGCGCTTTCTCTTCCGGTCTTTCTTATTGAGAATGTGGCTTTTGTAAGCTTGCTTGTGCTTGATATGCCCATTCGCAGTGATGATAAAACGCTTCTTTGCTGAACTTCGGTTCTTTTTTTTCGGCATGAATCGGCTCCCTTGTTAATTGATAAGATTTAAGATAATGGTGTTGAAATTGAATTCGGATCGCCTATGGCTTGTTTTTCATTCCGCTTTCGCTCGATTTCCTGCTTGCGCAAAAAATCACGGATTTTTATTTTGTCCGGTACAAAAATCGAAATAAGATTACGCCCTTCCATTTTCGCATTCATTTCGACCGTCCCGAGATCGGCAATGTTATTTGATGCCCGTTCGAGCATGCGCGCGCCAAAATCGATGTGGGTAATTTCGCGGCCGCGGAAGACGACGGTTATCTTGACCCGGTCCCCTTTTATCAAGAACTTCCTGGCATGATCCATTTTGAAATCAAAATCGTGATCATCGGTTTTCGGGTGCAGCTTGATCTCCTTAAGGTGCATTACATGTTGTTTTTTCTTCGCTTCCTTCGCTTTTTTCGATTTTTCATATTTAAACTTGCCGTAATTCATGATGCGGCATACCGGCGGGTCCGCATTCGGGGAGATTTCGACCAGATCAAGTTCGACTGCCGCCGCTCGAGTAAGAGCCTCGGATACATGCATAATGCCAAGTGGTTCTCCTTCACTGCTGATAACCCGGACCTGCGGTACCCTGATTTCATTGTTGATACGGGTATCATCGTCTCTTCTCGGGGGCAATCGAAAACGATTGATAAATACCTCCAGTTTGAATGGTGTTATAATGTCGCCGCTTCGGGCGATAGCTCCTGATGCAGCAAAGCAAGAAAATCCCGGACCGACAGGGAACCCTGGTCGCCTTTGCCATGGCGACGCACGGAAACAGTGCCATTCAGGATCTCCCTTTCTCCGATAATGGCCATATAAATAATTTTCTTGACTTCAGCGTCTCTTATTTTGTACCCTATTTTTTCATTACGCTCATCGAGCTCGGCCCGGATCTCGTGAGCGCGCAACTGCTGTACAATGGCACGACCATGGTCAATGAACTTTTCCGAAATCGGCAGTACCTTGACCTGGACCGGCGCCAGCCAGAGCGGGAATGCGCCGGCATAGTGTTCGATGAGCACACCCATAAACCGTTCCAGCGATCCGAGCAGAGCGCGGTGGATCATGTACGGCCGGAGTTTTTCGTTGTTCGGCCCGATGTACGTCAGATCGAATCGTTCCGACATGTTAAAGTCAAACTGGATGGTAGAGCACTGCCATTCCCGGTTCAACGCATCCTTGATTTTGATATCGATTTTCGGACCGTAAAATGCGCCGCCACCCTCATCGAGCTCCCATTCAAGTCCCTCGGCTTCAATCGCCGCCCGAAGCGCGCTCGTCGCGTCAATCCACTGGCTCTCCTCGCCGACCGACTTCTCCTTCGGCCGCGTGGCGAGATAAAGCTTGAACTTGTCGAAGCCAAACGAGCGCAGCATGAAAATACAGAAGCGCAGCACGGTGCGGATCTCACCGGGCATCTGGTCGGGCCGGCAGTAGAGATGGGCATCATCCTGGGTGAATCCGCGCACGCGCAAAAGACCATGGAGCACGCCGCTCTTTTCGTACCGGTAAACTGTGCCTAGTTCTGCCCACCGCAGCGGCAGGTCGCGGTAGGAGCGCACATCATGCTTGTACATCATGATGTGAAACGGGCAGTTCATCGGCTTGACATAATATTCCTGCTCATCAATTTCCATGGACGAATACATGTTTTCGCGGTAGAAATCAAGATGGCCGCTGGTTTCCCACAGATAGCCTCGGCCAATGTGGGGCGAATAAACAAGTTCGTAGCCATTTCGGTAGTGCTCCCTGCGCCAGAAATCTTCGATGATCGTGCGCAGGCGGCCGCCCCGGGGGTGCCAGAGAACGAGTCCCGGTCCCACCGCCTCGTTCATGGAAAAGAGGTCGAGCTCGTTGCCGAGGCGGCGATGGTCCCGCTTCTGCGCCTCCTCGATCATTTGCAGGTACTCCTTGAGCATTGACTCTTTCGGGAATGAAATGGCGTAGATCCGCTGCAGCATCTTGTTCTTTTCGCTGCCCCGCCAGTAAGCGCCGGCGGTCGAAAGAATTTTAATCGCTTTTACGCAGCCGGTATTCGGCATATGGGGACCCCTGCAAAGATCCTGCCATGTTCCCTGCCGATACATGCTGGGGGAGCCCTCGATATCTTGAAGAAGTTCCACTTTATAGGGCTCTTTCCTCGATTCGAAATAGCCTCGCGCCTCATCGAGCGTAGGTTCAAATCGCTCGATTTTGAGCTTGCGGCCGGCGATTTCACGCGCACGTGTTTCGACAGCGGCAAGATCGTCGGGAGAAAAAGGTCGCTCGACATCGAAGTCGTAATAAAAGCCGTTGTCAATGGACGGGCCGATGGCAACCTTTGCCGAAGGGAACAGCTCCTGAACCGCCTGCGCCAGAATATGCGAGGAAGAGTGCCAGAAAACCGATTTGCCTTCAGGCGAATCAAAGGTGAGCAATTCAAGACGGTCACCGTCGTGGAGCAAACTCGAGAGGTCCACGGGCATTCCGTTGATTTTCGCCGCAATCGCCGTTGCCGCCAGGCTCCGGCTGATAGCGGCAGCGCCGTCAAGCGCCGTTGCTCCGGCGGCGAGGTCGAGAATTTTACCGTCTGGTAAGAAAATATTCATAAATTTTGTTCATCCGTCGTCAACAATAGCGTAGCCCCGGCTCTTGCCCTGTCGCCGGAGCAAACGGGAACACTCCCCACCCATTGTATCGTAATAAAAGCCGCGGAAGGGAAGGGCGCGGAAAAAGGAACATGGGCGATACAGGGCTCGAACCTGTGACCCCTACCATGTCAAGGTAGTACTCTAACCAACTGAGCTAATCGCCCGAAAATTCGTTTTGGTGATAGTATATCTCTTACATCGCGAAGGTCGACGAGAAAAGACCCTGCACAGAAAATAAGAACAGCAAAATCCCCACTTCCCCCCTTCTTGAACGGGAAGATGGGGTTACTACCTCCCTTGCCATATTTTCCCATGAAAGAGATTTCACGACTAACTTTTAAAAAATACGAAAAAGGCACTGATAGAGGCAAACATATGATGATAGAAAAACAGTTGCTACCTCAGCGCGAGGCATTTTTCATACACCTGCGCTATACTCTTGACCTGGAGTCGGATATCATGCCGGGTTGCGGCGCGATCGGCACCGGCGATGCCCATCCTGTTGCGAAGGTCAGCGTCGCTGCACAGTTTTTCAAGTGCAGAGGCCAGACCCGCCACATCGTGTTCCGCGACCAGCAAACCGGTTTGTCCATGCTGCACGACCATGGGAATATCGCAGTGCGTTGTACCGCACACTGCAATGCCGGCTGCCTGTGCCTCAATCACGGTCACGGGCGCGCCACCTTCATCATCGCCATCCGCCGCCCTGACGCTCGGCGCAATTAGGATGTCGCTTCGCCCCATGAGCTCACGGTATCGGGCAACGGGTAGATAGCTGTGAAAAATGCAGCGATCCGACAATCCGGCTTCCTGAATGCGCTTTTCGACTGGTTGCCGGAACGGGCCGTCGCCGACTATGTCGAGACGGATATATTTATTGCGGGTTGCTACGGTAATAAAAGCCTCGGTCGCATCCATTGACCCTTTTTTCTCGCGTCCGAGACCGACATGAAGAATTCGCAAGGGGCGCGGATCCGCCTCGCGATGCCGCCTGAGTCTACCAAACTCCTGAATATCGACCCCAAGGGGTATGCAGTAGATCTTCCGGGCAGGACAGCCAAGTTCGGCCAGCCTGTTCGCCATGTAGTCGCCTTCTACGATAAAGGCGGCGCCCAGCTCGAAAAGCTTGGCATAGCGGTCGCGCCAAATCGGGCGGAGCGGAAGTTTGCTGATATCAATCCCATAAAAAGTGGTTATCAGTGGAAGATCGCTCTGCCTGATTGCCGTAAGGTATCTGAAGGATTCGGTGGCAAAATGGCCATGGATGAGGTCGGGCTTGACTGATTTGATGAGGCGAAGAGGTAGTTCCTCGGGGTACGAGGCCGTTACCCGCGCAAGGAAAAGGCCGATATATGCGCTAAGAGAGTGGGTTCGGTAGGCTGCAACGACGGCATCGTGCGGGAATTGGTCCTCATTTGTTCGATAGCGACATAGCACCGTTGAGTGGCACCCTTCGTTGAAAATAATCTGGTTGTAAACCCAGTTCTGGGTTACCGGCAGGAAGGAGTAGCAAAGGTGGAGAATATGCATCGAATCGGATTGTCGCGGGCAATGGAAAATTTTTAAAGGCAACCTCTCAAAAAGAGGCGCCATGGTTCGATAAGACGTACCGCGAACGGTACACGTACAGCTATTTTTATGAAATTCAGTTCGTCCTGAACCTTTTGAAGAACAAAAAATACAATAAAATAGCCAGATCGAATCCAGTAATCATGCCATTGCATTAAATATTGAGGAAGAGGATTATTATCCATGCCCCACTATGTCTCCTTTCTCCGAGCAATCAATGTAGGCGGTCATGTCGTCAAGATGCATGAATTGACATCGTGCTTCCAGGAGCTCGGATTTGCAAACGTTGAGACGTTCATTGCAAGTGGCAACGTTATCTTTGAGGCAAAGAGCGCGAATGCTTCTTCGTTAGAGCGCCACATCGAAGAACGACTGCATACATTGCTTGGCTACAAAGTCGCCGCGTTTATCCGGACCGATGCCGAGGTCACGGCCATAGCTCGGCAGAGGCTGTTTGCCGACTCCGACCTGAACTCCGCGCCGACGCTCGTGGTGGGCTTCCTCAAGGAGCCCTTGCCCGAAACGTCCCGAAAGCTTCTTCTGGGGTTGACGTCAGGCATTGATTTGTTCAATACGCACGGTCGCGAGATTTTCTGGCTTTGCCGGAAGATGCAGCATGAATCAAAATTCTCCAATGCGGTTTTCGAAAAAAAACTTTCCGTGCAGGCGACTTTTCGCGGGTTTCCTACAATTGTCAAGTTGGCCCGGAGGTTCCCTGTCTCAATGCACCCTCCTGAATGATATGGATATTGCCTATCATATTAATTCCGAGTATATTAAAGATTACGGTCAAAAGAGCCGCAGGATGGGGAAAAGGGATACCTCTCACATGAATCAGCTATCCTGCAAGCGTATATTTTCTTCGGCGCTCTTTTTGTCGCAGCACCGCACTTCCCCTGTCAGGAGGTAGCCATGCAATCCAAAGGAATAGTTTCGGCTTTTGCCGCGCTTCTTATCGTGGGTGCGGCAGTTTTTTTCATGAAATTGCAGGCCCCGGACCTCTCCCGCTTCGACAGTCTCCGCGATCCGGCGATTCGTGTCAAGCCATCGCAACGGGTGCTCGTGGTGGAGGCGAAGGGCAGCCCGGACAAAGTCGGTAAAAAAACATTCGGTTTTTTAATGCGAACGTATTACGGATTGAAGGGCGTTCCTCTGGGCGGGCCTCGGATGGCATGCCCGCGTGCACGCTGGCCCATTCCGGATTCGGTGCCGCAATCTGAGTGGATCGGTCGGTATGCCATGCCGATTCCGGACTCGATCGTTGATCCCAGACTACCCGCGCCTCCGCCCGGGCTTTCGGTAAGCGTTGAAACGTGGGATTACGGGGAGGTTGCGGAGATCCTCCACATTGGCTCCTACGATAGTGAAACGGAGGATATTATCAGGCTTCGGAATTTTATTCATGACAAGGGACTGGTTATGTTCGGCGAACATGAGGAGGAATACCTCAAGGGGCCCGGAATGTTTTTTCGCGGAAATCCGAAGAATTACTTCACGATTATCAGGTACCGTGTAAAGAGTGTGGATTCTGCCGGGGTTCAAACCGCGAATGGCGGGGCTTGAATCCCGGCCAGTGATTGCATCGATCAAGGAGCACGGCAATGATTCCGACGGCATCAGTATCGGAGTAATTTCATCCAATGCACGATAAGGTTGTCGAACTATGAACAATGCAATTGACGGGTTGCGGCCCGAACCGCTCTGGCGGTATTTCGCCGAGCTGAGCGGTATACCGCGCGGTTCAAAACATGAGGGAAAAGCTTCCGCTTGGGTGGCAGGGGTCGCAAAGCGACTCGGGCTCGAAGCGCTCACCGATTCGTATGGCAATGTCGTCGTGCGCAAGCGTTCCTCAAAAGGACGGGAACGGACGCCCGGGATCGTCATTCAGAGTCATCTCGATATGGTTTGCGAAAAGAATGCCGCCACGGTTCACGATTTCGAAAGGGATCCGATTGTTCTGCGGCGACAGGGCGGCTTCATTACTGCCGACGGTACGACTCTCGGCGCGGACGACGGCATCGGCGTCGCGGCCGGTCTTGCCTTGATGGAAAATTCTTCTGTCAAGCATGGACCTCTGGAGTTCCTGTTTACTGTCGATGAGGAGACCGGGCTTACCGGTGCGCATAATCTGAGGAACAATTTTCTACGGGCGCGCATTCTCATCAATCTTGACTCCGAAGAGGAGGGCGTGCTCTGCGTCGGGTGCGCCGGCGGCATGGACAGCAGGGGAGAGACGCCGGTCGCGTTCGAGCCTTTGCCGGCACGGCACCGGTTATTTCTGCTGAAAGTAACCGGGTTACGCGGCGGGCATTCCGGGCTCGATATCCATCGCGGGCGGGCCAATGCGATCAAACTCATGAACCGCGCCTTGGAAGCGCTTGCATCATGCGGTACACGTCTCTCGTCCATTGACGGAGGCAACAAACGTAATGCCATTCCACGGGAGGCTGAAGCGGTTATCGCCGTGCTTGAAAAATCGCTCGACGCGGCTTCGCGAACGGTTCGGGAACTCGCCAAAATTTACAATCATGAATACGCGGCGACCGACCCCGGCATTAAACTTACGATCGAGAAACTTCGAAGCAAAAAAAGTCCGGTCTTGAAACGGGCTTCGGCGGACGCGATTCGGGATCTTCTTTATGTGCTGCCGAACGGGGTGATCAGCATGAATGCCGACATTCCCGGGCTTGTCCAGACCTCCACGAACCTTGCCAGGGTATCCACGACAAAGAATGCCGTTGTGATCGAAACCAGTCAGCGCAGCTCGGTGGAAAGTGAAAAGACGGATATCGTCGCAACGGTACGCGCCGCATTCGATCTTGTCGGCGCATCTGTCAGCCACGGGGACGGCTACGCCGGCTGGCAGCCCAATCTCGCATCGTCGATCCTGAAAACGGCGCGGGCGGTATACCGGAAAAGGTTTAAAAAGGAAGCAGTTGTCAAAGCCATCCATGCCGGGCTCGAATGCGGGATCATCGGCGATAAATATCCGGGCATGGACATGCTCTCCATAGGGCCGACGCTCGAAATGGTGCACTCGCCCGACGAGCGGGTACCGATTGATTCGGTGGAACGAGTTTGGGATTTCTTAGTGGCGGTTATAGAGGAAGTCGGGGCGAGGAAGTAAATTCTTTTTCAAGAAAATCATGGATGAAGAGAGTTCTTTCTTAAGGTGAGGCAGTCTGTGCGGAACGGCGAAGCCGGAACGCCCAAATAAATTCGTGCAGTTTTACTTGCTAAAAAGGCCGCGATACGTGTGCATCGCGGCCTTTTCTGTACAAGGAGAAAGTTGGTCTCCTCGGTATTAATAGTCCTCCATACCCCCCATGCCTCCCATGCCGCCGCCTCCCATACCGCCGCCTCCCGCCGGAGCCTTGTCCTTCTTCTCCGGTTTTTCGGAAATGATGCATTCGGTGGTAAGGATGAGTCCGGCAATTGACGAGGAATTTTCAAGCGCCGAGCGGACGACTTTGGTCGGGTCCATGACACCGGCTTTCATGAGGTCTTCGTAGGTATCGGAAAAGGCATTGTACCCATATGAACCCTTGTTCTTCTTCACTTCGTTGCAGACCACGGAAGCTTCCTGGCCGGCATTGGAGGAGATCATGCGTAAAGGCTCTTCGATGGCGCGGCGGATGATGTCGACGCCGAGACGCTCGTCGCCTTCGAATTTCAAGCTGTCAAGAGCTGTCGCCGCGCGGATCAGCGCAACGCCGCCGCCCGGCACCACGCCCTCTTCGACCGCGGCGCGGGTGGCGTGAAGGGCATCCTCGACGCGCGCCTTCTTCTCCTTCATCTCGGTCTCGGTCGCCGCGCCGATCTTGAGTACCGCGACGCCGCCGGCGAGTTTCGCCAGGCGTTCCTGGAGCTTCTCCCGGTCGTAGTCCGACGTGGTCTCGTCGATCTGCCTGCGGATCTGGTTGACACGGCCCTTGATGTCGGCCGGCTTGCCCGCTCCCTCTATGATCGTGGTATTCTCCTTGTCGATAACGATACGCTTGGCTTTGCCCAGCAAATCCACCGTGGTGTTTTCGAGCTTAAAGCCCGCCTCTTCTGAGATGAGGATGCCGCCCGTAAGCACCGCGATGTCTTCGAGCATGGCCTTGCGGCGGTCGCCGAAACCGGGCGCCTTGACTGCAGCGATTTTGAGCGTGCCGCGCAGCTTATTGACAACAAGGGTGGCGATCGCTTCGCCTTCCACTTCCTCGGCGATGATGAGCAGGCTCTTGCCCATCTGGACGACTTTTTCGAGAAGCGGGAGAAGGTCCTTCATGGCGCTGATCTTCTTATCGTGGATGAGGATCAGCGGCTCGTCGAGGATGCTCTCCATGGTGTCCGCATTGGTAACGAAGTAGGGGGAGAGATAGCCGCGGTCGAACTGCATGCCTTCCACCACGTCGAGGGTGGTGTCGGTACTCTTCGCCTCTTCCACCGTGATGACGCCGTCCTTGCCGACCTTCTCCATGGCGTCGGCCAGAAGATCGCCGATGGTGAGGTCATTATTCGCGGAAATCGCGCCGACCTGGGCGATCTCTTTGCGGCCGGAAACCGGGCGCGAATCTTTCTTAAGCTGCTCGACCACGGCCTTGACCGCCTTATCGATGCCGCGTTTGAGCGCCATGGGATCAGACCCCGCCGTGACGTTTTTGATGCCGAGATGGGCGATCATCTGGGCCAGCACCGTCGCGGTCGTCGTGCCGTCACCTGCCACGTCGGAGGTCTTGGTAGCCACTTCTTTGACCATTTTAGCGCCCATGTTTTCGAACTTATCTTCGAGTTCGATCTCTTTGGCGACTGAGACGCCGTCTTTGGTTACGGTCGGCGATCCCCAGCTTTTTTCCAGTACCACATTCCTCCCGCGAGGGCCCAATGTTACTTTCACCGCATTAGCGAGAATGTCGATGCCCTTGAGCAGTTTCTCTCTCGCCGCGATGTCGAATGCAAGCATTTTTGCTGCCATATATTAAAATCTCCTTTCAATCCTTTTGAACATTGAACAGTGAATCATTATAGAAAAAAGGGGGGTCAGATCAGATAATCGCCAGTACATCGCTCTCGCGAACTATAAGGTATTCCTGACCCTCGATTGTTATCTCCGTTCCGGAGTATTTGCCATACAGGATTTTATCGCCTTTCTTGAGCGTCATTTCGATTTTCTGGCCTTTGTCGTTTGTTTTGCCGGGACCAACGGCGACGACTTCGCCTTTCTGCGGTTTTTCCTTGGCATTGTCCGGGATAATGATTCCTCCCGCGGTCTTCTGCTCGGCTTCCATCGGTTTCAGAAGAATGCGGTCTTCCATTGGTTTAACATTCATAGAGACCTCCTGATTAAAGTTTAATTTAAATTGAGAAATAGGCGAAAAATCGATATACAATGCCGGAAGACATAAAACAAAGCAATACGCATGCCGGGCATTATTTGGGAAGATTAGCCATTTTTCCGGCTATTGTGTGCGGATATAGCGTTTTAAAATGAATAATGTTTAATTATGAAACGGTTATTTGAGTAGATTCACTTCACAGGATGGTGCGTTGACGATTGACACAATTTTCACGATTTTTATCTCCGCCCGTTGTTTGCCTTTTTTCGAGATCCTTCGGTGGCTTTTGGAGGCATCGATACTTTCAATTGGTGGTCGATAGAGCGGGTATAAAACATGGGTGTTAAAAAACGACCTCATAAAAACTAACCGATGCGGCGATTTTTGTTTTTGCCCCTTATGGCAATTTATATTACTATTACATATTTGCCATGCTTCAGGCAAGAGGGAACATAATGCGGGGAGGGTATCCACGGTGTCATACTTCCAAGGCGGGTTATTCGCGAGCGGCAGCGGTACATGGGTATCGACAAATAATAGTTTCCAACAATTATTCCATGGGAGAGGCGCTATGACGTTGATGAAAAGAGGGCTGATGGTATTGTCGATAGGTATTCTGATGAGCGGTTCCGTTTCCCTTATCCTCGCGGATGATAGTCAAAACTGGAAGATTGAATCGGACAGCGGCGGCCGTATCACCAGGATGACCTATGCCAATCCCAAAACGCCGCTTGGCATTGAAAAGGATCTGTTTATCAAGATTTCCCCGTCGGGAAAGGCGCTGAGCGGCAAGGTGGATTTTCTTAATAGTAAATATTACGGGATCGTTCAGCGAGATATGACGCCAGGCGAGGTGGCGACTTACTTTTCGATGTTCGACGGGCAGAAGGCCGAGTGGGATTTCTATCAGGCGCAGGACAAACTTATCACCATCACTCCCGAGGGCAAGATCCCCGTGGAGTGGTTTGGCAAGCAAGCGCGAGTCATTACCAATGCCGGGATAAATCTTATAGGAAAACTGGAAGCCACCGGTACCGATGGGGAGTGGCAGGTGGAAGTTGAGGGGGCATGCTGCGGCGCCATTCATTTTACCATGGCGGGTGTTAAGCAAGTGCAGGAATTTAAGGCATCCAAATAGCGCAATGGGTGGATGAGCAGGAGGTCATTGCGAGGCGGTCTTCGGATCGCCTTTTTTTATGCCGGTGTCCCATACAACGAACAGGGCGTCTGCTGTATGATCGTCTCCGCAGGTGGTTTTATTGTTTGTTTCCATGTTTTTTTCGGCTTTTGATGCCGGACAATAGTTACACTGCCGTCCGCATGAATGCGGCCCTTTGATGCGCCCATTAAAACTACCGATGCGGCAGTTATATTTTTAGCCTTGCATTTTCAACCGTGCGCGGCGTCGTTTGACAAAGACCCGTCGGCGCCGATCAAGTGGAGTATGTAATGCTTGATATTCAAAGAATCCGGGATTTTCCCGAAGAGGTACGGCAGGCAACGGTCAATAAACGGAGCCCCATCGACATCGCCGCGATCCTCGCTCTCGATGCCGCACGGCGTGAAACGATCCGCGAGGTCGAGCGGCTGAAGAACCTTCGCAACTCCCGTTCGCAGGAGATCGCGGCGCTCAAAAAAAACGGACAGGATGTCACCGCCCTGCTGGCCGAGATGCGTCAGGTTGCCGAAACCGTCAAGGAGCTCGATACCCGACAGGCCGGCCTTGATGAAAAGCTGCACGAGGAGTTGATCAAGATCCCGAACGTTCCCCATTCGAGCGTGCACCACGGTGAAAGCGAGAAGGACAACAAGGAGATCAAAATCTGGGGCGCGCCGCGGACATTTGATTTCGAACCGAAGGATCATCTGAGGCTCGGCGACGATCTCGATATCATCGATTTCCCCCGGGGGGCGAAGGTTGCCGGAACCGGGTTCCCCGTTTACAAGGGCGCCGGCGCCCTTCTTGAACGCGCGCTCCTCAATTTCATGCTCGATACCCACACCGTCAAGAACGGATATCGCGAAATTTTCCCCCCCTTTCTCGTGAACGAGCAGAGCGCTTTCGGCACCGGTCAGCTGCCGAAAAGCCGGGAACAAATGTACTATGTTAACGAAGACGGTCTCTTCTGCGTGCCGACCGCCGAGGTGCCGGTGACGAACCTTCACCGCGATGAAATTCTCGATGCCGGCGCCCTTCCCATTAAATACTGCGCCTACACCGCCTGTTTCCGGCGTGAGGCGGGTTCCTACGGCAAGGATACCAAGGGATTTCTCCGCGTACATCAGTTCAATAAGGTCGAGTTGGTGAAATTCACTTTCCCGGAGAATTCCTACGAGGAGCTGGAGCGTCTGCGCCACGATGCCGAGGGCATTCTCCAGGCGCTCGGCCTTCACTACCGGGTACTTGCTTTATGCGATGCCGATCTCTCGTTTGCGGCGGCAAAGTGCTTCGATCTCGAAGCCTGGGCTCCGGCCGAAAAGAAATTTCTTGAAGTGTCTTCGTGCAGCAACTTCGAGGATTTCCAGGCTCGGCGCATGAACATTCGTTACCGGCCCGCTGCGGGCGAACGGCTGCGTTTCATTCACACGTTGAATGGCAGCGGCTTGGCCACGGCGCGTATTTTCGCGGCGATCCTCGAAACCTACCAGACCGCCGCCGGGACGGTCCTGGTGCCCGAGGTTCTGCAACCGTACATGCATGGGATGAAGGAGATCGGATCGCGGTAGCCTTTATTTCCCATAATCAACGTTGGGAGACGGGCGTCACGCGAAGTTCCGCGTCGTGGGGCTGCGCTCATACGCGACCGTTACCCTTGCTTCATGCGATTATTCTGCATAGCGCGGCAGGTTACTCATCAATGAAAATCACGACCCACACCGTCGAGGCGACACGCGCTCTCGGCGCTTCTCTTGCTGGTAAGGCCCGTCCCGGCGACTGCCTTGTTCTCGAGGGGGAGCTCGGAGCCGGAAAGACCGAATTCGTTCGGGGCTTCATGGCGGCGCTCTCCGGCGATGTCGCGGTCCGCAGCCCGAGCTTTTCGATTCTTAACATTTACGATACTCCGCGCCTGACCGTTTATCATTTCGACTTCTACCGGCTTGTCGATGCCGCGGAGCTTGTCGAAATCGGGTTCGAGGACTGTGCGTCGTCCGATGGGGTATGCCTCATCGAATGGGGGACGCTCTTCCCCGATGCCTTGCCGCAGCACGCAGTAATCATCCGGTTCCGCGACAGGGGCGACGGTGTGCGTGAGGTCGATCTGGGGGAGGCGGCGTAGCGCTGCCGCCTGCGCCAACGCTCGAACCCGCCAACTTTTATGCGGCCGGGTCGCCAAAATATTTTTTTGGGAAGTTATGCATGCGTCAGGAGGATAAACAATGAAATTCCTTACCAGGCTTCTCATCGGCGCTCTGAGCCTCGGAATCGCCGCATCGATTGTACCCGGCATTCATATCAATACACCTTTGACGCTTGTCCTAGCCGCCTTTCTTCTCGGCCTCGTCAACGCGATTATCCGGCCGATCCTGATTATTCTGACACTGCCGATAACCGTTCTTACCCTTGGGCTCTTCCTCCTTATCCTCAACGCGCTCCTGTTCCTGCTGGTCGCCGCGCTTTTGCCGGGCTTTCACGTTGCCGGCTTCGGCTCGGCCCTTCTCGGTTGGCTTGTCATGACCATCATCAGTTGGGCGGCTTCGGCGATTTTTAAGGATTAATGGCGGGTAAGCGAGAGGATGGGAGCATGACAGGCGGATTGGCGGAACAGGCGGCAGAAAAGAACCCTGCCCCTACGCAGTTGACAGCGTTTATCAATAACTCTTATGCGTTAGATCTTCCAGCAGGCGCCGATGTTGACCCAGCCGAATCCCGAGCCCTCTTCCAGATACATGGCGAATTTCGGGTTGAAGTACCACCGGGTGCCCAGAAGCAGACCGGCTTGGAAATAGCTTGCACCGACTGAATAGGCGGGAGCGCCTTCGAAACCGGTGAGGGGAATGGTTTCGCTGTAATTGACTATTGCATAGCCGAACGATAACCCGCCGTAGACATCCCATTTATCGCGCGAAGGGATGGATTTGCTGATTGCATCCAGGTTGAACGGGTGGAAGGCGACGCGGGCCATGATTGGAATATAAGCATAGTTCCATTCATACTCACCGAATTCAGGATTGTAGCTCGAATAGCTCGATCCCTGGTACCCGATCCCGCAGCCGATCGAAATCAAGTTGTCGATGCCGTATTCGTACATTCCCGAAATCGGCGGAAAGGTCAGATCCCCATAACCGCCGTACAATCCAACCCCGATGCCGGCCTGAATATACTGGTCGCCTTTTGCAAAACAACTGCCGGAGCTCTGAGCAACAGACAGGGAGACGAAACAGCCGATAATCGTGGCGATCGCCGCCACATGTGTTATGGACTTCATTGCAGGCTCCTTTGCAGGGTAATGGTGGCGGAATAATGACCGGTTATTTATTAACATTATTAACATATCTAATATACTCAATAGATGTCGTTTTTTACAATAAGCGGACTTCCCGGCACGAGAGGTCAACACCAGGGTGACGGTATTTAATTCCGGAAGCCGGACGCTTTCGTTGGCGGGCCGATTTTTGAGAAGGCAATCCCGTTCACGGTCGCCGATGCGGCGCTTCGGGACCGGCAGTTCTAATACTTAAAAGTTCCCCGGCCTATGGCCGGGCGGTATAGAGGGAAAGCTTTGCTATAAATGCGATCCATGAAGTACCTCCAGTGGTACCAAGTTACCACAATTAACCAAAGGAGGTACAAGC
>JBEKOX010000026.1:0-37441 GCA_049521335.1 Chitinispirillaceae bacterium
TTCCGATCCGGGGCGGCGACGGTCGCTTCCGCAGCGGAACGCGGGATTGCGGACCAACGATGAAAACATTGACAAAAAATATAGCGCCCGGCGGGGAACCGCTCTCCCTGCGGGAGTACCGTGCGCAGGGCGGCTACGAAGCCTTCGGAAAGGCGCGCTTCGGCATGACGCCGCAGGATATCTGCGCCGAGGTCACGCGGTCGGGCCTGCGCGGCCTCGGCGGCGCGGGATTCCCGACCGGCAGCAAGTGGAGTTTCATGCCCCGTCCATCGGGCAAGGGCTCGGACCATCCGGGAGAGCGCGGGGAACGGTTCGTGGTCATGAATGCCGATGAAATGGAGCCCGGAGCGTTCAAGGACCGGCTTTTGCTCGAAGGCGATCCGCATCAGGCCATCGAAGGACTTCTCATCGCCGCGTATGCCCTGGAAGCGACGAGCGCCTTTATCTTTCTCCGGCGTGAATATGCGAGGGCCGAAAAATTCCTCCGCAGGGCAATTGCCGAGGTAACGGCGGCAAGCCACAGCGGCGATCATGTTTTCGATTCCTTCAGGAACATCACGGTGCGCCTCCATGTCAGCGCCGGGCGGTACATGTGCGGAGAGGAGACTGGATTGCTCAATGCGCTCGAAGGCGGGCGGGCGCAACCGCGCAATAAACCGCCGTTTCCACAGGTCGTCGGCCTTTTCGGTAAACCGACCGTGGTCAACAACGTCGAGACCCTCTGCTGCATTCCTCACATCGTGCAGAGAGGCGCGGAATGGTTCAGGGCGCTCGGCCGGAACGGTTCGTGCGGCATAAAGCTCTATGGCGTAAGCGGGCGGGTCAATCGCCCGGGGATCTGGGAGCTTCCGGTGGGCACGACGGCGCGTGAGCTCATTGAAGAACATGCGGGCGGAATGCAGGGGGGCCGCCGACTGCGGGGTTTTCTGCCGGGCGGCGCCTCAACCGATTTTCTGACCGCGGCCCATCTCGATACGCCGCTCGATTTCGATTCTCTGCAGAAGGCCGGCTCGCGTCTCGGTACCGGAACCCTGATTCTGCTTGACGATAGAACCTGCCCGGTCGGCATGGCGCGCAATCTTGAAACGTTTTTTGCACGGGAGTCCTGCGGATGGTGCACGCCGTGTCGCGATGGCCTGCCCTGGGCGCGCTCAATCCTCGAGGATATTGAAGAGGGCAGAGGGACTCATGGCGATATCGAGCGCCTCGAACTGCTTTGCAAAAAGCTATCTCCGGGCAGCACTTTCTGCGCCTTTGCGCCCGGTGCGGTTTCGCCGCTGCGGAGCGCCCTGCATTTCTTTCGGGAGGAATTCGAGCGTCACATCGAGGAGAAACGATGTTCCTTCAAGGGATAGGGACGGCCCGCCGGTTGCTTCTACCGGCGGATATCGCGATAATCCGCGGGAACAGGCGGGTACTATTTACGGAGAGTTATGGCAACCATCTACATTGACAATAAGCCGCATGTGGTAAAAGACGGAGAGAATCTGCTCCACGCCTGCCTTTCGATGGGCCTTGACCTGCCTTACTTCTGCTACCATCCCGCGCTCCACTCCGTAGGGGCGTGTCGCCAGTGCGCGGTAAAAATTTTCAGCGATGAACACGACACGAGCGGGAGAATCGCCATGGCGTGCATGACCCCCGTCCGTGACGGCATCCGTCTGTCGATTGACGACCCTGAAGCGCGGGCCTTTCGCGCGGGCGTCATCGAGTTCCTTATGGCAAACCATCCGCATGACTGCCCGGTATGCGACGAAGGAGGAGAGTGCCATCTGCAGGACATGACGGTCATGACCGGCCACACCTACCGCGCCTACCGCCATGCAAAGCGAACGCACGTCAACCAGTATCTTGGACCCTTTGTCAATCACGAGATGAACCGGTGCATCGCCTGTTACCGCTGTGTCCGGTTCTACCGCGATTACGCGGGCGGCACCGACCTCGATGTTTTTGCCGGGCACGACGCGGTCTTTTTCGGCAGGCATGAGGAGGGAATCCTCGAAAGCGAATTCAGCGGAAACCTGGTGGAAGTATGCCCCACCGGTGTTTTTACCGATAAACTTTTCCGGAAACATTATACCCGCGTCTGGGATCTCCAGACCGCGCCATCGGTTTGCATGCATTGCGGTCTCGGGTGCACCATCATTCCGGGAGAGCGGTACGGAACCGTGCGCCGAATCCGAAACCGGTATAACTACGATGTTAACGGGTATTTCCTCTGCGACCGTGGCCGCTTCGGGTATGACTATGTTAACGGCTCCTCCCGCCTTCGGAGTGCCGTTTCACGGGCGAGCAAAACGGCAGCGCCCGGCCAGGTTCCTTCCGGCGAAGCGATCGGGTTAGCCGCGCAGGCGCTGAAAACCGCACGCGGCATTATCGGTATCGGCTCTCCGCGGGCTTCGCTCGAAGCGAATTTCGCGCTCAGATGTCTTGTCGGCGAAAATCGATATTGCGGCGGCGTTTCGCGACGCGACAGCGAGCTTCTCGGCGCGGCATTCGCCCTCATGCGGTCGACCCCCCTTCGCCAGGCGTCGCTTCGCGAGGCCGCGATGGCCGACGCGGCGCTTATCCTGGGCGAAGATCTCTTGAACACCGCTCCCATGCTGGCCCTTGCCGTCAGGCAGACGAGGCTCCGTCGCGGCGGCGACACCGCAACGGCGCTTCGCATTCCGTCGTGGGACGACGGCTCCATTCGCCGCGCGCTGCAACACGAAAAATCCCCGCTTTTTATCGTAACGACCGAACCGACGAAACTTGACGCCGAGGCAACCAGCGCATTCCGGGCGGCGCCGCTCGATATCGCGCGGATGGGATACCTGATTGCAACGGCGATCGGACAGTCCGGGCCGCCCGTAGGGACGCGGGAACATGAATACGAGGCGGCACGGCGGATCGCCGACGCCCTTCTCACATCGACGAAACCGCTGCTCGTATGGGGTGTTTCGAGCCGATGCCGCGAACTCATCGCTGCGGCAGGCGCGGTTGCAAGCGCCCTCGCGGAAAAAAAAGCCGGCGCAGCGATGGCAGTCGTTTTGCCCGAAAGTAACAGTTGCGGCGCTTCTTTTCTGGGCGGCATGGCTCTCGAAGAGGCGACCGCCTTGGTTACAAAGGGTGAAGCGGATACGCTCATCATCATGGAAAATGATCTCTATACCAGGATGCGCGAACAGGATGCCGCGGAGCTGCTCGGAGGGGCAAGGCAGGTACTTGTGATTGACCATTCACAAAACAGAACCGTTTCAGCGGCGACGCTCGCTCTTCCCGCCGCGACCTTTGCAGAAGGGATAGGAACCGTGGTCAGCAGCGAGGGGCGGGCGCAGCGGTATTTCAAGGTCTTCGCGCCCGAAGGCGACATCCGCGAGAGCTGGCGATGGCTTCGCGACTTTTGTGGCGCGCTCGGCGCGCCCGAGGGAAGCGCATGGAAAACCTTCGACGATCTTGTTTCCGCAATTGCCGCATCGGTGCAAGGACTCGCCGCCGTGAAAGATCTCGCCCCGGGGGCGCGGTTCCTCCTGGGCGGCAGGAAAATCCCCCGCATGGGAGGCCGGTACAGCGGCCGGACCGCGATGCATGCAACGGTCAATGTTGCTGAACCGGCGCGGGCCGAAGACGAAGACAGTCCGCTCGCCTTTACCATGGAGGGCGCCGACAGCGGGATTCCGCCATCGCTTAACAGCCGATACTCGGCGCCGGGATGGAATTCGGTGCAGGCAGTGACGAAATACCAGGTCGAAGCGGGCGGGGCGCTTCGCGGCGGTGAATCCGGCCGGCGTCTCATCGAACCGCCTCCAGAGCACGTCGCGACGGCGCCCGATCCGGTCTTGCCGGCTCCGTATGCCGCGCAAAAGGGGGAGTGGCTGGCCTTTCCGCTCTATCATCTGTATGGGTCGGAAGAATTGAGCATGCTGTCGCCGGACATAGCCCGTTGCGCGCCGAAGCCGTACATCGCCCTTGGCGCCCATGATGCAACCGAACTCAACCTTGCTGAAGGTGAAATGGTGGAAATCAATGCCGGCGCGCGCCGGTTGACGCTTCCGTGCCGGATTCTTGCGGGAGTGCCGGTCGGTCTCGCCGGGCTGCCCCTGGGCCTGCCGGGAATACCCCGCATCGACATGCCCTGTCGGGTCACTATCCGGAAGAGCGGAGGTCGCCCGTGAGCGAAACGGTCCGGTCCCTGGTTACCATCGCCGGGGTCCTCCTCTCGATTCTTACCCTCGCGGGCCTTCTCATCTGGGTCGAGCGCCGTCTGCTTGCACTGTGGCAAGATCGCCTGGGGCCGAACCGCCTCGGCCCGCTGGGCCTGGGACAGGTTGTCGCCGATGTCATCAAGATCATCTCAAAGGAAGACTGGGTTCCTCCGTTTGCCGACAAACCGCTCTTCATTCTCGCGCCGGCGGTCATCATGACCACGACGCTGCTCTCGTTCGCGGTGGTCGCCTTCACTCCGTCGATAGCGGTGGTTCATCTCGACATCGGCCTGCTTTTTTTCCTCGGCATGTCGTCGCTTGGCGTTTACAGCGTAGTAATAGCGGGCTGGTCGTCGAACAGCAAGTATCCGCTTCTCGGATCGATGCGCGCCGCGGCGCAGATGTTCGGGTATGAAATATTCATGGGGCTCTCGCTCATGGGCGTGGTCATGCAGGCGCGCTCATTTGATCTCCGCACCATTGTTCTTGCCCAGCATGCCCTGTGGAACTGCATTCCGCAATGCATAGGGCTTGCTATTTTCTTTATTGCCGGACTCGCCGAGGCGCGTCGCCTCCCCTTCGATCTTCCCGAAGCGGAAAACGAACTGGTCGCCGGGTATCATACCGAATACTCGGGCATGAAATTCGGCATGTTTTTTGTCGGCGAATATGTGGGCATTCTCCTGATATCGTCGTTCATTACCATGCTTTTTTTTGGAGGGTGGCAGGGACCGCTGCTGCCCCCGATGGCCTGGTTTGCCATAAAGACACTCTTAATTGTCGCATTGTTTATTCTCAGCCGGGCGGCTCTTTCCCGCCCCCGGTACGATCAGCTCATTGCATTCGGCTGGAAATTTCTCCTGCCGTTATCGATACTGAACCTGTTCATTACCGGCGCGACGCTTCTGCTGGGAGACCGGTAGGGAGAGCATATGCTGGATCTTCTGAAAGGCATGGGAAGCGTTTTCCTGCACCTGTTCCGGCCGCGGGAGACGATTCCCTATCCTGAAAAGCGGGCATACGTGGCTCCCCGGTGGCGGGGGCGGATAGTACTTTCGCGCGATAAGAATGGCCGGGAACGGTGCGTTGCCTGCTACCTCTGCGCCGCAGCCTGCCCGGTCGATTGCATCGCCCTGCAGGCGACGGAAGACGCCTCGGGGCGGCGATATCCCGAGTTTTTCCGGATCAACTTTTCGCGCTGCATTTTCTGCGGTTTTTGCGAGGAGGCGTGTCCGACCTATGCGATCCAGCTGACCCCTGACTATGAGATGGGGGAGTACCGGCGGTCGCAGCTTGTGTATGAAAAGGAGGACCTTCTCATCGACGGCGAAGGGAAATATCCGGGCTACGATTTTTACCGGGTAGCCGGAGTCTCGGTCGAAGGAAAAGGCAAGGGCGAAGCCGAACGAGAAAAACCGCCGATTGATATTCATGGACTCGGCGATTGAAGTTTCTTGAATTTATATCGGTAAATTCCGCTCTTTATTTGTCGGAATAATGAAACATGAGGCGATAATCATGAATTTACTCTTCCTCGCTACGGCGACCGTCGCGGTTGGCACAAGCATCGCCGCGATCACCCGTCACAATGTGCTGCACTCGATACTGTACCTCATCGTATCGTTCGCCGCAATCGCCGTGGTTTTCTATTTGCTTGGCGCGCCATTTATCGCGGCGCTCGAAATCATTACCTACGCAGGGGCAATCATGGTGCTGTTCCTGTTCGCGGTCATGCTGCTCAATCTGGGCGGAAGCGCCATTGAACAGGAACGGCGATGGCAACCGGTTCTTTCGTGGGCAGGCCCGGCATTTGCCGGTCTGGTACTCCTGGCCGAATTCCTGTTTATCCTGATGCACGATACCACGGTCAACGCGGCGAACCCTGTCATCACGCCGGCGCAGGTTGGTCGTGCGCTTTTTTTACGCTACACGGTCGGCGTGGAGCTTGTCGCCATGCTGCTCTTGAGCGCGCTTCTCGGGGCGAGCCGGCTTGGTCGCCGGCCCCGGACATATATCTTAAAGCAAGGAATCGACCATGACTCCCATTCCGTTTGAACAGATCCTCCTTCTGGGAACGGTTCTTTTCGTCGTGGGTCTTGCCGGCGTTTTGGCGCGGCGCAACCTTATCCTCATCCTGCTCTCAATCGAGATTATGCTGAACGCCGCCGGGTTGATTTTTATCGCCGGGGGCTCAAAGTTTCATGAACCGGACGGACAGGTCATGTTCCTCTTCATCCTTGCCGTGGCTGCGGCGGAGGTAACGATCGGGCTTGCACTTATACTGGCGCAGAATCATGCCAGCCGCACGCTCGACGCCGACGCGGTCGATCAGTTGAGGGATAGATGATCGCATCGTTCTGGCTCATCATCGCCCTGCCGCTTTCGGCCTTTGCCGTGCTTATACTGAGCGGGAGCGCGCTCGGCGAACGGCGCAGCGGGAGGCTGGGATGCGGCGCGGTGATGCTGTCGGCGATTGTCGCGGCAATCGCCTCGGTACGGTTTCTTCGGACCCCTCCCCCGAAAGGGTACCTGACCGGAACCGCATGGCATTGGATCGTATCGGGGCCGCTCCGGGTCGACCTTACGTTCCGTTTCGACGCGCTCTCTCTTGTCATGGTTCTCGTCATCACGATCGTTGCGGCGCTCATTCTTCTCTACTCGGTGCGATTCATGGCGGGCGAAAAGGATTACGGCCGCTATTTTGCCTTCATGAACCTGTTCGTTGCCTCGATGCTCCTCCTGGTCCTGGCGGATGACCTGCTCGTGCTTTTTCTTGGCTGGGAGGGAGTCGGGCTGTGCAGCTATCTCCTTATCGGCTTCTGGTACCGGGACGAATCGGCGGTTCTTGCCGCCCGCAAAGCTTTCGTCATGACGAGAATCGGCGATACCGCCTTGCTTCTCGGCATCATTCTTCTTGCAACCAGGCTGGGAAGCCTGCGGATTGAAGATATCCTTTCGACGGCAGGAAACGCCTGGCATGCCGGGGCGGCGCTTCCGGCCGTCGTGGCGCTCCTGTTGCTTCTGGGAGCGATTGGCAAGTCGGCCCAGTTGCCGCTGCAGACCTGGTTGCCCGACGCCATGGCCGGACCGACTCCCGTCAGCGCCCTTATCCATGCCGCAACCATGGTAACCGCCGGCGTCTACCTGATCGCGCGTCTGCACGGACTCTTCGAGCTCGCGCCCCTGGTGATGCGGCTCGTCGCGGCTCTCGGCGCCGCCACGCTCCTTCTTGGCGGCGCCGCGGCGTTTGCTGAACGCGATATCAAGCGCGTGCTCGCGTACTCAACCATGAGTCAGATAGGGTACATGTTTCTCGCCCTCGGCGCGGGCGCCTGGACCGCCGCGATGTTCCATTTTGTCACTCATGCATTCTTCAAAGCCTTGCTCTTTCTTGCCGCCGGAATCGTCATCCACAGCGTCAACGGCGAGCGTGACATGCTGAAAATAGGCGGACTGTGGCGGAAACTTCCCCTTACGTTCGCGGCCTTTACCGCAGGGGCATGCTCGCTTGCGGCCCTTCCCGTCTTCACCGCCGGATTCTATAGTAAAGACCTCATTCTCTACAGCGTAGCTGCTTCCGCTTCCGGGGGCATCTTTCCCTGGATCTGCGGCCTGACCGGCGCGTTTATCACCGGGCTCTACTCGTTTCGCATGTTGTTCCTGGTCTTCTTCGGGGAGCGGAAGATTGCGCCCGCTCCGGAAGCCGGGATATCGATGCTTCTGCCGATCATCGTACTCGCCGCCGGCGCTTTGACAATAGGATTTCTTGAAACGCCGCCGGCTCTCGGAGGAGTCTCCCTGTTCTCGAATCATATGAACGGTATCCTGGGATCGCCCAGCCTCATCGCACCGCTGGCGCACGACCGCCTGGCGCTCCTGTTCCTCGCCGCATTCGCTTCATTGGCCGGGCTTTTCGTTGCCTGGCAACGTTATTTACGGAATCGCCGCCTGTTTGAACGGTTTGTCAAGGTACCTGCCGTCATGGCGGCATATGGGTTGTGTGCAAAGGGCTTTGCCTTCGACGCGTTCTATTCGGCGATGATCGTCCGTCCCTTCTCCGTGCTGGTAAAACTTAATAAAGCTGATTTTACACTGGCCTATTCTACCGCACTTGCCCGCCTCATTCAAACGGCTCATGCTCTCCTGAGCCGGACCCAGAACGGCAAGGTCCGCTTCTCGGTCATGGGAATCGCGCTCGGCGCGGCGCTCCTTCTTGCTATAGGAATATTCTCATGATGCTTTTACTCCTGCTCATCGTTCCCTTTGCGGGCGGGTTTCTTGCCCTGGCGGCGCAGCGGATTGGGAAAAATGCGCCGCGTATCGTATCCCTCGCGATTCTGCTTGTCGAACTGACCCTCGTCTGTTCCCTGTTTTTTTCCGGCAACCACCCGATCCGGCTTTCGTTTACACAGGAGTGGATCCCGCGGCTGGGGATCTCGTTCCATCTTGCCCTCGATGGCCTGAGCCTGGCGCTTATCATTCTGACAGCCGGTATCGGCATCGCGGCAATCGCCTCCTCATGGAACGCTTCTCTTTGCCATCCGGGATTTTTTCACGGCAACGTCCTGTGGACTATCGGGGGCATTATCGGGGTGTTCCTCGCCTTCGATCTTTTCCTCTTTTACCTGCTGTGGGAGCTCATGCTTATTCCCATGTATTTCATCATCCTGCTCTGGGGGAATGGTTCTTCCCGCGCCGCCGGGATAAAATTCATCATATTTACACAAGTGAGCGGGCTTTTCATGCTGCTTGGCATCCTTGTTCTCTATTTTCATGCGGGTATGGCAAGCCACGTGTATTCTTTCGATTACGACAGACTGGTAATGCACGCACGCCCGGCGGGCGTGCTGTGGTGGGCGATGTTCGGCTTTTTTGTCGGCTGCGCCGTAAAGCTCGGCATCGTTCCCTTCCATGCGTGGTTACCCGATGCATATTGCGCCGCGCCGCCGGCGGGCGGCATCCTGCTTGGCGGCATCATGTCGAAAACCGGCGCCTACGCCCTGCTCCGCTTCCTGGTCCCGCTTTTCCCGGCCGAATCATTTTCGTTTTCGCGCATAGCAATGGTTCTTGGCGTTGTCAGCATCATCTACGGCGCAGCGATCGCCATTGCCCAGACCGATCTCAAACGGCTCATCGCCTACAGCAGCATCAGCCATATGGGCTTCGTGCTCCTTGCCATAGGAGCATGGAACGAGCCGGCTCTCCAGGGCGCGATCATGCAGATCGTGAGCCATGCCGTCATCATCACCGCGCTCTTTATCCTGGCGGATTGCCTGGAAAAACGCCTTCACACCACCGACATGAAACGCATGGGCGGCCTGTGGGAGGGTGCGCCCCGGATGGGCTTCGTCATGCTTCTTTTTGCCCTTGCATCAATGGGACTTCCCGGACTCGGAAGTTTTGTCGGCGAATTCCTTACGCTGCTCGGATCGTTTCGACATTCGGCAGTCATCACCGTCATTGCGGCCGCTTCCGGGATTCTATCGGTCATTTACGCATTATCGATGATGCATAAAGTGTTTCAGGGCCCCCCGTCGCATGGCCGCGCGATCCCCGATCTCTCTCTTCGCGAAGCGGCGATACTGGGGGTTCTCTCCGTCGTCATCATCGGGGCCGGGCTTTACCCGCAGCCAATCATAGCCGCCAGCGCGACATCGTGTGCAACCCTCCAGCCTGCCGCCGGGTCTGCATCGACCGCTCCGCCCATAGCCGGAGCGCGACCATGACGGCGCTCGACTGGCAAATGCTTCTGCCATACGTAATTCTCGCCGGTGCGGCGGTTATTTTGACTCCTCTTACGGCATTCCTGCGTAACCGTTCGCTCACAGCTTCAATCGCCTGCGTGGCGCTTGCCGGAACCATCATCGCCTGTATCGCCATCTCCCCGCTCACGCCGCGAAGCGTAACGCCGCTTTTTACCATTGACCGTTTTGCGCTCTATTTCATCTGCCTCATTGCCATGTGCAGCCTCGGCGCCGCCCTGCTGGCGTACGACTATTTTCGCGGATCGGAAGCCGCGTGCGGGGAGTTTTTTATTTTCATTCTCCTTTCGACTTTCGGCGCCGCGACAATCGTTTCGAGCGTTCATTTCGTCTCTTTGTTCCTGGGACTCGAAATCCTGAATGTTTCGTTCTATGTCCTCATCGCCTGGCGAAGGCTGGACTCCGGAGGCATAGAAGCGGCAATGAAATACCTGATTCCCGGGGCCGTGGGCGGGGCATTTCTCCTGTTCGGCATGGCCCTTGTCAATGCGGAGCTTGGGACCATGAGGCTCTCCTCAATCGTGTCCCGGCTTGTCGCGCCCGGAACAGCATCGCTCATCGTCACGTCCGGAATTGCGCTCATCATGGTCGGCATCGGCTTCAAACTCGCGCTGGTGCCGTTTCACCTCTGGACGGCGGATATCTACCAGGGAGCTCCCCTCCCCGCCGCGATGCTGGTCGCCACGGCATCGAAGGCCGCCGTGTTTGCGCTTTTCATGCGGTATTTTTATCCGATCCTCGCTCTGCATGTTTTCGCCTCTTCGGCGCTTACGGCCATGGCCGTCGCCTCGATGCTTTTCGGCAATCTCCTTGCGCTCAGGCAGAAAAACCTCAAGCGGATTCTTGCCTACTCGTCCATCGCCCACATGGGATACTTCGTATCGGCTTTTCTGGGAGGCTCGCGGTTCGGGGTTATTGCCGCGACCTACTACCTGACCGCGTACGTCGTGACCATCATCGTCGCCTTCGGCGCGCTTTCGATGCTGTCGATAAACGGCAAAGCTGAAACCATCGACGACATTCGCTCCCTGTCGGTCCGTTCACCCTGGCTTGCGGGCGCATTTACCATTGCCTGCGCTTCGCTCGCGGGCCTGCCGCTTCTCGCTGGATTTTTCGGCAAATTCTATGTTCTTGCGGCCATTACCCGCAGCGGAGCCTGGACATCGGCAGTAACCCTTGTCGTGACAAGCGGCATCGGGATCTATTACTATTTCAGGATCATAAGTGCGATGTTTGAACGGTCGGAGCCGTCCGCAAAGGAAGCGGGCGGCGGGACGACTCGTGGGGCGACCCTCTCTGCGATCGTGTTGTCGTTTGCGGTGATCGCGGTCATCGTGATCGGAACCCTTCCGGCGCCGCTCACGGGCCTGATCGCGCTTATTGTCGGCAGGTGAGTATCCAGGCCAGGTGAAGGCTTTTAATGTAATAGCCCATTCGTCCCCTGTCGGTCGAAGGACGAAACAAACAATCGCCAGATAATCATTTGAAAAGGAGAACGCCATGCACCTCAAAAGTATCCTCAAAACCTGGGCGATGCAGATACGCGCGCCCTTTCTTCTCCTGTCCGTGCTGCTCGTGGCAATTGGCGGTGCCGTTGCCAAATACGACCATAAATTCAGCCTTCCGAGGTTTCTTCTGTGCCTCGTCGGCGTGACCTTCGCGCATATCGCCGTCAACCTTTTCAACGAGGTATCCGACTTCCGGACCGGTATTGACCGGAAAACACGGCGAACTCCCTTTTCCGGTGGAAGCGGAAACCTGCCGGACGGGGCTACCTCGGTAAGGGCCGTAAGAGCGGCCGCGATTCTGACGCTCACGGTCGCCGCCCTCATCGGTCTCTATCTGGCCATGGTTGCCGGCTTGCTCGTGGCTGTGTTCGCCTGCGCAGGAGCGGCCGCGATCCTCCTTTACACGCCCCTGCTGTCGCGATGGGGCATCGGCGAAGCGACCGCGGGGCTGTGTCTCGGCTCCCTCGTCGTTGCCGGAACCTATTTCGCCATGGCCGGGACCTTGACACTTAATGTTCTTCTGCTTTCGGCGCCGCCGGGTATTCTCACGGCGCTCCTGCTTCTCCTCAATGAGTTTCCCGATGTGGCCGCGGACCTGGCGGGCGGGCGGAAACATCTGGTCATACGGCTCGGCTACCGGGGGGCGTCAATGGTATATATCGGATCGCTGGCGCTCTCCTACGTCATTCTTATCGCCGGCGTCTGGACGCATCTTTTCCCCTGGCCCACCCTTCTTGCCTGCCTGACCGTTCCCCTGAGCATTATCGTTTCGCGGGATGTATTCAGAGCGGGAGAGGATTTCAGATTTCTTGTCCCCATGCTCGGAAAAAATGTGATCATCGTCCTGGGCACGGATCTGCTTATGGCAATAGGGTATCTGCTATAACTGGCCAGGATTTTGCCCGGATTCGGAAGGTAAATTTCACTATCAGCGAGTGCAAAAAAACGGGCTGGTCGGACGAATACGGGGAGGATATAGTCACCCTCCCCGTATTCATCCTTCATCTTTTATTGTATTCCTCGCTCCGCTCGTGGATGCGCCTGCCGGTACGCCTTGAGCAGGTGTTCGCGCGACACATGGGTGTAGATCTGGGTCGTTGCCAGCGATGAATGGCCAAGGAGTTCCTTGACCGCCCGAATATCCGCGCCCGCGTCCATGAGGTGGGTGGCGAAGGAGTGGCGGAGCACGTGTGGGCTGCGCTTCCTCTGCTGGCTGACAACGGATAACTCTCGGGCGACAATACGCTCGATCTGGCGCGTCGATATGCGTTCACCCCTTGTATTGGCAAAGAGCGGCGCTTCCGGCGTTTTCCGCGTTTTCCGCAGCACGAGGTAGCGCTCCATGGAATCGATGGCCGTGCCGGTGAGCGGAACGATGCGCTCCTTTCGCCCCTTGCCCATCACCCGCACTGTGCCGCCATGGACGTTTACTGCGCCGATGGTAAGCGAGCAGAGCTCGGAGAGGCGAATGCCGCTGCCGTAAAAAAACTCTATCATGGCATGGTTGCGACGGCTTTTTTCGACGTCGTCTCCGTCTGGGGGGGGAGTAAGTTCCTTTGCCTGCTGTTCGGTGAGAAAAACGGGGAGCTTTTGGTCAAGTCTGGGGGTGACAATGAGCTTTGCCGGGTTGTTCGGCAGGAGACCTTGCCGGGCGCAGAAACGGGAGAACGACTTGAGAGCCGCGATCTTTCGTGCGATGGAACGGGCTTTGAGTTTCTTGAGCGAAAGCGAAAAAGTGAAAGAACGCAGCGTTTTTTTTTCGAGCGTCGTTTCGAGGAACGGCGGGATATTCTTCGAGGTCGCGAAGACGGCAAACTCCGTAAGGTCGCGCCGGTAGGCCGCCACCGTATGCGGCGAAAACCCCTTTTCCTTCTCGATGCAGTCGTAAAAGTTGGAAAGCGCCCCGTTGAGCGAAACAGCGGCCATACGGGCGGGCATCTTGTCTGTTGTCATACGCTGAAAAGTATATTTCTCTCCGTTTAAAAGCCAGTGCCATTACTACGGAAGGATGGCCCGATGAAGGGGATCATTCTCGCAGGCGGCTCGGGAAGCCGTCTTTTTCCGCTCACCCGCGGCGTCTCGAAGCAGCTCATGCCGGTCTACGACAAGCCGATGATATACTATCCCTTGTCTATTCTCATGCTCGCCGGGATCCGGGAAATTCTCGTCATCACCACGCCGGAGGACGCGCTGAATTTCAAGCGGCTCCTCGGCGACGGCAGCCAGTGGGCGCTTCGCCTGGTGTTCGCGGAGCAGGCGAAGCCCGAAGGGCTGGCGCAGGCGTTTATCATCGGAAAAGAGTTCATCGGCAACGACCGCGTCGCGCTCGTGCTCGGCGACAACATCTTCTGGGGCCACGGCTTGGTGGCGGGGCTGCGTCGCGCAATTTGCCACGAGAACGGAGCAACCGTGTTCGCCTACCGCGTCACCGATCCGGAACGTTATGGCGTGGTTGAATTTTCCGACGACGGCACGGCGATAAGCATCGAGGAAAAACCGGCTGAACCCCGTTCCAACTTCGCGGTGACGGGCCTGTACCTTTACGATGCCGGCGTGTGCGACCGCGCGGCCGGCCTCAAGCCATCTTCGCGCGGCGAGCTGGAAATCACGGACCTCAACCGCCTCTATCTTGACGAAGGTAAACTACGGGTGGTCGTTCTCGGCCGCGGCGTCGCCTGGCTTGATACGGGAACCCACGAGTCCATGCTGCAGGCCGCCCAGTTCGTGGCCACCATCCAGGCGCGGCAGGGATTCAAGGTCGCCTGCCCCGAGGAAATCGCCTTCCGGCTCGGCTATATTGGACGCACCGAACTTCTGGCGCTTGCCAAACCCATGAAAAAAAACGAATACGGCGCCTATCTCCTTGACATCGCCGACGACCCCGATCCAACGGAACAAAACCTGTGAACTTCATTCCGTCGGACCTTCCGGGCGTCATCCTGATCGAGCCCGTTGTCCACCGCGACCAGCGCGGTTTTTTTGTCGAAAGCTATTCGGCCGGAGCCTTTGCAAAAGGCGGCATTGCAACGACCTTCGTGCAGGACAACCATTCGCTTTCGACAGCGAAAGGCGTGCTGCGCGGCATGCACTTTCAGCTCCCGCCGCACGCGCAGAGCAAGGTGATCCGCGCCACCCGCGGCGCGATCTACGACGTCGTGGTCGATGTGCGCAGGGCGTCGCCGACCTTCGGGCGGTGGCAAGGATTCGAGCTCTCGGCAGATAATTTCCACATGCTTTTCGTGCCCGCCGGCTTCGCTCACGGCTTCTGCACCCTCGCGGATAACACCGAGGTTCAGTATAAGGTTGACCGCCTCTACGCTCCCGAGGTCGACGGCGGCATACGGTGGAACGATCCGGACATCGCCATTGCGTGGCCGGTCTCGAAGCCCCTGCTCTCGGCCAAGGACAGCGCGTTGCCGTTTCTGAAGGAGTTCGATTCCCCGTTCTGATCCGCGTTGTCGCCGGCGGGAGTGAGATTCCCCGATCGCTCTATTGTGTATTTTTATTCCTCCTCATGGCCGACTTCCCCATTTCAACGCGCCGCGCGATCCGCTATCTCGTCGTCCATTTGCGCCGACACGCCGCCGCCCTTGCCTGCGGCCTCGCGGTGCTCATCGGCGTTGATCTCCTGCAGCTTATCATCCCGCGTATCATCCAGCGCATGCTCGACCGTCTCAGCAACGCACGGTATGACGGCGCATTCATTCTGAAGAGCAGCGCCCTCATTTTCCTTATGGCAGGCGGCATGGCGATTTTCCGTTTCTTCTGGCGGTTTTTTATCGTAAAACCGTCACGGCTGATTGAGGAGCGGATGCGTAACGACCTTTTCAGCCACATCGAGCGGCTCTCCGCCACGTTTTACAACCGCACGAAAACGGGCGATCTCATGGCGCTCTTTGTCAATGACCTCGGCGCTATCCGCATGGCGACCAGCATGGCGCTTATCGGGCTTTTCGACGCGGTCTTCATGAGCGTCATGTCGCTGGCGTTCATGATCGCGATCAGCCCGCGGCTCACCCTGTTCACCGCCCTTCCCCTGCCGCTCATCATCTTCGTGCTTATACGAACCGGCCGGCTCATCGAGTCGCGCTACACGCTCGTGCAGGAGTCGTTTTCCAACATCTCGACCCATACGCAGGAGTCATTTTCCGGCATCCGCGTTATCAAGGGATTCGCCCGTGAGGCGAGCGAACGGACCCGGTTTCGCGCCGCATGCGACGAGTATGTCGACCACAACCTTACGCTCACCCGTATCTGGGGGCTCATCTTCCCCACCATCACCTTCCTCGCCTCGCTCTCGTTCTCGCTTCTTCTCCTCTTCGGCGGCAGGCTGGTCCTCGCCGAGAAGCTGAGCATCGGTCAATTTGTTTCCTTCACTTTCTATATCAACCTGCTCGTGTGGCCCATGATCGCGACGGGATGGGTCTTCAATCTGATCCAGCGCGGCATCGCCTCCACGAAACGGGTGCTCGAGATTTTCGAAACACAACCCGAGGTCACGGCGAAGAACCCGGACGAGGGGAAACCGATGGTAACCGGCCGCATCGAGTTTCGCCTCCTCACCTTCCATTATGCGGAAAAAAAGGCGGCCGCGCTGCGCGACATCACGCTCGACATCCCGGAAGGGTCGTCGCTGGGCATCATCGGAAAACCCGGCTCGGGCAAGACCACGCTGGCCTCGCTCCTCTTCCACCTTTACCCGCTTGAAAAGGGATGCGTGTTCGTGGACGGCCGCGACATCAACGAGTTGCCGCTCGATACGCTGCGTCAGACGATTGCCTATGTGCCGCAGGACTCCTTTCTTTTCTCGGATACCATCGCGGCCAATATCGCCTTCGGCCTCGATGAGGCGCCTTTACGGCGGGAGGCGATCGAGGAGGCGGCGCGGCTTGCCGCGGTGCACCGGGACATCGCAAATTTCACGGAAGGCTATGAAACCAGGATCGGCGAACGCGGGGTCATGCTCTCGGGCGGTCAGAAACAACGGCTCGCCATCGCGCGGGCGCTCCTGGCCCAGGCGGCCAGTATCCTCATCCTTGACGATGCGCTTTCGGCCGTCGACACCGCGACCGAGGCGGAGATCCTCGCGAACATCCGCCCGATCATCCGGCGTAAAACCACGCTCATGATCGCGCACCGCATCTCGACCATACGGCAGTGCGACACGATCATCGTGCTCGATAACGGGCGCATCACGGAGCGCGGAACCCACGACGAGCTCGCGGCGGGCGGCGGCTTCTATGCGACGCTCTTCGAACTCCAGCGTATGAAGGGGGACGTCGCATGACCGACCCCCATTTCGAGGAAGATTCGCCGTCGGTAAACCTTCTGAACATCGATGTCGCGCGGCTGCTCTTTTCCTACCTGCTCCGCTACCGCCGCCACCTCTTTCGCGCCGTGGCGCTCGTCATCTTCATCACCGCCGCCCGGCTCATCGTACCGTGGCTTTCCGGCATCATGGTTGACCGCTATCTTGTCAAGAAGGGCTTCGCGGTTTCGACGACGGCCGCCGGCCGCGTCGAGGCGGACAACGTCCCGCTGCGCGCGCTCCTGAAGAAGGGCGCGACGCTCGACGACTCCACGAGGTTCCTGTTCCGCGGCGACCTGGGTCGCTTTTCATCGCACGAGGCGGCCCGCCTGAAGGAGGAGCGCGTACTGTCAAAGAATGAATACCTGCTCATCCGCCCTGCGGCGGCGCCTCCGCAGGCGATACAGGCCAAGCTTTCGGCGGGCATGCGGAGCGGGGTCATCCGCGGATTCGCCAACGGAACGTATCTCTTCTCCGATAATGCCGTATCGCAATTCACCGCGCGTGAGATGATTCTCCTGCGCGCCGACGACTGGCGCCGCGTCATCCTGCTCAGCCTCATCGTCATAGCGCTCTTTTTCATCCAGTTTGTCGCGTCGTATCGGCAGATCATCGAGCTCATGAAGCTGTCGCAATTCGCCATGCGCGACCTTCGCGCCGAGCTTTACCAGCATATTCTCTCGCTCGAACTCTCCTACTTCGACCGCAACCCGGTGGGGCGGCTCGTGAACCGGGTATCGAACGACATCGAAACCCTGAACGAGATGTTCAGTACCGTGGCGGTCGCGCTCTTCCAGGACCTCCTCATCATGGTCGGCATCGTGATAGTGATGTTTTTAACCAATATGAAGCTGGCGCTCGCGGTCGCGGCCTCGTTTCCGTTCCTGGCCGTCATCACCATCGTTTTCCGGGCCCAGTCGCGCAACGCGTACCGGCTCATACGCACCCGGGTCGCGCATCTCAACGCTTTTCTCAACGAGAACATCACCGGCATGCGGATCATTCAGATATTCCGGCGCGAGGCGTCGCAGTTCGCGAAATTCGCGACCATCAACCACGGCGTGTACGACGCGAATATCAAGCAACTCACCGTGTTCGCGGTTTTCCGGCCGCTCATCGACTTCTTCCGCTGGACCGTGGTCGCCGCCGTCATCTTCGTCGGCAGCCAGGCGATCGTCCACGCCTCGGTCTCCTACGGCATCATCGTCATGTTCCTCGCCTATATCGCTAATCTCTTCGAGCCGCTCGGCGACCTGGCGGAAAAATTCGACGTCATGCAGAGCGCCAATGCGGCCGGGGAGAAGATCCTGACCGTGCTCAAGGCGGACGCGGTGCGGGAGATTGATGGACCGTCGGACCCCTCCTCCTCCGGCCGACGAGGTTCCACGCGCTTCAGGGGCGAAATCGCCTTTGAGGACGTTTGGGCCGCGTACACGCCGGGCGAGTGGGTGCTGCGCGGGGTGTCGTTTTCCGTACCGCCCCGTTCCACGCTCGCCATCGTGGGCGAAACCGGGTCGGGCAAGACCACCATCATCAATCTGCTCGGGCGTCTTTACCCGTGGCAGAAAGGCCGCATCACGGTCGACGGCGCAGACCTGAGGTCCATTCCCTACGGAGAGCTGCGCGGCAGGATGGCGGTGGTCATGCAGGAGATGTTTCTCTTCTCCCGCACCATTGAGGAGAACCTGACGCTCGGCGCTCCCTTCGACGAGGCGCGGTGGAACGAAGCGGTGCGCGTCACGCACATCGGCCCGCTTCTTGGCCGGCTTAAAAACGGCAGGCGTGAGATGGTCATGGAGCGCGGGGTGACGCTCTCCGGAGGGGAACGCCAGCTCTGCGCCTTTGCCCGGGCGCTCTACGCCGACCCATCGATCCTCGTGCTCGACGAAGCGACCTCGAATATCGACTCCGAAACCGAGCGCCTGATCCAGGACGCCCTGGAAAATCTCGTCCGCAACCGTACCTCCATCGTGGTGGCCCACCGGCTCTCGACCGTGCGCAATGCGGATAAGATCATCGTGATCGATAAGGGAACCATCGCCGAAGAGGGGGATCACGCGTCACTCATTGGCCGTAAAGGGCTCTACTATGAGCTTTATAAATTGCAGTTTGAGACGGTGTGAACGGTGCTCGTTGGAATCAGTAATACTGTTTGTAAACATCAGCGCATATGAATAAGCGGCTGCGAATAAAGTTCGCTTCGTGGTTAAAATCAGAGGAACAAATAAAATCGCATACTGAGAATACAACAAACTGCTGAGGCACGCCTGTTTTTCTCTTGCGCCTCGTCTCTTTCAAAAATGCTTTCTACAATGCCAATTTTCTGTCAATAGTCTTCTACAACGCCCCTTTTAAAATTTTTAGTACATTATTAATAAAAGGCATATGCTACCCATAGTCTGTAGACTTATAAGTAGCTATTACTCATTTTAGTAAAATAGGAGGTAATATGCCATCGATTGAGTTGGAATTGCGTAGAACCCTTGCAGGTAATCTTAGAGCCTATCGAAAAATGAAGGGTCTTAGTCAAGAAGAGCTTGCATCAAAATGTAACTTACATAGAACATATATCGGTTCAGTTGAACGATGTGAGCGAAATGTAACGCTGGGAACATTATGCTCATTATCAAGGGCTTTGAATATTACCGTACCCAACCTGCTTCTTTCTCGAAAGGTTCCAGCAAATGATATTAAAAAACATTGATTACAAAACGGTAATTTACAATTCTGGAAAAACAATTTACGATAAAATCCGACGTTCGCAAAAGGAATTGTGGATTCCAGATAGAGTGTTAGAAAAGCTGCTTCAAGATGGTCTCAAAGGAATAATACTTAAGGGACTCCCCTTGCGTACAAGATCAAAATATGTAAAATCAAAAGTATGTGAAAGCCTTGGCTATCCGGTCCCATCCAAATTTAAAAAGACTAAACCACGATTTCCTTGTCAAGATTTTGACACTTACACTCAAAAGGCCAATAATTTGCAAATATGGAATGAAGAAATTAATATATCACGACGATACGCCTTGATAAGAGTGGATGAAGAAGACAGGATTGCGACAGTAAAAGTTATTCGAGGAGAAGAACTTGCAAATCTTGATTCAACAGGAACACTTACGCAGAAATATCAGGCCAAAATCAAGTTAAAATTTTCAGAACAAGACTTACTTTGTGTTAAAGATAGCGCCAACCTCGTGCCACATGTTAAAACAATCGTGAATCTCGCGGGCGTAAGACCAACAGATGTTCCAAGCAATTTAACCTTACTTTCAATAAAAGAATTGCATAATCGGCTGAAGGCACTTGAAGGGAAAGATATAGAAGATGCGGGATTTGACCAAGAAAGAAATAGGGCGGCTACGTTACACAGATTAGCCGTACGAACAATTGGCTATGAAACGTTCCAAGATAATGGGCAATTCCCTGATATCCCGAATCAGTTACTTGAAGTTAAACTGCAAACTTCACCTACAATTGATCTTGGCCTTGTAAACCCTGACAGCGAAGAAGAAATAGAATCCTTAGAAATTGGCGATAAAACTATTCGACATTGTGATACGAGATATGCCATCTTCTACGGCAAAACCGACGGAAAAATGGTAAGAATAGAAAAAGTACATCTGATAACAGGGGAAAGATTCTTTGATTTTTTTCAACAATTTAAAGGCAAGATTGTAAACAAAAAAATACAAATACCGCTACCCAAGAATTTCTTTTCTTGATATTTTGAAGGAATCCCACACCAGCAAATCAAGTTTGTCTTCAAAATCTGGCAGCGCACAAGCGTTTTTACTTAGTAATGTTTTTGTCATAGAAACAATTTGTTTTGAGATATCCGAATCAATATCCGGCAAAGGAAATTTTTCAACGTACTGAGTAATGAAACGCCTCCGACCAGAATAGAGTTTGTTATTGAAATTCGTGTCATAGAAAAATTCAATGAAGGTTGAATTTGCGACGGCAAGAATAAGATAAAGAATATCTGAATTGGTATTTGTCTTTAAAGTAAGCCAGTAACAATCACCATTTACAATTGAGCCTGACATATCTAACCAAAACATCGGTTTTTCAGAAATGTCTCGAAAAACAATTTTTGGCAATGACCATAATTCTGGATGGTGTGGAACCCATATTTCATACCAGTTCCTACCGGCCTCTATGACATATTTCCGGCTCTCAAGTACACTTCGGTTTGATTCAAGGTAAAGTTTGGCATTGGGGAATTTGTCCAAATCAATTGAACGTCTTCGACCGCCAATGGATTCGTGAGTGTAAAGAACTCTCCGTACCGGGGCACATTGAGCGAAATAGCGGCCAGCAATATGATGAGTTATAAGTGGATATAGGACTTCTGGCTTTTTTGACTCAGGTAGATCATCCCATTTGCCATCAATAAAAACCTTATCGGCTGTAGTTTTTATTCCAACACAGATATTTGCAAAATCAGAAAAAATACCCCTTGATTCTCTACCGATAATATTCATATGACAAGTATCTGACACTCTTTCAAGTCGCCATATATTTTCTGGTAAACCATCAAAGGCAAGTTTCCCATGTTTAACATTGAATATGCCTGTGTCGATAACTGAAACATTTCCGTTATGATCCAGTGCATCTATTACGTTGGACGAGGTTGCGGAAAGATTTAATTCTGGTGATGTGAATACATGGTAAATCGATGAAAAGAGTGGATTACAATAATTTGATCGTGATGATTTCTTCCTGAGAAGAAGCACACAAGGTAGAACAGCGGCCTCAAAAAGTTGTGTATCGCCAAAATCCCAGATATGGAATATGTCAAAATTATGGTAAATAAAGCTACGAATATCTGAACCGGATTTTGTTGTGAGAAATCTATTTGAAACAATAATGCCAGCTATTCCACCTTCTTTTAAAACATGACAAATAGACATAATAAAAGGCTGGAAAATATCAATTCTTCCTGACAATCCAAATTTATTTGAAAGATATTGTGCTTTTTCTGCTCCAAGGACTTGCGTCCTAATGTATGGGGGATTTGAAATAACAACATCGAAAGGTTCTACCGTTTCGGTTGAAAATAAAGGGAGCATGTTTGTTTGGCAAAAATGTTTTGATGCATATTCAAGAAAATCATTTTGCTTTATCTCAACGGGCAATTCGGGATAAAGGCTCTTAAGTCTTTCAGAAGCGGAAGTTACTGCTCCAAAATTCGTATCAAAACCGTTTAACTCTACGGAAATGAGTTCTTGCTTTGAAGAATTTCCGAAAGAAACCAACAAATCACCACTGCCTACCGCTGGATCAAGAACTCTTAAGAAATTTGGTTTTGTAGAATATGCTGACAAAATATTCGTGGCAACAAAATCTCCTAAGAGACTTGGTGTATAATGAGCACCCGTCTGTTTAATGGCAGCTTGTGTTTTATTATGATCTATGGAAGAATACATTCCTTGTTTCCCTTCATCTATCTTCTTTATACGATACGTAATATAAATTCTGGCTCTTCTAATAGCTACTTATAGTCATCAAAACGATCCGATGGGTTTGATGCTCTTCGTATCTTTAGGGGACTGGTAATATTCTTGCCACCGATGGGCCCTTGTTTTTCTAACACAGCGCTGGCTTTAGAGCGCACAAATTACCCCCACCTGATACTGATAGGTAATATGATTTCTCAAAATCGGACCGATTATGCATTATTTACAGACGCCTATTTTTACGTCCGCTTGCCCCATTTCCCTCGACACAGTAGTCAGCCTAATGAACGCCTCCGAGAAAGAATATATGTATTTTTGCACATCATTATCAAAAATGAAAACGGCGAACTTTCCGGCTTAGTATTCAGCCTTAAGAGATGCGGGATATTATAGAGACGGGAGTTGCTCGTGTATGGATATTTGTGCGCCGCCAGCGCAAAAATAGCGCAATTTTTGTTGGAGCGGCGAGTCGTACCGATTCGCTTACAAAATCGCGAAAACGCCGCCTTCGCCAGTACCCAAAGCACGCGAAAACCTTACCTCATCGACCTCCCCTCCCGCCGTCCCGCGCAATGCTATTTTTTCCTATCCAACAGCACGGAGTTATTGCATATGCCGATGTACGAATTCTTCTGCAGGGAGTGCAACCGCATCTATACCTTCTATTCCCGCACGATCAATACGGAGAAGACCCCGCCATGTCCCACGTGTAATCGGCCCGACCTCAAACGCCTGATCTCCCGCTTTGCCGTGAAGAGCCGGTCGAAGGGAAGCGACGACGCCGGCGAAACCGGCGAAACACCCGAACTGCCGATCGATGAGTCCCGCGTTGAACAGGCCATAGGGGCCCTGGCCTCCGAGGCCGAGGGCATCGATGAAAACAACCCCCGCCAGGCCGCAACCCTCATGCGCAGGTTTTCCGCCCTGGCAGGGCTGAAACTCGGGGATAAGATGGAGGACGCGATCGCGCGAATGGAGGCCGGGGAAGATCCCGCATCGCTCGAACAGGAAATGGGCGATCTTGATGAAGGCGATTTATTCACGTTCGACGGAAGCGCCTCTCCGGGACGCGCCGCGCGGAATCGCGCCGCGCCAAGCCGGGATGAAACGCTCTACGAAATGTAGCCGGAAAGGGTCAGCTTTGCCGAAATCAACCAGACGTCGCGAAAACCCGATTATCCCGATCGAGGGGGGCGTCACCGCCGCGACCGGGTTTCGCGCGGGGAGCGCCAGGGCGGGCATCAAAGCCTCGGGCGGCGCAGACCTGGCGCTTCTGTCGAGCGACTTCGATTGCGCCGCGGCCGGGACCTTCACCACCAACGCCATCCGCGCGTCGAGCGTTGATTGGTGCGAAAACCTCCTCCCTTCTAACCGCATCCGTGCGGTGGCGGTGACAAGCGGTTGCGCCAATGCCTGCACCGGCAGGCGCGGTGAAAACGATACCGCGACGCTCGCCCGGCTTACCGGCAAGGCTTTCGCCATTCCGGCGGAATCGGTTCTGCACGCCTCGACCGGCGTCATCGGCCGTTTCCTTCCCATGAACGCTATCGCGAAAGGCATCGCCTCTCTCGCCCCCGCTCTGTCGACCGATGGCGGCGCCTCGTTTGCCGAAGCGATCCTGACCACCGATACGCGCAAAAAAGAGGTTGCGGTGCGCGTGAAGCTTGCGGGCGGCGCAATCACCATCGGCGGCTGCGCCAAGGGATCGGGCATGATCGAGCCCAACATGGCGACCATGCTTGCCTTCATCACGACCGATGCGAAAATCGCCCCCGACCGGCTTCACGCCGCAATCAGGCGCGCGGTCGACCGCACCTTCAATCTTCTTTCGGTTGACGGCGATACCTCGACGAACGACATGGCGATAGTACTTGCAAACGGCGCGTCGGGTTGCGCGGTAACCTCCGGGGACCGGACGGCTTTCGACGGCGGGCTCTTCATGGTGTGCGACCTGCTCTGCAAGGCGATCGCGGCGGACGGCGAAGGCGCGACCAAGCGGGTCGAGGTCGCCGTTTCCGGCGCGGCAAGCGCGGCCGACGCCCGGCGCGCGGCCAAGGCCGTGGCAAACTCAACGCTCACCAAATGCGCGCTCTTCGGCAACGATCCGAACTGGGGCCGCATCGCCTGCGCCATCGGCTATTCGGGCGCCGCCTTTTCACGCGAGAAAATGTCGATCCGTCTCTGCGGCGTGCCGGTATTCAAGAACCTCCAGCCCATCGGTTTCGACGAAATTAAAATTCACCGGCTTCTCAAGGAAAAGGTGGTCGCGATCGACATCGACCTCGGAAACGGCGACAAGGCGGCGGCGGCCCAGACCTGCGACTTCAGCTACGACTACGTGAAGATCAACGCGGAGTACCATACGTAAAAAGCCGGAACGGATCGCAGGTCCGGCGTTATCCGTCAATCCGCACTGCCGGCCCAACAGCTTTTGATATTTCTGATGATGCCGATTATTTCTTCCGGCTCGCGTTTTGTTCCTAATCCGCAAAGACGAACGAGAAAATCATTAAAATTTGACTTTTTCTGCGTCGCGCGGAATTTAGAAAATTGCCGTATGCAGTTCCCCAGGGCCCGGTTGACCCGATCATCGCGAAGCAACGCTTCCGAAAGGCCGTTTCCGGCCGGGGTCGAATCCAGGATTCTCAGGTCACTTTTCGTCAGAGACAGCGAGACTTCCAGGTCGGAAATATTTGACTGAACCGAATCGGCGAGATATTGTCGCATGACCTCGGTAATGAGCAATTCCTCTCTCACGAGCACATCGACGCGATATTCCGTTAAGGCGCCGGAAAAATTCCAGCGCAATCCATACGTTCGATACGACAGACAAAAAGGGGAAGGGATATTCCCGCCCGCTGCTTTAACTGATTTGAACCGTCGAGCGATTTGCTCCATGGGAACATAGGTTACTTTTCGCGTCAACTGATTATATTCATAATATCCCTTGAATTCTTTCCGATACTCCCAGATGCCGAATTCAAATACGCCATGTTCAGGATACGCCACCCCCCTTGGAGGATCGGCAAACAGCCGTTTGGAATCGTATGATTCCTCATACCTGGCTCGGGTCGTCAGCCGTTTCTTCTGCTCTTTAACATAGACGACATCGATCGTTTTAAGATGATTTCCCGCGGATACATTACCGTGAAGGCCGCCTCCGGTCGCAAAGTCCCCATGACTTCCGTATGCAACGACTCTCCATTGCCGCATGTTTGCATCGAGGTATATCGCTTCCGGATGAGCAACACGGAATACATCGGTTTTATTTATCCAGGCGAAATCCCTGCCGTCCGCATTTAAAACCCTCAATGGTATTTTTGCGTCGCTTGCGCCGGCTCTGAAACCATCATGAACCCACTGAATATCGGAAGTATCGATAAGTCCCGGATATCGGCTTTCCAGTTCCCGCCTGGCGGTCTGTTCATCCTTGAAGTCGCCGAAAACGCTTTTAAATACGCGAACGTAGTGGGTCCATTTCCCATTGGCATACACGCCAAGGCAACCTTCGGAATGCGCTCCGCACATATGCTTGAGCGTCAGCAATTCAAGGTGCGTTGGTAGGGGAATCGTCGTGGTAGCATCGAAGCGCAGCGCCTGGACCGGGTCCTCGGCGATCGCCCTGTCCGCGGGGGAAGCCGAAAGGTTGATGATAATAAGCCCCGGCCGATCTTCCCGTCGCCCCACACGGCCTATACGTTGCACAAGATCCACCCGTTTGGCCGGCGTGGCGTTGATGACGCAGATATCGAGATTATCGATATCGACCCCGAGTTCAAGCGCGTTGGTGGCGATGATCGTGCCGCCCCTTACGCTTCGGTCATTGAATGCGGATTCGATTTTTCTCCGTTCAAGGGGAGGAAGATCCGCGTCGTACACCACGGTATTCCTCTGGGTAGCGGCGCCTTTGCCCGCATTCAACTTCGCCATCCGGCTTGCGAATTTACTCCTGGAAAAATAAAGCATGTTTACGGAATCGCCGATCGTTTTACCGTCACTGAGCAATTCATCAAAACTGCTCTCCGCTTCGCAAGAATCCACCATCGCGATGATGCGCGTTATTCCTCCGGCAGGCGGCTTGCTGAGCGCAAGTTCCGCGTCGTCCAGGGTAATCTCCCGTATTTCAGGAGCGGCGGCATCCGCTTCGTGATGGATAAGCTCTTCTTCCATCGAGGTAAGACGCGACGCAAAATTCTTAGCGTCGGAGAGCGTCGCGGAAGCCAGGAAAATGAAAGGAAGAGGACAATGAGCGGCGGCTTTCGCGACAGAGAGCCGCTTGAGAAAAAAGTGGACATTCGCTCCAAAAATACCGTCATACTGATGGGCTTCATCCAGAACAATGCACGAAAGCCGCCTGGTAAAATCCGGGCTTCCCTGTATCAAACTGTAATGGGCCTTGTCGATAGTTGCAATCCTGATACGGGCATCGTTGAATTCGTCGCTGCACTCATGCTGTTTCATCGCATGGTCAGCGGTCTGGCCGCGACCGATACCTTTCCATATTGTCCAACCGATTCCTCTGCTCCCTCCCGGCTTAAGCGACCCGGCATAAGCGATCTGCGATCTGGCATCACTGTGAAGCAGGCTGCCTTCCTCGGATATTCTGGCAAGCCTTTCCGCCTGTCCCCACATAAGCGCCTGCGTAGGAAAGCAGAGCAAAGCGGTAGCCTTCCGGTTTTTAGTCAATTGGTCCATAACCCAGGTCCAGAAACACAGGCTTTTTCCAGAACCGGTTGCGCTGGTGAGAATAAAATTATCGGCCTTACGATCGGCATAGCTCTGAAGAAGTTTATATTGGTGTCCATAGAGGCCTTCCGCGGCGGCCCGGGGCTCATAAATCTTAATGAATTCGATGGCTTCGGAAGATAATTTTAAACCGGCGAGCGGATATTTCCGCGGGAACGGGGTAAATATGCGGATCGCTTTATTTATTATCGTTGAAGAATATTTTTCCCTGAGGGAAGCGAGGACCTGTTCCAGCGTTTTGCTTTGACTTTTTTGTCGGGGTGTTTTTTCTGCCGGGAGGTATTCATGGAAATGCTTCGCTATACGCCATTTCATGATCGCACGCCATTTCATACCCGGTTACCGTTCAGGAGGTTTTGTCTGCCGTCGGCGTCATTGCCCGACACCTATCGTCGTAGCGATACTGCCGGTCATGCAAAATTCATTTTCCCGAATTTTCTTTATTTGCTTCGCCTTTTTTCATCACTTTATCGATAAGCCACTCCTCCATCCGCATCGCACTGTTGTCCCAGGAGAACTTGTGCGCCCAGGTACGGCCCTCCCGCTCCATGGTTTGGCGCAGGCCGACATCGTCGGTCAGTTTCCGGATACAGTCGGCAAGATCCTCGACATCATTGAACTTGTAGAGGAGCCCGGTGACGCCGTGGCGCACCGAATCGACAAGGCCCGGCGCGTTGTTCGCGATAACCGCGGTTCCCGCCGCATTGGCTTCGATATTCGTGATGCCCCAGCCCTCCTTGATGGACGGATTGACCAGCAGCGTTGCGCGGTGGTAAAGGTCGACCTTCTCCTCCTCGCCCGCATGCCCCGCAAACGTTACCTGTCTTTCCACGCCGTTTTTACGGGCGCACTCCCGCAGGCGGGGTTCGTCGTCGCCGGAGCCGCAGATGACCAGACGCAGTCGCTTATTTCTCTCGTTAAGCTTTCGCATGGCCTCCATGACGATGTCGAGGTTCTTGTACCGTTTCAGCCGTCCCACATAGAGGAGCAGATCGTTTTCTTTCTTCGCCGGCCTGTCGCGGCTAAATCTCTCGATGTCCACGCTGTTCTCGATGATCGTGATATTGTCATAGGAGAATCCGCGCGCGGTCAGCTCGGCAAGAGTGCTTTGGGAAACCGTGCAGCAGGGTGTATGACGGTACGCCCAGGCGATGCGGTTTTCGAGAAAGAGGATGTATCGCGCAAGCGGCTTTGCCGTCACCTCGAAAATGGTACTCCCGAAGAGGTGGTGGAAAAAGGCCCCTGTCGGGACACGCCGGAAAAATTTTGGAGTAAAGAAAGGGATCTTGTTGATATCATCGATGATGCAGTCGATCCGGTGCTTTTTCAGGAGGAAGGGGATGAAAAAGGGAGTTTGCCAGTTGAAAAGGTAGGCGTTCCCCCAGCGATGGATGATGATCCCGTCCTGTATATCGCTCCTGGCGCTCCCGGGAAAGCGGGTGGTGAGAAGAACTACCGTATGTCCCTTTGCGACGAGGCGACGGAAGATTTCATGGTAGTGCACCTCGGCGCCGCCCGCCTGGGGGTGCTTCATGTCCCGCCAATTGACAAGAAGGATATTCATCGCCGGGAGTCCGTCGATCGCGGCCTGGAACGATTCCCCTGGAGGCCGTGCGGCATATTGATGAGAAACACCATTCCTCCCCACAGGCTTCCCGCAACGCCGATTATTGTCGCCATGAACTGCATGAGGAAGGCGGTCGGTTTTGGAATCCCGACGAGCGAAAACAGATTGCCGCCGATCGCTTCCCGGATGCCGAGAGGCAATGGGATGATCATGACCAGCGCCACGAGCGGGACGAAGATGAAAAAATACACAATTTTGTCCGGCGTCAGGATGCCGAACGCGGCGGCGGAAAAAACATGGACCGCTATGCGAAGACCCTGGATGATAAAAGAGAGAATCCCGATCCGCAGTATCAACGGGAAGTGATTGACATCGAGCCCGGTCACGGCGACGAGGTCGGCGATGAACTCCCGTTTTGGAAAACGAAGTTTGTCGAGGATGACAAAGAATAGTCTTCGCAGGCGACGCATGGTGAGAAAAGCGAGCATGCAGAGGAACAGGACGAAGAGCAGAGCGGTAAGGCGGACCAACAACAGTACCTTCGGATCATGAAAGTTCCCATGGCGGAGCAGGATGCCGCAGCCGACAGCCGCGAAGATCGAGAGGGAGAGCAGGCCGGCAAAACGATCGAGGAATGTCGCCGCGAAGCCGATCTTCCCCAGGCGGTGACGCTGCCGGATATAGGCCACCTTGATGCCGTCACCCGCCACGGTGCCGATATTGTTGAAGAACATGCCGATGTAATAGAGCTCGAAACTTTCGCGAAAAGTGAGGCGCAGGTCCTTGCGATGAAGCAGGAGGTGCCACTGGTAGGCTCCGAGCGTGATACTGAGCGCGGTCGCGCAAAGACCGCAAAGAGCATAGAGAGGATTGATCGTCCTGCAGGTGGTGACAATCTGATGCCACCCGAACTTATGGATCACATAGCCGATTACCAGCGCGGTAACAAGCAGTTTTGCCGCCGTTCGGAATGCCCGGAGAAGTCGCGACCGCGGCGCTACGGAAGGCGCCGGAGCGTCCCGCGGGCCTTCTTGCTGATTGATCATGATATCAGCGCGCGCTCGTCATTGTTGGAGCCGTATTTCGTTGTTCACGTAAGTCCCGAAGCTGCAGATGAAGACCGATTTTTTGCCGGCGTCTCCGGTCCTGTTGTTATTTGTTATTATTCACAATACTTGCGTCGTTCAAGAATTATGGTCGTTTTAAGATATATGGCTTCTTGTCAGGAATGATAGTGCGGGTGTAAAAATACGTTCAGCCATGGAGTATATTCAAAACAGCGAAATGCCGTTTTTCCGGAACATTCCTCTAACCGCCATTCATTGTCGTTCACGAGAAACCAATATTTAAAAACGGGAACGAATGAATTTTTCGATTACCGATAGTTATGACGCCTAATTGTTCAACGTATCCGTGCCCCGTTTGCGGAATGACCTCTACCCGGATCCTCTTTACGATACAAGGCTTTTTTATCGTAAAATGCCTCTCCTGCACCATGGTGTATGTGAATCCCCGTATTTGTAACGAGGACATTTTTAATATATACAAAAAAGAATATTTTCGTCGCGCCAATGAAACCGGATACGAAAATTATGAACTCACCGCCCCGCTGCGCATAAAAACCTTCGCTAAATGGTACCGCGATCTCCAACGATATCTTCCATCAACCCCTACAAGCGCCATTGACATTGGATGCGCCGCCGGGTACTTTCTCGACCTGCTGCTTAAAAACGGATGGCGGCACGTCGAAGGAATCGAGTTAAATACCCGGATGCATGCCGAACTCCGGAACCGGTCGATCGATGTTTCCGATACTCCATTGGAGCACTTTATTCCGGTCCGCCGGTATCATCTTATTACGTTATTCGACGTCATCGAGCACCTGCCCGACATAAATAATGATTTTAAAAAATTATCGGCAATGCTTGACGAGAACGGTATCATTGCGATCGTAACGCCTGACTTTGCAAGCCTGCAACGCAAATTTTTCGGGAAACGATGGTTTCAATTCAAGCCCCGAGAGCATATTTATTACTTTACACCGCGAACGCTGTCATTGATTGCGGATAAACATGGATTCGATGTCGTACATCTTTCAGCGTCGGGGCAATTCGCCGATTTCGATTTTCTCAGAAACCGGCTTTCGACCTATAAATTCCCCATTATCGCGAAACTCTTTTCGCTGGCATGCACCTTGCTGCACTGCAAGAGAAAATCCTGGTATATCGGAACCGGAAGTATGTTCGCTATTCTGAAGAAAAGGGCTGAAGGCGCTCGTTTATAATTGGAGGGCGCTTCCATTTGCATTATTGATTTATGGATGCAAAAACACGTCGAGTTGTTGATCGAAGAGGCTAGGTCCCCAAACGGACTAACAGTAATCAGATCATTCCGCTTAGCTTCGGGGTATGAAACGCTTTGCTTTTAATAAAAGAATTATTCGCGGTCGCGAAATAACATTCTATTCCAGCTCGGTCCATGTCTCACCAGCGCCTTACCGCAAAATGAGATAATTGTCCCCGCCTTCTTATTCTATTAAAAATCAATGAGATATAACTACATTGCAGGTTGAAAAGGACCAATGTCGATTTGTTTCATGAATCCATTATCATCTCTAACATATTACAATTCATAACGTTACAATAATCGCGCGATATGGCATGGTTGTTGCATCATCATGTTGTAGTAAAACGGGAATGAGACATCGAAGAACGTGTTATAATGAGATGAAAATCAATAAAATAATTACCTTATGAAAAAGTATTAAAATTGAAGATGATCCGAGGTAGTCGGGAGGTCAAAGGAAAATTCTTCGTAAAATAAGAGATGACGGATATGTGGCCCACAAAGAATCGTCTGCAAACGTTTTTTTTAGTCATGGGATTTTTTTTCATTTCCCTTGGTATTATTGCAACGGCGTTCCATATTAATACGTATGTGGAACATGCGGTTCAAAAACAGGGTGAAAATGAACTTTCGGCGATAGCCGATTCAAAGGTTGCGCAGATTACGGTATGGCGGAACGAAAGATCAGCGGAAGCCCATTCCATAATGCAAAATCCTTTTATCAATCAGTCCCTGATCGAATGGTTGAGGTCGCCGGACGACAGCCTGCTTGCCACTAATATCCGGCAGTGGATGTTGAATCTTGAGAAATTCTACGGCTACTCCAACGTGGCATTGGTCGATACCTCGGGCTCTCTCCTGCTGGCAAAAACAGGTAACGGTTTTCGCGTTGACTCCTCTGTTCAACGTTGCATCCATGACGCCCTGGTAAAAAGAGACGTGGTATTCTGCGACCTGTATAAATCCGAACGGGACGGCGAAGTCCATTTCGACGCGATTCTTCCCATAGTCAGACAGCAGAAAATCCCGAAATACAGCGCCGCGCTTATTCTGGAGCTGACACCGCGCCACAGTCTATTTCCGCTTATTCAAAACTGGCCGGTGCCATCTCGAACGGCCGAGGTGGTGCTCATGCGGCGGGAAGGTAATCGAGTCCTCTATCTCAACGATCTTCGCTTTTGGAAAAACTCGGCGCTTTCGCTCAGCCTTCCGATCGATAAGGCCGGATTTGCAGGCGCAATGACCGTCAGGACAACGTCCGGAATCATCGAGGGCGCCGATTATCGAGGGAAATCGGTGCTCGCCGCAGTGCGCCATATTTCCGGATCGCCCTGGTATCTTGAAGCGAAAATCGACAAAAAAGAGCTTTATGCCCCATTCCGGCTTTTTTCGACCTTGATCTCCGCTCTCATGCTCGCGCTTATTGTGCTCATGGGCCTTGCCGTTCGCATGATCCGGGGAACGCAGACGCTGCGCTATTATAAAATGCTTCTCAAAGCCGAGCGCGAGCAATTGAGATTGCAGGAATCGCTATCCGACGAAAAAGAACGTCTGCTTGTCACCCTTCACAGCATCGGCGACGGCGTCATAGCGACCGACGTTTCCGGCCGCGTCGTTCTCATGAACAAGGTGGCCGAGGACCTGACTGGCTGGAGCCTCTCCGAAGCGGCTGGCCTGCCGTTGTTCGAGGTTTTCACCATTATAAATGAACTGACGCGCGAACCTTGTGAAAATCCCGTTGAAAAAGTGTTGAAAACCGGCGCTATCGTCGAACTTGGAAACCATACCGCGCTCATCTCCCGTCACGATCAGACGCGGATCATTGCCGACAGCACGTCTCCCATCCGGCATCATGACGGAACGATTATCGGGGTAGTTCTTGTCTTCAGGGATATTACCGATAAACATAAAATGGAAGAGACCTTGCAAAGGGCGCAGAAACTCGAATCCATCGGCGTGCTCGCCGGCGGCATAGCGCATGATTTTAATAATTTGTTGTCCGGAGTCATGGGTTACGTTGATCTTGCCTATTCCTATGCGGAAGAAGGAGGTGCGCGTCAGGCCGCTCAGACTCTCGCGAAAACCCGGCGGATGTTCGAGCGGGCGAAATACCTTACGAGCCGGTTGCTGACGTTTTCAAAAGGCGGGGCCCCCGTTTGTACAATACAACCTATTGAAAAATTCGTGATCGAGTGGGTGGAATTTACTTTAAGCGGTTCGAACATTCATCCTCAATTCTCCATCGAAGAAAATCTGCGGCAGTGTTCTTTCGATGAAAACCAGATGTCGCAAGTAATTCAGAATATCGCTTTAAATGCCCGTCAAGCAATGCCTTCTGGAATTCTTGAGGTAGAAATAACCAATGTGCCGCCGAATAATGTTCCTCCGTCATTGTTGCGCCAGGAGTACCTGAGAATTTCTATCCGCGATCATGGACCCGGCATCGATCCAAAGCACCTTTCAAGGATCTTCGATCCTTTTTTCACCACGAAGGGGGAAGGCAGCGGATTGGGTCTCGCCATAAGCTATGCCATAGTCAAAAAACACAACGGGATTATCGAAGTGGAATCTTCGCTGAACAAGGGATCGACTTTTCATATTTACCTGCCGGCATCACCTGAGCGGAATGTCGCGGTCGAAACGGAAGAGATCCATCCGCCGATTGAACATCAGGGATATGGCAAAATTCTCATCATGGACGATGAGGAATATATTCGGAACCTCGCGTCGCTGGCGCTGACGCCTCTTGGATACACCGTCGTTGAAGTCGGCAACGGGGATGATGCAATCCGTTACATAAAAGAGGCGCGGCAATCGAATGATCCCTTTATAGGAGCGATTTTTGACCTTTCCATACCCGGTGGAAGAAACGGAGCGGACACGATTCAGGAACTAAGACTTTTCGATCCGGATCTGCCCGTCATCGCGTCGAGCGGGTATTCGTTCCACCCGATCATGGCATATCCCCAGGAATACGGATTTAATGAGCGGCTGGTTAAGCCCTATCATTCGAATGAATTGATCGAAGTAATTCAAAGGGTTTTAAGTGAACAGAAACTTAAAGGGCGTATCGTATAAACTTTGAAAAAAATAATGAATTTTCTGAATAGGAAAATTTTGGAATAAACTTTGCTATGTATGCACATTAATTAAAGTCGTATCCACCATTTTCAAAGTTCATAGAAAGTCGAGGCAAAGATGAAAGCGAGCTTTTGGTTTCGCCCTGTTTTATTTACAATTTTAGGCCTCCTTATCTTTTTCCCCATCGGGCGATCCTGCCTGCACGCGGGACCGAAACAGAAAAAAGAGGTAATCCTCGGGGCCGCCACGCCTCCGAATATTCCGAACCCCGGACCCATGGGAACCATCTTCGCCGATATCGCCGCAAAAACGGTACCCACGGTAGTCTCGGTAATTCCTTCCAAAATTGACACGGTTCTCATTTATAATAATCCATTTTACAATTTTTTCGGCGATACCTCGGAAAATAATCCATTTAATTTTTTCTTTGGTTTCCCGCATAGCGGCGGCGGCGGCCCGCCAGTCCGAAAGGAACAACACCGTGAACAGGCGCTTGGCGCGGGCGTGATCATCTCGCCGGAGGGTCTGATCCTTTCCAATTATCATGTAGTCAAGGGAGCGAGCGAAATAGAAGTCCGCCTGAGCGATGGGCGCAGCTTCGCCGCAACCATCGTCGGTTCGGATTCTCTCGCCGATGTGGCGGTGATCCGGATCAAGGAGAAGGTGAATAATCTGCCGACCGCTTACCTTGGAAATTCCGATAGTTTGCGTCCGGGAGATTGGGTATTGGCCGTGGGCAATCCTTTTGCCTTTATCTCGACGGTGACCGTGGGGGTGGTTTCGGCGCTCAATCGCCAGGTGGAAAGTTCCACCATGTATGAAAATTTCATCCAGACCGATGCGGCTATCAATCCGGGCAATTCCGGGGGCGCCCTGGTGAATATCAAGGGAGAGCTGGTCGGAATCAATACGTTGATTTACACGCAAACGGGCGGCTTCATGGGAATCGGGTTCGCCGTTCCCATCAACATGGCCCGCCATGACGCCGAAGAGCTTATCACTACCGGTAAGGTCATCAGGGGATGGATCGGGGTCTCGATCCAGGATATCACCCCCGCCATTCAGGATGCGATGGGCTTGCCGGATCGGAAGGGCGCCCTCATCTCCGGGGTAGTGAAGGGTGACCCGGCCGACCGCGCGGGCCTGCGCGCCGGAGACGTCATCGTCTCCATCGATAGCCAATCGGTGACAGACGGTAACGACCTGCGGAACCGGGTTGCGGATATTGAACCGGGTTCGACGGTCCCGATATCGGTCATCAGGCAGGGAAAGAATCTGAATCTGACAATTACCGTCGTCGAGCGGACCGCCACGAGGGTGGCGGAAGGGGAACATAAACCTTCGGCCGGCGAGAACCAGGAACTGAAGACCCCGCGGGCATTCGGCATGGAAATAGCCGGCTTGACGCCGGACATGCGCCGGAAGTATGCAATTGCCGCCGATGTCGCCGGGGTGGTCATCACAAAGGTGAACAGCTCCATTGGGGATGATCGGATGTCATTGAAGGCCGGCGACGTGATCGAGCGGGTTAAAATCAACGGAGGTGATTTTCAGGACATACGGTCGGTTGACCAGCTCAAAACCATTGCGGGAGGGGTGAAAAATGATACTCCCGTCATATTACTGGTTGCGCGGGGAAACGCTACCTTTTTCGTCGCCTTTAAGACCCCGTAAATCAAGCGATTGTGCGGTGTAAGATGGGACATGGAGTTTTGAAAACGCTTAAAAGGCTTCGCTACACGGCCATGAGAATTACCGTGTTCATGGGCGTCGTGAGTCTTTGCGCCGAAAGCGCGGAGCAAAAAATTCCTGCAGAGCCGGGCACCTTGTTGCCAACCGTTCTTGGACCGGTCGACACGCTCTGCAGGGTTACTCATCACCGCATCATTATTGACGGGAAAGAGCTGCGCTACACCGCCACCGCCGGACGACTGGCGGTAGGTGACACGGCGGGGCATCCGACCGCTTTCATTTTTTTCACAAGCTACGAGCGTGAGCCGGGCGGCGCTCCCGATAACCGGCCCATCACCTTCGCCTTCAACGGCGGCCCCGGAGCATCGTCGATGTGGCTCCACCTCGGCGCGGCCGGACCCTGGCGGGCGCTTTTCGGAGGGGACGGGACGGAACTTCCGGCAATTGACTCCCTTGTTGTCAATAATCGTACCTGGCTTCCGTTTACGGACCTTGTGTTCGTCGATCCGGTCGGTACCGGGTACAGCAGGGCCGCGCCGGGGGATGACCCGGATAAATTCTTCACCGTTAACGGCGACGTCCGGATCATGGCGCAGTTCCTTCAGAATTATCTCAGCCGGTACGAACGGTGGCCGTCGCCCAAGTTCATAGCGGGAGAAAGTTACGGCGCGACAAGGGCCGCCGGTCTCAGCGAATACCTGCAGAGCGCGATGAACATGGCGATCGACGGCGTCATCCTGATCTCCTCGGCGCTGGATTTCCAGACCATCTCCTTCGAACCGGGAAACGACCTCGCTTATGTCCTGGCGCTTCCCTCTTATACGGCGGCGGCATGGTACCATAAGCGCCTGAGGCCGGATTTCCAGGAAATCGGCCTCGAACAATGCGTTTCCGCCGCCGAACAATGGACGCTGAAAAGTTACCTTCCCCGGCTGTTCCGGGGAACCGCGCCGACGCAACAGCCGGATAGCGGCGGCTTCGATTCACTGGCAGTTTTTTCCGGACTTTCACCGCTCTATATTCGCGAGCGTGAACAGCGGGTTGACGCTTTCGGTTTTGCTTCACACCTGATTGCGGACCAACTCGCCATGGTCGGGATACTCGACAGCAGGATAGTCACCGGCGCGACCTCCCGCGGAAGCAGGTACGGCTATACCGATCCGTCGCTGTTCATCCCGGCGGGTCCCTTGACCGCGCTCATCAACGATTACCTGCGAAAAGACCTGGCATACGCGTCTCCACTGGAATACGTGGCGTTCTCGAATGAGGTCAACAGGAAATGGCGATGGTCGGAATCCTCGGGCCAGGGATACGTGAACATGATCCCTTCACTGCGCAATGCGATGAGCATCAACGGCCGCCTGCGGCTGTTCGCGGCCATGGGATATTTCGATCTGGCGACTCCTTATCTTTCGCAACGGTATGCCCTGGAACACATCGGCGGCGACAGCGCCGTACGCTCCCGCATCACCTCCGTCTGCTATCCGGCCGGGCATCAGATCTATACGCATATTCCCTCCCTGGACCGGCTCACCGCCGATGTGGAAGCGTTCGTTGCGCATAAGCAATAGCATGTGCATAGAGGGAGGCCGGGAATGTGAAGGTTCGTGAGTAAGTCATGAAGGTAAGTCTCTATATGTAAATAAAGCGCAAAACTTAAATAGCGAAAGGGAACGTATGATCAAGAAAAAGTTCATTGTAGCCAACTATCCATCGCATACGGCGGCTATCACGGAACTTTGGCAATCGGATTTCAATATGAAGAAATTGTTGAATGAGCGACCT
>JBEKOX010000027.1:0-37401 GCA_049521335.1 Chitinispirillaceae bacterium
ATTAACTCATCTACAAGCTCATTACGAATCGTCATACCATGCTCCTGTGTAGGTGGTTATTTCATCATACCTCACTTACACAGAATTTCTTATAGGCTCGATTTCGTTACTGAATTTACTTCGCTTTGCATTCATCTCCATTGTAGTTAATCCGACGTTATCATTCTTTGAGCAGTTTACCCACAAATCCCTTGATAGTCTTCAAAGTCGATCCAATTCACCCCGAGTGTACTCTTCGGCATCGTTCCTTTTTCATAATAGCCAAGTTCACCTTTGTCTAGAACACCCGCCAATAGTTTCCACGCTGCCTCCGTCTCTTCGGCACTCACAAAAAGTGTTTTGTCCCCCTTGATCGCATCGAGCAGAAGGCGCTTGTAGGCCTCGGGAATCTCCCCGGAAAAGGAGTCACGGTAACAGAAGTTCATGTGCGTGCCAGCGATAGCGGCATCGGTCCCCGGCACCTTACTCGACAGGTCGAGGATGATGCCTTCATTGGGTTGGATCTTGAAGATAATCCGGTTAGACGCAATATCGCCCTGGGTGTTAAAAAGCAGCTTTGGCAGTGGGCGCAATACAAAGCCAATTTCGGTGGCCTTGCGAGGGGCGGCCTTGCCGCTACGAATCGTCACGGTCGTGCCGGTCCAACGAAAGTCTCTTATGGAAAGTTTGAGTTCTGCAAACGTTTCGGTGTTTGAATCCGGCCTAACCCCAGCTTCCGAACGATACCCTTTGTATTGGGCGCGAAAGCATGCATCGACCGACATCGAACGGAGTAGGCTGATTTTCTGCAGCCGAATATCCTCGGGCGAGAGTGTCGTCGGCGCTTCCATGGTGAGGAGGCAGAGAAGTTGGAGCAGGTGGTTCTGCACCATATCACGAATAATGCCAGCATGGTCAAAATAGGCCCCCCGCTCGAAGATGCCGATGTCCTCAAGTGCACTGATTTGGATCGATTCAATATAGCGGCTGTTCCAGATCGGCGCAAACAGCGCATTTGCAAAACGGAAGACGAGGATGTTTTGCACCGCCTCCTTGGCCAGGTAGTGGTCAATCCGAAAAATCTGCGACTCATCGAAGCAGGCTGTAAGCTCTCGGTTTAGTGCTTCGGCCGATGCAAAATCGGTGCCGAACGGTTTCTCGATAATGATCGACGCCTCGGCGCCGAACCCTTCGGCGCACAGCTCCCGCGCTGTTCGGCCATAGGCTTCGGGCGGCTGGGAAAGGAAAAAGATGAATCGGGAGAAATTGCCGAGAGTTGTCAGGCGGGTTTTAAGGCCGGTGATGCCATGATGGTAATAGAGACAATTGCGGAACGAATCGGCGACAGCGAAACGGTCACGAAAGCTTTCATCGGTAAATTCGGACCTTCCCGAGCCGACAATTATGCTCGCGGCGCCAAGCCTTCCGTCGAGGGAAAGCGCATGGAGGGCGGGGATCAGCTTACGTTTTGCAAGATCGCCGGAGGCTCCGGCAATAACAATTGCACAACTATTATCGGCCATGTTCCCTTTTTTTTCGTAAACCGCCTTTGGCATTGCCTCCAGGGGTGGGCGTCATACCCCTGCACAGCTGGCACCGTACTTTGTCGCACCGTTGACAAAACCGGCATTCGGGGCAAGGATATTTTTTTTCGGGCGATCGCAGCCGCGGCAAAGCCCGCTTCAGTTTCGAAGAAGGTACGAAGTTCATGGAATTATTCTTCGATTGAGAACTCCTCTTTGCCTACGCCGCATTGTGGACACACCCAGTCATCGGGTAGGTCCTCAAAGGCAGTTCCAGGGGCGATGCCAGAGTCCGGATCGCCGATCGCCGGGTCGTAATAATAGCCGCAGGCGTTGCAGAGATACCGTTTCACGAAGAACTCCTTTCAGGGGGGTGATAAGTTGCAGTATATAATTTCTTCTTGTCAAATTCCTCTAAGCTTTGCTTCGGGGCAATTTATTGAGACTATTACTTTCGCTTCGATTGCAAAAAGCTTTTTTAGGCCAAATAATAGTTTCGCACTATCCTCCTGGTCAGACTCCTTTCATTGCTGCGGTCACGCCGAGGCTGAAGTCGATTGGCACAGTAACTATTCGGAGACCAAGTTCTTTATCATACAAGAACAATGCAGTTGGGTTATTAATGATCAGGGTAAGTGTCCGCATGATTTCACCCGCGGTTTTCTCTTCTTCCACTTGCTCGGTGATGTACCAAGAGAGGAGTGCCTGCGTGGCATGATCGCTCTCCCCGATCGCTATGTCCATAAGCGTATTAATGCTTGCGGTGACCGACTGTTCATGGCTGAGAACTTTCATATATATATCAAGAAGCGTGGAGCATTCGAACGTTGGCCCGGCGATCGGCGCAAGGGTGACAGTTCCATTTTGGTCGGCGACGTATTCGCAAAACTTTATCGCATGGACCATCTCTTCATGGTATTGCACCATGAGCCATTTCCCCGATCCCTTATAGCCGAGTGCGGTTGCCTTGAACGACATAGACAGATACAGATACGCCGAGTACATCTCCCTGTTGATCTGCTGATTGATCGCCTCCTCCATTTTTTCCCCCAGCATGAGAACCTCCTTATTAACGTGCTTCGCAGGAAAACAGAACAACAATGTTTTAAAAAATACATTTTGGATACGAGGGAAAAGGCCGCAGTACCCCGCCCCCCCTCCTGTCACTCCGTTGAAGAGTCACCGCCGTATAACGGATTATAGGAATAATTAGGAATAATCAGAAAAGATGATCTCTATTGAATGTCCCCTTACCTTTCCTTTCCGCCTGCCTGAACCCATTCGTCAAAGTTTGAGTACCGACGCCGATACTCTTTTACGAACATATAACATTGCCCAAGCGATACCTGACGCTCGAAGCGTTGACAACTTCCTCCCCTCTCCCGGCTCTCCGCTCGTTTCGTCTGCGATTCTGACAAGCGTACATCCAGAGTAATCGCCACAATTCATAAGATTCATTCCTCTCTTTCCGGTTTCCGACTGCTCTAACGTCATTAATGAACTCTTCCCGAAAAAAGCATGATAGTCAACGGGCCGAATAATAATGGGTGAATCACCTACTATTATTAGAAAAAGTATCACCCCCGCTCCTCCTTTTTTCGGCATATTCATCCTCCCTTTAAAGAATGGGTTTTCAACTCCTCCCTTATTATTTTAGTTCAATACGTGTGCCAATGGGTGGGCGTCTTCCCGATGTGTCGCAACAAGCTCGAACTGCCCACTTTGCTATGGGGTGTGGACTTCGACATTTAGTGCAGCAATGTATTGATGGACAACTCTCTGTTACAAACAAACAGATGGCGGGACAGTTTTAAAATTTAGACTTGGAAAACTTCAGAGGGAGAGGTGAAGGAAAAGACGCAAAAACACTGTTAAAATAATGGACTAAACCTGCCGATTCGACGCTCGCGGAAAATAATAGAGTAAAGAGGTTGATTTTTAACTCTCCGAAGATGATAAATCGCTCGATTAATTTATGCAATAATGAAATATTTTGCCTTAGGCTTATGCACCACGTATATTCAATAAACTTTGTCTCCAATTGCAGCTTGCCGATGTAGCTCAGGTGATAGAGCATTCGATTTGTAATCGAATGGTCGGGGGTTTGATTCCCTCCATCGGCTCCAGGAATTGGGTAGGTGCCCGAGCGGCTAAAGGGGATGGACTGTAAATCCATTGGCGTTGCCTACGGTGGTTCGAACCCACCCCTGCCCATAATTAAGTTTGCGGGCATAGCTCAATTGGTAGAGCTCCACCCTTCCAAGGTGGCTGTTGTGAGTTCGAGTCTCATTGCCCGCTTTTTGAGGCGCCCATGTAGCTCAGCAGGTAGAGCACATCCTTGGTAAGGATGAGGTTCACCGGTTCGATCCCGGTCGTGGGCTTTTTCTTTGTACGGCGGGAGAACCAACAAAGCGGATAGTTTAACCCATACTTTATACTTTTTTCACCATATTCGGAGAGGTTTCCATGTCAAAGGAAAAGTTTGCACGTACCAAGCCCCATGTTAATGTCGGAACAATCGGCCATGTGGACCATGGAAAAACGACGCTTACGGCGGCCATCACCCGGGTTGCTGCAAGCAAGGGTTTGGCGAAATATATTCCCTATGATGAAGTTGCCAAGGCATCCGAATCGCAGGGGCGCCGCGATGAAACAAAAATTCTTACCATTGCTACAGCGCATGTCGAATATGAAACCGAGAGTCGGCACTATGCGCACGTAGATTGCCCGGGACACGCCGATTACGTCAAAAATATGATTACTGGCGCTGCCCAGATGGATGGCGCGATTCTCGTTGTCAGCGCCGCCGACGGTCCCATGCCCCAGACACGCGAGCATATTCTTCTTGCCCATCAGGTCGGTGTTCCGTACATTGTTGTCTACCTGAACAAAGTCGATATGGTAGACGATCCCGAGCTGCTCGATCTCGTGGAACTTGAAATCCGCGAACTTTTGACGAAGTATAAATTTCCCGGCGACGAGACGCCTATTATTCGCGGCAGCGCAATCCAGGCGCTCACCAATCCCGAGGATCCCGAGAAGACCAAGTCAATCACGGAACTTTTGAATGCTATCGACACCTATATTCCTACGCCGCAGCGCGAAACCGACAAGCCGTTTCTCATGTCGATCGAGGATATCTTCTCAATCACTGGTCGCGGTACCGTTGCAACGGGCAGGGTGGAACGTGGCATGGTGAAGGTCGGCGATGACGTCGAGATCGTCGGTCTGCGCGACACGCGCAAAACCGTGGTCACTGGTGTCGAAATGTTCCGAAAACTCCTTGATCAGGCACAGGCCGGCGACAACATCGGAACCCTCCTTCGTGGGGTGGACAAAAACGATGTCGAGCGCGGCATGGTGTTAGCTAAACCGGGTTCGATTACCCCGCACAAGAAATTCAAGGCCAATGTGTATGTGCTTTCCAAGGAAGAAGGTGGGCGCCATACGCCATTTTTCTCTGGCTACCGGCCACAGTTTTACTTCCGGACAACCGACGTTACAGGAAATCTTAAGCTTTCTGCCGGTGTAGAGATGATTATGCCGGGCGATAATGCCGAGCTCGAAGTTGAGCTCATTGGGCCGATCGCTATGGAAAAGGGGTTGAGTTTTGCGATTCGTGAAGGCGGCCGTACGGTAGGTGCCGGCGTAGTTACCGAAATTGTGGAATAAGCGATTTTGAACATTTGTCGAACAGGAACATCATTGTATGCCGAGAGAAAAGATAACGTTGGAGTGTACTTCCTGCAAACAACGCAATTACGAAACAACAAAAAATAAGCATAAGCATTCAGGGAGGGTGGAATTTACCAAATTTTGTTCCTTCGAGCGCAAACGGACGGTGCATAAGGAAGCGAAGTAAGCTATGCAGCCGATCAGGTAAAGCGGCGGAAGAATGAATTAAGGTATATTTTAAAGTTTATAGGTCTGTAGCTCAACTGGTAGAGTAGCGGTCTCCAAAACCGTTGGTTGGGGGTTCGATTCCCTCCAGGCCTGTTACTCTTCTGATAGAGGCAGTTATGCAGAAACTCATGCAATATTTGAAGGATGTTCGTTCGGAGATGCTGAAAGTAAGCTGGCCGACATGGAATGAGCTTACAGGGGCAACGGTTCTGGTCATAATTTTGAGTGTCATAATGGCGCTTTTCGTTTTTTTTTGTGATCGTTTACTCAGCGAAATCATGAAATTGCTTCTGCAGACCACCTGAGTATTTCAATAAATAAGGACGACACATGGCAGTACGATGGTATGCGGTACATACCTATTCCGGTCAGGAAGCAAAAGTTTTTCAATTCCTGAACGAACTCATCCAGGCGGGTGACTTGGGCGAGAAATTTACGCAGGTACTTATGCCGACGCAGGATGTTGTTCAGGTGAAAAACGGCCGGAAGACAAAAACGACCCGAAAATTTTTCCCCAGTTACCTGCTCGTTGAGATGGAACTTTGCAAGGAAACAATGCATGCGGTCCAGAATGCCGCAGGTGTCATGGGGTTCGTCGGCGGAAATAAACCTCAAGCTCTCAAGGACGAAGATGTTCGCCGCATTCTCGGCCAGGCGGAAAAGACAACCCGCCAACAGATTTCCGAAGTACCGTTTGAAATCGGCGATTCAGTCAAGATCAAAGAAGGACCATTCAAGGATTTTGATGGAACTGTCGAGGAAATCCATCCGGAAAAAGGAAAGATCAAAGTGATGGTGAGCGTGTTCGGCAGATCGACGCCGGTTGAGGTTGATTTCATTCATGTGAATCCAATCAGTTGATTTTAAAGGGAGCATACTGCTTTGGCTAAAAAAGTTGTTGCACAAGTTAAATTGCAGATACCCGGGGGAGCGGCAAATCCCGCACCGCCTGTCGGTCCGGCGCTTGGTCAGCAAGGCGTGAACATCATGGAGTTCTGCAAACAGTTTAATGTGCGGACAAAGGATGCAAACGGCATGATCACCCCGGTGGTCATTACAGTTTACTCTGACCGTTCGTTTACTTTTATTACAAAAACGCCGCCCACCTCTGTGCTGATTCTCAAGGAACTAGGCAAGGAGAAGGGTTCAAGTGTTCCAAATATGGAAAAAATTGGAACTCTTACCAGCGCTCAAGTGAAGAAAATTGCCGAAATGAAACTGACAGATCTGAATGCTGTATCTGTGGAGGCGGCAATGAATTTGGTGGCCGGCACTGCTCGTAGCATGGGCGTTACTATTGAAAAATAGAATATTGAACAAGACGCGCTGGGAGACGAATCAACAATGAAACACGGCAAGAAATATAATGCGGTATACACGAAGGTTGATAAGACCAAGGAGTATGGTCTTGTAGAAGCAATTGAATTCCTGAAGGTGAACACGCAGGTAAAGTTTGACGAGACAGTTGAGGTCGCAGTGGTGCTCGGGATTGACCCAAAGAAAAGCGAGCAGGCGGTGCGTGGATCGGTAGTTCTGCCGCACGGGATCGGGAAAACCGTTCGCGTACTTGCCTTTGCGCAGGGTGAAAAAGAAACCGAAGCGCGAGAGGCCGGGGCCGATTATGCCGGCGGCGACGATATTGCCAAGAAGATTCAGGAAGGATGGTTAGAATTCGATGCCGTCGTGGCCACGCCCGATATGATGAAGGTCGTGGGCAGACTCGGAAAGATTCTTGGTACGCGTGGTCTTATGCCTAATCCCAAAACCGGTACGGTTACCATGGAGATCGGTAAGGCGGTCAGGGAACTGAAAAAAGGCAAGGCCGATTTCAAGATTGAAAAAGCCGGTATTCTGCATGCAGCACTCGGCAAGCTTTCCTTTGAACCGCAGAAAATTGCGGAAAACATCAAGGCGTTCATGGAAGCGGTGCACAAAGCGAAGCCCCAGACCGCCAAGGGCGTGTATGTGAAAAAAGTATACTTGACCAGTACCATGGGTCAAGGGCTGAAAATCAGCCAGGATGAGTTGAAATAATTCGGTCCGCTCCGGCCTGCTGACGAACGAAACTTCTATACCATTCCGTATCGTTATTATAAGAAGGCACTATAACGGGAAAGCCTATGTCAACTAAAGTCGAACGTACTCTGGCGATTGAAAAACTTACAAAAGTGTTTTCCGGGGCGGCGGGCATCTATCTTGCAGACAATAATAAAATTTCTGTCTCACAGGTGATGAAGCTTCGCGTCAATGTTCGGAAAAAAGGAATGCGGTTCATTGTCGTCAAAAATTCTCTGGCCCGGATTGCTGCACAGCGGAGCGACAAAAAGTCGATTGCCGACTTTTTCAAGGGGCCGACGGCCGTCATTGTTGCTTCTGACGATGTCGCTGCGCCCGCCAGGATCATCAAAGATTTTCAGAAGGAAAATAAGAACCTTTTAGCCGTAAAGGCCGCCTTTGTCGACGGCTCGGTGTTTTCCGCCGATGAGGTTCTTAAACTCGCCGATATCCCGAATCGTGAAGTGCTTCTTGCTCAGTTCGTCGGCTGCCTGAAGCAGCCGATGTCCAGATTGGCCGGGGCACTTGATGGCATCATTACAAAACTGGTGGGAACGATCGACGCCGTTAAGGGTAAAAAAGTCAATACGTCGGCGCAGTCATCAATAAATCACGAAACAGACATTAACAGCTAAATTATCTTCCAACGGAGGTGTATGGTGGCTACTTTAACGAAAGAAGACATAATCGATGCGATCGGTGGAATGACTGTCATTGAGTTGTCCGGCCTTATCAAGATGATTGAAACTAGATTCGACGTAAAAGCGTCAGCACCCGTGGCCGTATCGGCTGCTCCAGTGGGTGGAGCGGGTGCGGCGGCCCTGGTTGAGGAAAAGACGCAGTTCGATGTCATCCTCAAGTCTGTCGGGGAAAAAAAGATCAATGTCATCAAGGTCGTGCGCTCGGTTACCGCTCTTGGTCTCAAAGAAGCCAAGGATCTAGTTGAAGCTGCTCCCAAAGCGTTAAAAGAGGGAGTAAGCAAAGAAGAAGCGGAAAAGATCAAGAAGGAACTTGAGGAAAATGGAGCGCAGGTAGAAATCAATTAGAATCTGTCTCTGAGGCGTAGCGGAAATTACGCAATTTTTATCTCGCACAGTACTCTTCAATTGTGACACGGAACTCCGTAAATCTGGATATTCCGTGTCGCTTATTTATTTGTTTCAATCTGACAGCAAGCCGATTATACTAAAGGGGTTGTTTGAATGGTAGAGCGAAAAAGCTATTCTCGGATTAAGCGGACGGCGAAGTTGCCGAATCTGCTCGAAATTCAGACGAAGTCCTATGATTCCTTTCTGCAGCCGGATATACCACCGCGCTTGCGTAAAAAACAGGGATTGCACGGGTCGTTTTTGAGTCTGTTTCCAGTCAGCGATGTAAAGGGATACTATTCTCTCGAGTACGACGGCTACCGTCTGGGAACCCCAAAGTATACCTTGAAAGAGTGTAAGGAGCGCGGCATGACCTATGCTTCGCCGCTTAAGGTCGATATGTCCTTACTTGTTTTCGAGCAGGACGGCGAGACCAAAAAGTTCGTCGAAAAAATCGCCAATGAAGTATATATCGGTGAAATTCCTCTCATGACCGAGCGCGGTACCTTCGTGATCAACGGGGCAGAGCGGGTCATTGTAAGCCAGCTGCATCGTTCGCCGGGCATCACCTTCGACGAGGTCACCCACCCAAACGGGAAGAAACTTTTGACCGCTCGTATCATCCCGCAACGGGGGTCGTGGGTTGAAATCCTGCTTGATGTTGACGATATCCTGACGGTTAATATTGACCGCCGCAAGAAAATGCCCGCAACCGTACTGCTCCGCGCACTTGGCTACGGCAATGACGAGGAGATTATTGGCCTCTTCCATGATACAATCCGGTTCCAAGCCACTCCCGAGAATAAGGAGAAAATCAATGGCAAAGTGAATGCGCGGACGATATTCAATGAAGAATCGGGTGAAATCATCGTCGATGCAAACGAGATCATCACCGATGATCACTGGAAAAAATTGCTCGCGATCAAAATCGATAGTGTCGAAATTATCAAGGACGTACTTTTTCCGGAAAACATGGTTGTACGCAACACACTTGCTGCCGATCCTACCAAGTCCGAAGAGGAAGCGCTTTTTCTCATTTATGCTACTATGCGGCCCGGTGATCCGCCCAATGTCGAGACGGCGCGCAATTTTATTCAGCGGCTTTTCTTTGACGACAAACGCTATGATTTGGGCAATGTGGGGCGCTACCGCATCAATACTCGTTTAGGAACCGTTCCCCCCGGCGGTGTTACGATTCTAATACGGGACGACTTCGTCGCAGCGTTCAAATACATCATTGGTCTCAATGCGGGTGTCGGGTTCATCGACGATATCGACCATCTCGGTAATCGCCGGGTGCGCTCGGTAGGCGAGCTTCTTTCCGCACAGTTTACCGTGGGTCTTACCCGCATGGTACGTACGATCAAGGAGCGTCTCAGCCTTCGTGATAATGAAAATGTAACACCGCAAGACCTCATCAACGCTCGCACTGTTTCGACGGTCATTCAAGCATTTTTCGGATCGAGCCAGCTATCTCAGTTTCTCGATCAGACCAACCCACTGTCCGAACTTACGCATAAACGGCGTGTGTCGGCGCTTGGTCCAGGAGGTCTTACCCGCGAGCGTGCTGGCTTCGAAGTTCGCGACGTGCATCACACGCATTATGGCCGTCTTTGCCCCATCGAAACGCCTGAAGGACCGAATATTGGTCTTATCGCCTCGCTCTCGACGTTTGCCAGGGTCAATGATTTCGGATTCATCGAAACCCCTTATCAGAAGGTAGAAAACGGCATAGCAACCGGTAACGTGGAATTCCTGACTGCTGATCAGGAAGACAATTACATCATCGCGCAAGCCAATACCCCGCTCGATGAAAAGGGCAAAATCAAGGAGGCCGAGGTGTTCGCCCGCTACCGGGGCGATTTTCCGGTTGTGGCGCCCCAGGAAATAACTTACATGGATATATCGCCGATGCAACTCGTTTCCATCGCCGCCGGCCTTATTCCTTTCCTTGAACACGACGATGCGAACCGCGCCCTCATGGGATCCAACATGCAACGCCAAGCAGTTCCACTCCTGCGTACCGAAGCACCGCTTATCGGTACCGGCGTAGAAGCGCGCGCTGCATTCGATTCTGGCTGCATGGTTGTTGCAAAGAATGCCGGTGTGGTCGAAAAGGTAGATGCGAATAAAATCATTATCCGGAAACAGAAGGAAAAAAGCGTTGACGATGTGCTCGGCCTTACCGAATTCGATACCTACGAGTTGATTAAATACGAGCGCTCCAATCAAGATACCTGTATTAATCAAGTGGTTCGGGTGCATGCTGGCGATAAAATTAAGTCGGGTGATGTGCTCGCCGACGGCCATGCAACGAACCGGGGCGAACTTGCTCTCGGGCGTAATGTCATGGCGGCTTTCATGCCGTGGCGTGGATACAATTTCGAAGACGCTATCATCGTTTCCGAACGTCTTGTCGCCGAAGATGTTTATACTTCGGTCCATATTGAAGTCTTCGAGACTGAAGTACGGGATACCAAGCGCGGACCGGAGGAATTAACGCGGGAAATTCCGAACGTTTCCGAGGATGCACTGCGCAATCTCGATGAGACGGGAGTTATCCGAGTCGGTACCGAGGTTGAAGCTGGCGATATTCTGGTCGGCAAAGTAACTCCCAAGGGAGAGACGGAGCTTTCGCCGGAAGAGCGTTTGCTCAGGGCGATTTTCGGCGAAAAGGCGGGGGATGTGCGCGATTCTTCGCTCAAGGCTACTCCTGGTCTCAAAGGCGTGGTGATTGACACTCGGATTTATTCGCGCAAGGAGAGAGATAAACGTTCCAAAAAAAAAGACAAGAAGCGCATCGATGATGTAAAGGACGAGATTACTACCCAGATAGCCGAGGTCACGAAGGTGCGGTTCGAGCGCATCGCCGAGGCCCTTGTTGATACCCAGACGTGCCAAATTACCAATTTGCATACCGGCGAAATCGTGATTCATGCCGGGAAGAAGTGGACCAAGGCGATGGTGCAGAAGCTGGATTTCGGCACACTTGCTTTCCAGAACGGTTTGTGCGGTGATACGAAGCGCAGCAAGCGTGCCGAAGAGATACTCTTTTATGCAAACGACCTGATCGCGAAGCTCGAAGATAAACTCGACAAGGAGATCGACAAGGTTGTGCGTGGCGACGAACTGAAACCCGGCGTCCTGCAGCTTGTCAAAGTCTATGTGGCGAAGAAACGCAAACTTTCGGTCGGCGATAAGATGGCCGGACGACATGGTAACAAAGGAGTTATTTCAAAGGTGCTGCCTGCGGAAGAGATGCCGTTCCTTCCCGACGGCACGCCGATTGACGTCATCCTGAACCCTCTCGGTGTTCCGTCCCGAATGAATTTCGGCCAGATTCTCGAAACGCATATGGGATGGGCGGCCGCGCAGCTCGGACTGAAGATAGCGACGCCGGTGTTCGACGGCGCATCCTACGGCGACGTTCTGAAGCTTTTAGACGAAGCAAAGCTGCCTAAGAGTGGCAAAATCACTTTGCGGGATGGCAGAACAGGCCAGCCATTCGATCATCAGGTAACGATTGGCCCCATTTACATGATGAAGCTTTGCCATCTGGTCGACGATAAGATTCATGCCCGTTCCATAGGGCCATATTCGCTCGTGACGCAGCAGCCGCTCGGTGGGAAGTCGCAGTTCGGCGGCCAGCGTTTCGGCGAGATGGAAGTCTGGGCGCTCGAAGCGTACGGCGCGGCCTATACGCTCCAGCAGATTTTAACGGTGAAGAGCGACGATATTGCCGGCCGTTCAAAGATATACGAAGCTATTGTAAAAGGAGAAAATACGCCGCAGCCGAGTATTCCCGAGTCGTTCAAGGTGCTGGTACGCGAGATCAAGGCGCTTGGACTCGATATGGACGTGCTTTCTGAAGAGGAACAAGAGGCAAAAGCGTAATCGGAGCTGTCCGCGTACATTATTGCGTCGTTCCATTGCGAATCCCAAGACAGGGGGTAGTACTGTGCCGGAATTATTTTTCCAAATGGAAAGAAAACTTCAAGAGGTCGCAGGTGTTACGATCCGGCTTGCGTCTCCGGATACAATCCGTAACTGGTCGTTTGGCGAAGTAACAAAGCCTGAAACGATCAACTACCGGTCCTTCAAGCCTGAGCGGGACGGCCTCTTCTGCGAGAAGATCTTTGGCCCGGTTCGTAACTGGGAGTGCAATTGCGGCAAGTATAAGCGAATTCGCTACCGTGGTGTGGTATGTGATCGTTGCGGTGTCGAAGTGACTCACTCCAAGGTTCGTCGCGAGCGCATGGGCCACATTGAGTTGGCTGTACCGATCGTGCATATCTGGTTTCTTAAAACCGTTCCTTCCCATATTGGCTATCTTCTTGGACTTCCCAATTCAGTGCTTGAGCGGATTGTCTACTATGAATCATATGTTATGATCGATCCGGGAAATACCAATATTCGCAAAGGGATGCTGCTTTCCGAAGACGAATATATCGAACTAGAGGGACAGGGTAAGCAATTCGTTGCCAAGATGGGGGGCGAAGCAGTGCTTGAGATGTTGGCAACACTTGACATAGAAGAACTTTCCATTGACCTGCGTTCAAAAATTAAACTGGAATCATCGGAACAGCGGCGTCAGGAGCACCTGAAGCGCCTGCGCATTGTCGAGGCTTTCCTGCGCTCCGGCAACAAGCCCGAACATATGGTTCTGCGCGTCTTGCCCGTGCTGCCGCCTGATCTGCGGCCGCTCGTACCGCTCGAAGGAGGACGATTCGCTACCTCGGACCTGAACGACTTGTATCGCCGGGTTATTAACCGCAACAACCGCCTCAAAAAACTCATCGAAATCAAGGCGCCAGACGTCATCCTCCGCAATGAAATGCGTATGCTGCAGGAGTCGGCCGACACATTGTTTGATAACGGCCGACGCACGTTTTCCGTTAAAGGCGAAGGCAAACGGCCGCTCAAGTCGCTTTCAGATCTCCTTAAAGGCAAGCAGGGCCGGTTCCGGCAAAACCTTTTAGGCAAGCGCGTCGACTACTCCGGCCGTAGCGTTATAGTGGTTGGTCCCGAGCTCAAGATTCACCAATGTGGCTTGCCGAAGATGATGGCGCTGGAGCTTTTCAAGCCATTTGTCATCCAGAAACTCGAAGAACGCGGCTATGTCCAGACGGTTAAATCGGCGAAAAAATTCGTCGAAAAAGAACGTCCCGAGGTATGGGATATCCTCGAAGCGGTGATTAAGGATCACCCAGTGCTCCTAAACCGCGCGCCGACGCTGCACCGTCTCGGCATCCAGGCATTTTTCCCGGTGCTCATCGAAGGCAAAGCAATTCGGCTTCATCCGCTTGTCTGTACTGCCTTCAACGCCGACTTTGACGGAGACCAAATGGCGGTGCATGTTCCACTTTCTTTTGAGTCCCAGCTCGAATGTCGCTTCCTTATGCTCTCTGCCAACAACTTGCTTTCACCCGCTTCGGGCCAGCCGGTTATGACACCGACGCAGGATATCGTGCTAGGTCTTTACTACCTGACCAAAATGGCAATCAAGAGAAAGGGTGAAGACCGCCGTTTTTCCGACTCAGACGAAGCGCTTCTCGCTGCTTCCGACAAACAGATCGATATTCATGCAAAAATCAAGGTTCGGGTGAACGGCAAGCTCATTGAAACTACGGCTGGCCGCGTGATTTTCAATGCTGTCTTCCCCGAGGGAATCGGTTTCTGCAACGATCTCATGAATAAAAAACGCATCCAAAGCATAGTACATGAGGTGTATAAGCAAAAAGGGACGCTGATGACCTGCAAATTTCTTGACGATATCAAATCCCTTGGTTACGAATACGCCACGCTGGCAGGCATTACCTTCGGCGCTGAAGATCTCGTCGTGCCTGATGAAAAAACTGCGATTATCAATAAAACCGTCGAAGAGGTGGCTCGCATCCGCAAGCAGTACGATCGCGGCGTCATCACCGAAGGCGAACGTTACAATAAACTCATTGATCTCTGGACTCATACCACGAATACCGTTGCTGACCTCATGCATGAGCATCTTTCGCGCGATAAGGATGGATTCAACCCGGTGTTCATCATGATGGACTCTCAGGCGCGGGGATCTAAAGACCAGATCAAGCAACTCGCCGGCATGCGTGGTCTCATGCAGAAGCCACAAAAAAAGATCACCGGTGCAGTCGGTGAAATCATCGAGAATCCGATCATTTCGAATTTCAAAGATGGCCTGTCGGTGCTCGAATATTTTATCTCGACCCATGGAGCCCGTAAAGGTCTTGCCGATACTGCGCTTAAAACAGCCGATGCGGGATACCTCACACGCCGTCTGGTCGATGTCGTTCAAGACGTAGTGATCTCTGAGGAAGATTGCGGTACTTCAAAGGGCATTGAAATTGCAGCCCTCGCCGAGGGCGACGAAGTAATGGAACCACTCTGGACCCGCCTGCTTGGCAGAACAACGCAGGAAGACGTATACGATCCGGTTTCCGACGAACTAATCGCGCCCATCAATACCCTTATCGATGAGGTGCTTGCAAAGAAGATTGAGGGGGCAGGTATTGAAGCGGTGCTAATCCGGTCGGTGCTCACCTGTGATTCCATGGCGGGCGTCTGTCGCCGCTGTTACGGCCGCAACCTTGCGACAGGGAAGCGTGTCGACATAGGCGAAGCGGTTGGCATCATCGCCGCGCAAAGTATCGGGGAGCCAGGCACGCAACTTACTCTGCGCACTTTTCATATCGGCGGAACCGCATCGCGTCTCATTGCCCAGTTTAAGGAATCGGCAAAGATCGACGGCTTCGTACGTCTTGAACACCTTGAAACCGTTAAGGTGATTGTCAGCCAGGATGATCTTGATAAAGATGACCGATACAATGTTCAATATGGTTCGCAGCTTCTCAAGGAGAAAGATGGCCAAAAGAGTAAAACGGGTATTGGTATTGTGGCTATGAATCGCGCCGGCGAACTGGTCATCGTCGACGAGGAGGAACGCGAGCGCTACCGTTTCAATGTGCCGTACGGTTCGTTTCTTAAGGTGAAAGAAGGTCAGAAGGTTACGAAAGGCCAGGTTCTGCTTAAATGGGATCCTTTCAATAACGTCATCTTGACGCCGAAGAGCGGCATCATCGGGTTTGCCGACCTCGTCGAGGGAGAAACCTATCGTGAAGTGCTCGATGAACGTTCAGGTATCAAGAACCTCGTTGTCGTCGAACACCGGGAACGCAAGCTGCATCCGCACCTTCAGATACTTGACGAAGAAGGAAAGCGTATCGCCAACATTGCGGTGCCGACCGGCTGTTTTCTGCAAGTACGTTTGGGCGACGCGGTGAATGAGGGCGACATCCTCGTCAAGATCCCTCGCGAATCGGCAAAGAGCCGGGATATCACCGGCGGGTTGCCACGTGTAGCTGAGATTTTTGAAGCTCGGCGTCCGAAAGATATAGCAGTGGTTTCCGAAATCGACGGTGTTATTTCTTTTGGCGACACAGAACGTGGAAGCCGTCGTGTTGCGGTTCGGGACGAACAGGGCGAATCTCGGGAGTACCTGATTCCGCTCAGCAAGCATCTGCGCGTACATGAGGGTGACCGCGTTAAAGCGGGCGACCGTTTGAGCGAAGGTTCCATCGATCCACACGATATCCTGCGCATCATGGGGGAGAATGCGGTGCAGCGTTACCTTCTCGATGAAATTCAGGCGGTGTACCGTCTCCAAGGTGTGACGATCAACGATAAACATGTCGAGGTGATCGTGGCTCAGATGCTCCGTAAGGTACGCATACAGCGGTCGGGCGATACCATCTTTCTTGAAGGGGATGAGGTCGATAAACGAAAGCTCCGCGAGGTAAACGATCGCGTGATCGCCGAAGGTGGTGAGCCAGCCACGTTCAAACCGCTCCTACTCGGTATCACTCGGGCATCGCTTACCACTGAATCATTTCTTTCAGCAGCTTCCTTCCAAGAGACGACTAAAGTACTTGCTAAGGCAGCTGTTGAGGATAAGATTGACAATCTGAACGGTCTCAAAGAGAACCTTATCATGGGGAACCTGATTCCGGCAGGTACCGGTGTTCGCATGTACAGGAATTTGCGGGTGAAGGATCTGGAGACCGAGGCGATGCCGGTGGAAAAGCCGGAATCATCCGATGATTTCATCGAACTCGGGGAGGAGCTGTAAAATTCATAATGCGTACCGAATTCATTTGATTCTTGTTGCACAATATATTATTTTGTAAAATTATCTTTTTTTGGAGGAATAAGAGTGCCGACAATTAGTCAATTAGTTCGAAAAGGGCGGCAGCAGCTCGAAAACCGGAGTAAGGCTGGAGCTTTGCAGTCATGTCCGCAACGTCGAGGGGTCTGTACGCGTGTCTTTACCACTACTCCCAAGAAGCCTAATTCTGCCTTACGGAAAGTAGCCCGTGTGCGGCTAACTAACCACATCGAAGTTAATGCCTATATTCCGGGCGAAGGCCATAACTTGCAGGAGCATTCGATTGTTCTGATCAGGGGCGGCAGGGTTAAGGACGTTCCTGGCGTCCGATACCATATTATTCGTGGGGCGCTCGATACGCAGGGAGTCGCCGAACGTAAGCAAGGACGATCGAAATACGGTGTTAAGAAGCCCAAGAAGTAGGGAGTGCTATGTCGAGAAGAAGAAAAGCAGAAAAAAAGGAATTTGCCCCTGATCCCAAATACAAGAGCCCGCTGGTCACACAGTTTATCAATAACGTCGTGCGTCGTGGAAAAAAGCGTCTTTCCGAGCATTTGTTTTACGATGCGATCGATATTATTGCCGAGCGCTCGGGAAGCCAAGATGCAATTGGTGTCTTTAAGAAGGCGGTCGATAACGTCAAACCCGTTCTTGAGGTAAAATCCCGGCGTATTGGCGGTGCCAACTATCAGGTGCCGATTGAGGTATCACCAGATCGTCGGACTTCGCTAGCCATCCGGTGGCTTATATTCTACTCGAAAGATCGGTCAGAGAAGAGTATGGCTGAAAAACTTGCCAATGAGTTTATGCAGGCGGCTAAAAATGAAGGCGGCGCGATCCGTAAGAAAATCGATACCCACAAAATGGCGGAAGCGAACAGGGCGTTCGCTCACTTCCGCTGGTAGTCGTTCTTTGATGAAGCGGTACCGATCGATAGGAGCACCTTATTATGAGTAAGGATGCGACGGAGGGGAGCAAAGGCGTTGATCTTGAGTACGTCAGAAATATTGGTATCATGGCTCATATTGATGCGGGCAAGACCACCACGACTGAACGGATTCTTTACTACGCCGGGGTTGTACATCGGATGGGAGAAGTTCATGACGGAAATACGGTTATGGACTGGATGGTGCAGGAGCGTGAGCGTGGTATAACGATAACGTCTGCCGCAATCTCATGTGTGTGGAAAGATTATTATATCAACATCATCGATACACCTGGTCATGTTGATTTTACGATTGAAGTCGAGCGTTCTTTGAGAGTTCTGGATGGCGCAATTGCCATATTCGATTCAGTGGGAGGTGTAGAACCTCAGTCGGAAACCGTCTGGCGACAGGCTGACAAATATCATGTTCCACGACTAGCCTTTGTTAATAAGATGGACCGGGTCGGTGCTGATTTCGATAATGCGCTGGTTATGATGAAAAAGCGGCTCTCCATGAAGCCGGTTGTGGTGCAACTGCCGATTGGCAAGGAAGAGACGTTTGAGGGCGTCATCGATCTGGTGCATATGCGAGCCTATCACTACGATGATACAGTGCTCGGCGCCAACGTCATTGAAGGAGAGATTCCACCAGCAATGCAGCGGCAGGCAGAGGACCGGCGGACTGAGCTTCTCGAACAGGTGGTCGATTTCAATGATGACCTCATGCAACAGATGCTGGCGGAAGAAACGGTTCACTCCGAGACGGTAGTCAGAGCAATCAGGGCCGGGGTACTTGCTTTGAAAATCTACCCGGTGTTGTGCGGATCGGCCTTTAAAAATAAAGGTATCCAGCAGCTTCTTGATTGTGTTGCAGCTTATCTTCCCTCTCCTCTTGATCGGGGGACGGTGACGGGTAGGAATCCTGTGGGAAACGAGGAGCAAGAGAGGAAGCCCGATGAAAAAGAGCCCTTTTCTGCGCTTGTTTTCAAAATAGCTTCAGATTCGCATGTCGGACGGCTGGCATATGTGCGGGTATACTCTGGCGTGGGAGGGTTTAAGGATCACTTCTATAACCCGCGAACCCGGGTAAACGAGCGGGTTACTCGGATTTTTAGGATGCATGCAAATAAACGGCATGCGGAACTGAAGATGCATGCGGGTGAAATCTACGGGCTGGTCGGGCTTAAAGATACCACAACGGGCGACACCTTGTGTGATCCTGATTTCCCGATCGTGTACGAGCGGATGGAGTTTCCACAGCCGGTGCTCTCGCGGGCCATAGAGCCAAAGAACACGGGCGATGACAACAGGTTGGCTACCGCGCTTGCGCGGCTCTGCGATGAAGATCCGACCTGTCAGGTCACGTTTGATGCAGAAACCGGACAGCGGTTGATCTCCGGAATGGGTGAGTTGCATGTCGAGATCCTTGTGGATCGGCTCATTCGGGAGTTTAATGTCGGCGTCCACGTAGGTAACCAACAGGTTTCTTACCGAGAGTCGATATCGAGTGGAGCGACGGAGGATTTTGAGTTTTCCCAGCTCATTGGTGGTCGAAGCCAATATGCACAGGTTCGACTGAGCGTCGAACCGATACCGCCGTCGGATGGAATATCTTTTGTAAATGAGATCAGCGATCAGGCCTTTCCTACGCCGTTTATCGGGGCTGTAGAGCGTGGGATCATGGAAACATCCGGCGGAGGCGTCCTTTCAGGGTATCCACTGGCTGGCATACGGGTGGTTTTCAAGAGCGCGAATTTCCGAGCCGATGACTCTACGGAAATGGGTTTTAAAATTGCATCAACCATGGCTTTCAAGCAGGCGTGTTCGAAGGCTGGTCCGGTTCTTTTGGAACCGGTGATGACGATTGAGGTCGTGGTTCCGGCTGACTATGTTGGGTCGGTGATGAATGACCTCACTGGCCGGCGTGGAAAGATTCTCGGCATTACGGTAAGGCGCGACGCGCAGCGCGTCGATGCCGAGGCGCCACTTGCAGAGATGTTCGGGTATGCGACACATTTGCGTTCGTTGACACAAGGACGGGCTGTTTACACCATGCAGTTCTGTCGGTACGAGTCGACGACGCCGGAAATACAGAACGCTTTATTGCGGCGGATCGGCAGATTTTTCTGATCCTCGCGTGCTAATTAGAAGAGAGAGGTAGGAATTAAGTATGCCAGGCGAAAAGATACGAATTCGGTTGAAGTCGTTCGATCATAACATCCTCGATAAATCGGCCTCGGATATCGTAAGGACCGCCAAGGGAACAGGTGCCAGAATATCAGGTCCAATTCCTCTGCCTACAGAGAGGACAATATATACCGTACTGCGGGCGGTGCATGCGGATAAAAAATCGCGCGAGCAGTTTGAAACGCGGATTCACAAAAGGCTGATCGATATTCTTGAATCGACGCCGCAGACGGTCGACGCGCTCATGAAGCTTGATCTTCCGGCGGGCGTTGACGTGGAGATTAAAGTTTAGAAGATCGTGTCTTTTTTGCGCGGCAACAATGTAACCTTGGTAATCGGGGAAGACAAAGGGATAACTATGCAGGGTTTAATTGGAAAAAAAATCGGGATGACCCGCGTGTTTGAGCAAGAGACCGGGAAGTCAGTTGCAGTTACTGTGATTCAAGTCGGGAATAATATCGTCCATCAGGTCAAGACGATAGTGAATGACGGGTATGCGGCGGTGCAGCTTGGTTACGGCGCGATTGCAGAAAACAAGACAACGAAGGCGATTACGGGCCACTGCAAGAAGCATGGGAATGCGCCCACGCGTGTCATGAGGGAATTCGCGCTCGACTTTGCCGAAGAGCAGGTACAACCTGGCTCGCCCATCGGACCCGAATTATTCGAGAATGTAAAACTTGTGGATGTAATAGGCATTTCTAAAGGGCGCGGATTTGCTGGCAATATCAAGCGGCACCATTTTATGCGCGGTCGTGAAAGTCATGGCAATACAAATGTACGTGAACATGGATCGATCGGATCAAATACTTATCCGGCGCACGTTTTCAAGGGTTTGCGAATGGCAGGTCATCTGGGGAACGGCCAAGTGACGACACGTAACTTGGGTCTTTTCGGGATCGATAAGAAAGCCGGTCTGGTATTTATAAAGGGAGCAGTGCCCGGAGCAACGCGGGGCGTTGTCTTCATCAGAAAGAGTAAACAGGAAAAAGCCGATAGAGGTGATCGTTCATGAAGAGTAAACTGTATCAGCAGGATGGGAACGTGAAGGGCGAAATAGATCTGCCCGACTCCGTTTTCGCCATAGAAGTCAGAGAACACCTGCTCTATCAGGTGATAAAGGGGTATCGTGCAAATCAGCGCCAGGGTACGGCGAATGCCAAAGGGCGCGCCGAGGTGTCGGGCGGTGGTCGCAAGCCATGGCGTCAGAAGGGTACTGGCCGTGCACGTGCGGGATCCAATACGTCGCCGGTCTGGTCACGCGGTGGCAAGGCGCACGGTCCAGAGCCCCGTGATTATTCGACCCGTATTCCTCGGCAGTTGCGTAAAACGGCACTTTCTGCAGCGCTCTCCGCCCGCGCGCAGGAGGATAAAATCATGGTGATTGACGCCATAGTTTTCGATCCGCCCAAAACCAAAGCCATGATGCAACTTCTGAATGCGCTTCCGCTTTCTGGAACGCGGAGCCTCCTCATCACTGAGGGGAACAACCGTCCCGTGTATCTGGCAGGCCGTAATATTCCAAATCTCGACATTAAGCCGCTTTCGGGAATCAATGCTTGGGATGTACTCGACAGCGATAATATTATCTTCGGGAGCGAGCGATGCATCGGAAAGCTTGAAGAGGCGGTGATATCGTGAGTACATCTCATGCGATCATACGGTATCCGAGTATTACCGAAAAGAATACAATGTTGCGTACAGCGCAGAACAAGTACGTTTTCGAAGTAGCAACCAAGGCGACAAAGCCGCAGATAAAGAAGGCCGTCGAGAAACTCTTCAAGGTAAAAGTTGAATCAGTCAACACTCTCGTTGTCAAGGGCAAGAAGAAGCGGACTGGCAGGTTCGCCGGCTACCGTTCCGACTGGAAAAAGGCAATCGTCAAGATTGAAAAGGGTCAGACAATCGCCAAGTTTGGTGAAGTATAACCGCTGTGATGTATAGCGCATTACGAGAAGAGATGAGGAGTAACTATGGGAATGAAATCGTACCGACCGCTGACGCCGACACTGCGCTATAAGACGACCAACACATTTGAGCAGTTGACGACCGATGTGCCGTATAAACCGCTTCTGGTCAGCAAGAAGCGTTCAAGCGGTCGCAATAACCTTGGGCGTATCACGGTGCGCCATCACGGTGGAGGGTGCCGGCGGTTCATCCGGGTTCTCGATTTCCTGCGGGATAAGAAGAACATTCTGGGAACCGTTGAGACGATCGAATACGATCCAAACCGCAGCGCTTTTATTGCGCTTATCAAATATATCGACGGTGAACGGCGTTACATTCTTGCCACCGCGAATATGAAGGCCGGTCAGAGGATCATTGCTGCCGAGAGTCCGGAAATTCTCGAAGGAAATTGCCTGCCGCTCAGGAATATTCCACTTGGCATGCAGGTGCACAACATCGAGGTTCTCGAAGGCAAAGGTGGGCAAATCGCTCGTAGTGCGGGCGCCTATGCCGAGATCGTGGCGAAAGAGAATAAAATGGTACAGCTGAAGTTTCCCTCTAGCGAGGTGCGAAATGTTCGTGAGAATTGCATTGCCACGATCGGGGTGGTGTCCAACGGCGAACACATGAACATTGTTATCGGATCTGCGGGCCGCAAGCGCCATTGCGGGATCCGGCCGACGGTGCGCGGCGTGGTCATGAATCCGGTCGACCACCCCATGGGCGGTGGTGAGGGAAAATCGAAGGGTGGTGGCGGTTGGCATCACCCCGTATCGCCGTGGGGCCAGAAAGCCAAAGGGCTCAAAACACGAAAAAAACGTAAACCGTCGAGTAAATATATTGTAAGGCGAAGAACGAAGTAGTAAAAGCCGGAGGGAACAACACCTATGTCTCGGTCGATAAAAAAAGGTCCGTTCGTTGATTTGCATCTGCAGAAAAAGGTGGATGATGCGAACCGGACCGGTCAGAAGAAGGTCATTAAAACGTGGTCACGGCGTTCCACTATACTTCCGGAATTTGTTGGTCATACCTTTGCCGTTAACAACGGGAATAAATTCATCCCGGTTTACGTCACCGAGAATATGGTTGGCCACAAGATGGGCGAGTTTGCTCCGACGCGGACGTTTCGCGTTCACAGCGGCTCTGGAAAAACCGATAGAACCGCCTCATCTTCTGGCATTCCTGCAGCGCCCCCCGGTGCTCCAAGTGCCGCTCCCGCAGCTTCTGCTGCTCCGGCGGCAACAGGTCCGGCAGCGAAGTAATACTAAGGAGGAGAAGTGGAAGCAACTGCAAAAATTCGCTATCTGCGGTCTACTCCGCGTAAGGCCCGTCTAGTGGCCGATGCGGTGAGGGGGAAAAATGTTAGCGCGGCTCTGGGCTTGCTTGAAATGACCATGCCGCAGAAAGCTGCAGCTGATGTGGCCAAGCTTTTAAAATCAGCGGTGGCAAATATGCAGAGCAAGCATACAGAATCGGCTATCGATGTGGATGAGTTGCGAATTGCGGAAATCAGGGTAGAAGAGGGGCCGGTGCTCAAGAGATTCCGGCCTTGCGCTCACGGCAGGGCGGCCCGCATACTCAAGCACATGTGTCATATCGCGGTAACCATCAGTAATTAACGGGAGGATTCGTGGGTCAGAAAACTAATCCGGTTGGCTTGCGCTTGGGGATTACGCGAACATGGAGTTCTAATTGGTTCGCAAAGGAGAAGTTTTCCGATTATCTCTATGAGGATATGCTGATTCGGAATTACCTTAAAAAACGTCTCGAACACGGTGGCATATCGCTCATCGTAATTGAGCGGACTGCAAAAAGGGTTACGGTCAATATTCACACTTCCCGTCCTGGCATCGTGATCGGCAAGAAGGGCGAGGAGGTCGAACGGCTAAAGGGTGAACTGCAGCACTTGACCCAAAAAGACATCCAGATTAATATACGTGAAGTAAAGAAGAGCGAAATGGATTCCCAGTTGGTTGCGGATAATATTGCTCGCCAGGTGGAAAAACGGGTTTCCTACAAGAAAGCATCCAAGAAGGCGATTCAAACGGCCATGCGTATGGGCGCGGAAGGCATCAAAATTACCGTTTCAGGCCGGCTGAATGGTGCGGAAATAGCGCGTACCGAAACGTTCAAGGAAGGACGGGTGCCGCTGCATACCTTGCGTGCGGATATTGATTATGCTACCACAACTTCTCATACGACCTACGGGACCGTTGGGGTAAAAGTATGGATTTGCAAAGGCGAAGTTATTATGAGAGCCGAGAGAACATCCGTGAAAACGGGTGAGTCCGCGGTTGCATAGGAGAGGCTACATGCTTGCACCGAAGAAGTTAAAATGGAGAAAAGCGCAGCGTGGACGGATGAATGGTCTTGCGACGCGATGTAATAAGATTGATTTCGGGGAATACGGCCTTCAGGCGCTTCAGCCAGGATGGATAGACAGCAGACATATTGAAGCAGCTCGTATTGCGATGACTAGATTTATCAAGCGTGGAGGCAAAATATGGATTCGGATTTTCCCGGATAAGCCGTATACCAAGCACCCGGCGGAATCGCGTATGGGAAAAGGGAAAGGCACGCCGGAAGGATGGGTGGCGGTGGTGCGTCCAGGAACCGTGATGTTTGAAATGTCTGGAGTCAAGGCCGATCTTGCGAAAGAAGCACTTGAGCTTGCGGCCCAGAAATTGCCGATCAAGGCTCGTTTCATAGAAACCGAACAATAAGGATTTTTTATCATGCGGAAAACACAGGAGCTCCGCAATAATTCGCGGGAAGAGCTCGAAAAAAAAGTGCTGGATCTTGAGGAAGAACTCTTCAACCTTCGGTTCCAGGCCAAGATGGGCCAGTTGGCCAATGCGCTCCAGTTGCGTATGGTGCGCCGCGCTATCGGACGGACAAAAACAATTATAGCCGAAAAGCAAGTCGGGGCGGTAACCTCCGTCGCGGCGAAATAGTTTTGCAACTTGCACAGAAGGTACGGAATGACTGAACGAGGACAGCGAAAAGAAAGAGTCGGAACGGTCGTCAGCGACAAAATGGATAAGACCGTGGTGGTGAGCGTCGAACGGCATTACATTCATGCAACCTATGGCCGTATCATCCGGGATACAACTAAGTATGTAGCTCATGACGAAAAAGACGAGTGCCGGATCGGCGATTGGGTGAAGATTGTCGAGACGCGGCCCCTCTCAAAAACGAAGCGATGGCGAATTGCGACGATAATGGAACGTGCAAGATAATATTCATTTTCGCAGATAGGGTAACACTACCATGATTCAAGTACAGACGCATCTCAATGTTGCTGATAATTCCGGTGCAAAGCGGGTAATGTGTATCCGGGTTCTGGGCGGGACACGGAGACGGTATGCACGGGTGGGTGATGTTATTGTTGCATCGGTCAAAGATGCGTTACCGACGAGCGCCGTAAAAAAAGGAACCGTACTTAAGGCGGTGATCGTACGAACTGCTAAGGAGTTCGGCCGCAAGGATGGGACATATATTCGTTTCAGCGATAATGCAGCTGTGCTGATAAGCGATACTGGGGAGCCCAGGGGAACTCGCATTTTCGGCCCGGTTGCGCGGGAACTACGGGAAAAAAAATTCATGCGTATCGTTTCGCTGGCGCCAGAAGTTCTGTAATTGGTGAGGAGGTTATAATGTCGTTTCGATTGAGAAAAAACGATTCTGTGCAGGTTATTACGGGCGAGTTCAAGGGGAAAATCGGGAAAATCATTAAGGTGTTTCCAGAGAAGAACCGAGCGCTTGTTGAAGGGTTGAATATTGTCAAGCGGCACACGAAGCCCAATCGGACCAATCAGCAAGGTGGCATCGTGCAGAAAGAGGCCCCGCTTCAGCTTTCGAATCTGATGCTTGTGTGTCCCAAGACAGGGAAACCGACGAAAACCGGAGTCAGCATCCTCGAAGGCGGAAAACGGGTGCGCTTTTCGAAGAGAGCGAAGGAGACTATCGCGTGAGCAAGATCAAATCGAAAAAAGATACCAAAGAGATCGTGGAGCCGAAGCTCAAACCGCGTATGCGGACGCGTTACCAGGAAAAGGTTCTTCCGGCGCTTAAAGCGCGTCTCGGCTATCAAAATGTGATGCAGGTGCCCAAACTGGACAAAATCGCAATTAATATAGGCGTTGGCGAGGCCATTTCCGAAGCAAAGCTGATCGATGAAGCGGTGGCTTGCTTGCGGGATATTTCTGGACAGAAGCCAATGGTGACGCGCGCACGTAAAGCTATTTCCAATTTCAAACTGCGCGAAAATCAGCCCATCGGATGCAAGGTTACGCTACGCGGGGATAAAATGTTGGAGTTTTTCGATCGCTTGGTGTCGGTTGCTATTCCTCGTATCCGGGATTTTCGCGGTCTTTCGCGAAAATCCTTCGACGGGCATGGCAACTATTCAATGGGAGTAAAGGAACAGATTGTTTTCCTTGAAATAGACCGCGATAAGGTGTCGCGGGTCAGCGGTATGGACATAACTATTTGCACTACCGCGAAAAATAACGAAGAGTGCAGTGCCCTTCTCGAAGAGATGGGCATGCCGTTCCGAAAACAGTAGACGTGAGGAGATGTGACATGGCGCGAAAAGCAATGATTAATAAATGCAGGGCGAAACCGAAATTTTCTACTCGCCGATATAATCGATGCAGGCGATGTGGCAGGGCTCGTGCATTCCTTAGGGATTTCGGCCTTTGCAGGATCTGCTTTCGCCAGATGGCGCTTAAGGGCGAAATACCCGGTATCATTAAGGCCAGCTGGTAGGGACCGATTACCATATATCATTTTGATCAAGGGGCATCAAACCAAATGTTGACAGATCATATATCTGACATGTTCACTCGGATTAGGAATGCAGTCAGGGCGCACAAACGTACTGTTGATATTCCCGCAACGAATATCAAAAAGGAGATCACGCGAATTCTCTTTGAAAACCACTTTATCAGCAAATACGCTTTTGTCGACGACGGCAGGCAGGGAGTGATCAAAATTCTGCTCAAGTACGACGAAGAACAGCAGAATGCGATTCAGGGTTTGAAAAAGATCAGCGTTCCCGGAAGGAAGGTTTACCGAGGTGTGCAATCGGTTCCCAAGGTACTGGGTGGTCTCGGTATTGCCATCGTTTCGACCTCCAAGGGATTATTGACTGACCGGCAGGCTAGGGAGCAGAATGTCGGCGGTGAAATAATCGGCATGATCTGGTAGGATCGTCCCATAGAAATGGAAAAAAAGGAGCTATCTTGTCGCGATTAGGAAAGATTCCGGTTGACATCCCTTCGGGAGTGCAGGTAAAGATCGAGGGGCAGCGCATTGAAATCAAAGGCGCCAAAGGAACGGCTATCCGCATGCTGCATCCCGAGATTAAAGCCGAGGTGCAAGATGGCAAGATTCATTTCACCCCTGTTGTAGAGGGGGATACAGTAAAAGCCCTGTGGGGGCTCAACCGCATGTTGGTATTCAATATCGTTACTGGAGTGAGCAAGGGCTATCGCAAGGAGCTTGAAATTCATGGGGTCGGCTACAAGGCCGAGCTCAAGGGAAAGGATTTACAAATTGTAGCTGGCTATTCCAAACCCACGCTTTTCAAGGCTCCCAGTGGCATCACCTTTTCCATTGATAATCAAACTCGGGTCGTGATTGACGGCATTGATAAAGAACTCGTGGGGCAGACGGCCTCTGAGATCCGGAAAATTCGGAAACCGGAACCGTATAAAGGTAAGGGCATCAGGTATCTCGGAGAGCATATCCGCAGGAAAGCGGGAAAAATTGCCGGTAAATAGTAAAAGTAAATATATAGATTAATGGAGCGATAGGCATATGAATGGTTCAAAGAATAAAAGTTTTAGCCGCCTTTACCGTGCCGCCCGGGTGCGCAAGAAAATATTCGGGACCACAAAAAAACCGCGGTTGTGTGTGCGTCGAAGTCTCAATCATATCTATGCCCAACTAGTCGATGATGAGAAGGGAATCACCATCGTTCAGGTCGGCAGCACGGGTAAGGAGTTCATTGCTAGAGTTTCCGAGCTGGAAACGAAAAGCAAGTGCGTGGTTTCAAAACTGGTGGGGGAACTTCTCGCTGAAAAAGCTAGAGAGAAGGGCGTGGTTCAGGTGGTCTTTGATAGAAAAGGGTACCTCTATCATGGCCGGGTCAAGATTCTGGCGGATGCGGCGCGCAGCAAAGGGCTCGTTTTTTAAAGCAGCGGAAAGGGGTTTTCGGGTTGAATAAAGAAGCGATAAAAACAAACGAAGAAGGGCCGCAGTTGGTCGATCGTCTTGTAGCGGTCAACCGCGTCGCCAAAGTCGTCAAAGGCGGCCGGCGGTTTGGATTCAACGCACTTGTCGCGGTCGGCGACAGCAATGCGCATGTGGGTATTGGCATGGGTAAAGCAAATGACGTGAGCGAAGCTATCCGGAAGGCTGTTGAAAATGCAAAGAAAAATATAGTGACAGTGAGTATTGTCAATAACACCATCCCGCATGAGATAATTGGCCACTTTGGTGCAGCCCGGATTATTCTCAAGCCGGCGACGCCCGGAACCGGCGTCATTGCCGGTGGTGCCGCGCGTGCTGTGCTTGAACTTGCGGGGATCCGTAATGTCCTTACTAAATGTCTTAAAACCACCAATCCGCATAACGTTGTCAAAGCGACGCTTGATGGTCTGGTACGTCTTAAAACTAGGGAGCAGATTCGGAAACTGCGTCAGATTGCCCTCGAGGCAAAATAGAGTGGGGAGAGCGTCGTACCATGGGAAAAAAACTGAAGATTACCCAGATTCGGAGTGGGATTGGCAAGCTTGCAGCACAGAAGCGGACAATCAAAGCGCTCGGATTGAAGAAAATGCATGCATCGGTTATTCATACGGATTCGCCGGTAGTGCGTGGCATGATTGAGACGGTGCATCACCTAATAAAGGTCGAAGAGATTAAAGTCGACGAAGCTAAGGATGAAATAATGAAGGCAGAAAAGTCTAATGGGCCGAAGAAGCTTCAGAAGTCAAAGGGAGAGGCAACAACCAATGAATTTGAATGAACTCGTGCCAGTCGCAGGATCCAATAGGCAGAGGCGGAGAATTGGCCGCGGTACCGGCAGCGGCAAGGGCAGCACTGCAGGAAAGGGCCTTAACGGGCATCTTCAGCGTAGCGGGAGCGGAAAAAAAACGTATTTTGAAGGGGGCCAGACTCCTTTGACCCGGCGACTTCCGAAGCGAGGCTTTCACAATCCATCTTACGTAAAATTTCAGATTCTCAATTTGAAGGATCTTGCTGAGCATGAGTTTGAAGGAAACGAAATTACCCCAAGTATACTTTATGAGATCGGAATCATCAACGACCTTGACCGACCGGTGAAAATCCTCGGTGAAGGTAATATTACGAAGCCGCTGACCATGAAGGTCCACGCGTGTTCGAAGTCGGCGAAGGAAAAAATCGAAAAAGCCAAAGGCAAAATCGAGGTTTCCAGCCGTGTTTGAAAATCTGAAGACATTTTTTGAAACCTTTCAGAATGTTTTCCGTATCCCCGAACTGCGAAAACGTGTGCTGTTTACTCTGGGAGTTGTTTTCGTTTATCGCGTCGGTGGACATGTCCCAACGCCAGGTATCGATCCTCGCGTTCTGGCCGATTTTTTTTCACAGAACGCCAACTCCCTTTTCGGGTTATACGATATGTTCGTCGGGGGTGCCTTCAAGCGGGTGACGGTATTCGCTCTGGGCATTATGCCATATATCAGTGCTTCCATTATACTGCAGCTTATGGGGTCGGTTTTCCCCACCATTCATAAGTTGCAGAAGGAAGGGGCCGAAGGCCGCAAAAAGATCACGCAATACACCCGGTATGGCACCGTGCTACTTGCCATTGTTCAGGCGGTTGGTATCAGCGTCTTCCTACAGAGTATTGTTTCTCCATCCACTGGGCTCCATGCGGTTTCACCGGCTCTAATGGGGATAAAATTTACTATCATCACTGCGATAAGCCTTACAACGGGTACCATTCTCATTATGTGGCTCGGCGAGCAGATTACCAATAGAGGCATCGGCAATGGCATTTCGCTTATCATCTTCATTGGCATTGTCGCGCGCCTTCCTGATGCTGTTATCGCCGAAGTGCAGCAGCTTCTGGCGGGAAGCAGAAATTTGTTTGTCGAGCTTCTCCTCCTTGCGGTCGTCGTAGCCATGACCGGCTTTATCGTGCTCATGACCCAGGCAATGCGGCGGATACCCATCCAGACCCCGAAAAAGGTAGTGGGAATCAAGATGTACGCCGGTCAGAATACGGTGTTGCCATTGCGGCTTAACATGGCTGGAGTCATTCCCATTATTTTCGCTTCTTCGATCATTACGTTTCCAAGCATGATTCGCAGTTTCTTCCCAGAATCAGAGGCTATGGAAGAAATGATGCAGCTTTTTTCGGCAACTGGGCCGCTCTACAACGGAATCTATGCGCTTCTTATTGTATTCTTCACGTATTTTTACACGGCCATTGTTTTCAACCCGATCGATATCGCCGATAACCTGAAACGTTCGGGCGGATTTATTCCGGGAATCAGGCCGGGAAAAAATACCGCTCAATATCTTGATAACGTTCTGACGCGCATCACGCTGCCGGGATCGATTTTTCTCGCATTTATATCGATCGTACCGTTCTTGATCATGGGCGGATTCAAGGTAAATTTTTATTTTGGCGGAACAAGTGTGCTTATTGTCGTCGGCGTGGCGCTCGATACCTTGGTGCAGTTAGAATCGCATCTTCAGATGCGTAATTATGAAGGTTTTATGAAGAAAGGTCGTTTACGGGGCAGGAGATTCGGGTACTGATTGCCTGACCGTTAACTATGGCGAAACAGGATTCAATACAGGTTGAGGGCAGTATCCTGGAAACATTGCCTAACGCGAGTTTCCGGGTGATGCTTGAAGGTAAGCATGAAATTTCTGCACATATTTCCGGAAAAATGAGAATGAATTATATTCGAATTCTGCCCGGTGATAAAGTTCTGGTGGAGCTCTCTCCCTACGACTTAACGCGCGGAAGAATCGTGTATCGCTATAAATAGCAGGGGGATTCAACGTGAAGGTTCGTGCATCGGTAAAAAAATTATGCAATGGGTGCAAGGTCATCCGGCGCAAAGGCATCGTCCGGGTAATTTGCACAAAAAACCCCAAGCACAAGCAGCGGCAGGGATAAAGGGTTTTTGACCCGTATGGCAATACTCATTAAGGAGGCAGTCTATGGCCCGTGTGGCAGGCGTTGAAATACCGAACAATAAACGTAGCGAAATAGCGCTTACCTACATTTTTGGCATCGGCAAATCGTCAGCTCAGGCGATTCTCGCCAAGGCGAAGGTTAATGTCAATACGAAAATAAAGGATCTTTCCGAAGAAGACCTCGATCATATCCGTCGCCTAATCGATAGCGGATACCAGACGGAAGGCGCGCTTCGTAGCGCCGTTCGTATGAACGTTAAACGATTGATGGATATCGGTTGTTACCGGGGCATCCGGCATCGCAAAAGTCTTCCCGTGCGCGGGCAGAGAACACGGACCAATGCACGAACTCGTAAAGGTCCTCGCAAGACCATTGCGAACAAGAAAAAAGCACCGTCCAAAGGATAATAATAAAAGGTAACCATACAAGAGGCACGAATGGAAAAAAAAACGCAACCCAAAGAAACCGTCCCGGCAACCGAAGCAACCGTAGTCGCTGCTGGAACTGCCGCTACTACGGCAATCGCCACGAAAAAGCCGAAGAAACGGGCAGCCAGCGAAGGTATCGCGCACATTCGAGCGACGTTTAACAACACCCTTATCAACATCACTGATATAAAGGGTAATATTATCGCCTGGAATTCGCCGGGAAAGTCCGGGTTCAAAGGATCGCGCAAAAACTCACCGTTTGCGGCAGGTATCGCGGCCGAGGTAGTAGGAAAGCTTGCGTACGATGCTGGAGTGCGGTCCGTGGAAGTGCACCTTAAAGGAGCGGGCAACGGTCGCGAAGGCGCCATCCGGTCGCTTGCCGCGGCAGGCATAAAAATATCGGCGATCAAGGATTTTACGGCGATTCCGCATAACGGTTGCAGACCCCCGAAGCGACGGAGAGTGTAACGCGGCGGATAATTCGTTAATGTGGTCCAGAGCACGAGGTATCCGATATATCAAGTATCGAAAGGTTTGAGGAGAGCACATGGCTGTTTATCATGGTCCACGATGTAAATTATGTCGCCGTGAAGGCGTAAAGCTTCTGCTGCGGGGTGAACGGTGTAATTCCGAAAAATGCGCAATGGAGCGGAGGCCGTTTCCTCCGGGATTGCGTACGACCAAGCGTCGCCGCAGTTCAACGGAATACAACACTCAACTTCGCGAAAAGCAAAAGATCCGCCGTATCTATGGCGTCATGGAGCGCCAGTTCGCCCGCTATTTTTCGTCAGCCAGCAAGGCTGAGGGCGTTACCGGTGAACGGTTACTGCAGATTCTTGAACTCCGGCTCGATAATATTGTTTACCGTCTCGGCTTCGCGCCCTCGCGGTCATGCGCGCGATTGCTCGTGCGGCACAGTCATTTTTTGGTGAGCGGTAGAAAGGTTTCATTACCGACTTACGAGTGCAAGGCCGGCGATATTATTGCGGTGCGGGAAAAAAGCCGGAATATTCAGTCGATCCATAGCGCTTTGCAAAATATAAAAGATATCCCTGATTGGTTATCTGTGGATAAAGTGAAGTTAGAAGGAACCGTTGTCAGGGTGCCGGAACGGTCATCCATGGCTGTTAACGTACAGGAACAGCTTGTCGTGGAACTCTATTCACGCTAAGGGAGACAGGCGATACAATGAAATGGAAAAGTTTGATGATGCCGAAAGGTATCCAGGTTGAGAATCCCGATAACGTTCCGAATTTCGGTCGGATCATTGTCGAACCGCTTGAACGTGGATGGGGCCATACGATAGGGAATGCTTTGCGGAGGATCATGCTTTCTTCGTTGCAGGGCGCCGCCGTGGTATCGGTCAGGATCGAGGGCGTCCAACACGAGTTTTCCACGATCGATGGCGTTGTCGAGGATGTCGTCGATATTATTCTGAATATCAAGCAGATCCGCCTTTTACTGCTTGCCGAAGAAGAAACAACGCTTCGGCTCGAAGTAAGCGGCGAAGGGGAGGTAAAGGCCTCGGACATCGAGAAGAACAGTGATGTCGTTATTCTGAATCCCGATCTACACATTGCGACCATTAATTCCGATGCGCAGTTGAAAATTGAAATGCGGGTCACGGCGGGTCGCGGTTACGTTGCCGCGGAACAGAACCGCCGCGAAGAAGATCCGGTCGGTTCGATTCCGATCGACGCGATTTTCTCGCCGGTGACTAAGGTCAATTACGTTGTTGAAAATGCACGAATTGGCCAGAGAACCGATCTCGATAAGATACTCATGGATGTTTGGACCGATGGAAGTATTTCCGTGGAAGATGCGCTCGGCTATGCGGCGAAGCTGCTTCACGATCACGTCGAGGTGTTCATCAATTTTGAGGGTGAGCTCGAGCCGGTCGAAATGATCGTGCGGGACGAACGGGTCGAAAAACAGCGGCAGCTCCTGAAGATGCGGGTGGATGAACTTGAACTCTCGGTACGCTCTGCTAACTGCTTGCGTGCAGCGAACATTCATACTCTTGCCGACTTGATCCGCAATCAGGAAACGGACATGCTCAAATATAAGAATTTCGGCAGGAAATCCCTTGTTGAACTTAACCAAGTCTTAGGAAATTTAGGGCTCTCCTTTGGTATGGATGTGGATAGCATCCTGGGTCGGGAAAGCTCGTTTTTATGATAGATCCGAAACACTATTATTCATAGAGAAGGCAGCAAACGATGCGTCATTTATCGACGGGACGAAAATTAAACCGGACGGCAAGCCACCGAAGAGCGATGCTTTCCAACTTGGCGGTTTCCATACTTGATAAAGAACGGGTTGAAACGACGCTTCCCAAGGCCAAAGAGGTACGCGGCGTCGTTGAACGGCTTATTACCTATGCAAAAAAGGGAGACCTCGCGGCGCGGCGCTTGGCCGCGAGACGGGTCAATGATACAACGGTGCTCCGCAAGCTGTTCGCTGAGATAGGACCCGCATTCAAAGATCGTAACGGCGGCTATACCCGCATCGTGAAGACGCGCGAACGGAAAGGCGATAACGCACTCATGGCGATCGTTGAACTCGTGGGAATCGGTGGCGCAGAAACTGTTCGTCGTCGGCGCAAACAGAAGAAAAAACAGCCGGTCGGAAAAACGGTTGAACCAACGTCGCTCGAATCCGATAATAAAGACACTACTGCGGCAGACGGTCCAAAATAGGCGATAATGCTTTCCTTCGGGGCCTCTCCGGCACAGCTTTGAAATGTTTCCGGGTCGAATCGGTTGTCGCGCTGTAGGTTCTGGAATCATATGCGGCGGCATTTCACAACCACTATAATAGCACAGCACCATAGCGAAAGGATCGATCATGGCTATCAGCTATAAGGAACTCGGATTTGTCAATACTCAAGAGATGTTCAAAAAAGCAATTGTAGGCGGCTATGCCATTCCCGCCTACAATTTCAACAATATGGAACAGCTCCAGGCGATCATAACCGCCTGCGGCCAATCAAAATCGCCGGTCATACTTCAGGTTTCGAGTGGCGCACGTAAATATGCAAATGCCACGCTCCTGCGATACATGGGCCAGGGAGCGGTACAGATGGCCAAGGACGCGGGTTATACTATTCCTATTACGCTCCACCTTGACCATGGCGACACGTTCGAGCTCTGCGTATCCTGCATCGAAAGCGGCTTCTCGTCGGTCATGATTGACGGCTCGCATCACCCCTACGATAAAAACGTCGAACTGACCAGAAAAGTCGTCCAATACGCGCATAAGTACGATGTGACGGTCGAAGGCGAACTCGGCGTGCTCGCGGGTATCGAGGATGATGTCCAGGCTGCCAAAGGCATTTACACCCCTCCTGAGCAGGTAGAAGATTTTGTCAAGAAGACGGGCGTAGACTCGCTCGCTATCTCCATCGGTACCTCGCATGGGGCTTACAAGTTCAAGCCAGAACAGTGTACCAAGGATCCTGTTACCGGCATACTTCTTCCGCCGCCCCTGCGTTTCGACATTCTCGAAGAGATTGAACGTCGCATTCCCGGTTTTCCGATCGTGCTCCATGGCGCAAGTTCGGTGCTGCCTGAATACGTCAACATCATCAACGCCAACGGCGGCAGGCTCAAGGCTGCGGTGGGTATCCCGGCCGAGCAGTTGCGGCGCGCTGCCAAATCGGCGGTGTGCAAGATCAATATCGACTCCGACGGACGGCTTGTTCTCACGGCTATCGTTCGCAAAGTCTTTGCGGAAAAGCCGGAAGAGTTCGATCCGCGGAAGTACCTCGGTCCGGCGCGCGATGAACTTGTCAAGATGATGATCGACAAGAACCAGAATGTGCTCGGGAGTGCGGGGAAGGCGTAACCATAGAAATTATAATTTTAATTAAAAAAGCCCTGGCTTCTTTCAAGAGGGTGGGCCTTTCTTATGGGATAAAAGCGTAGTCCGTGAATAACAATATTAAAATTCATGGGAGTTACCTTATCGAACTCTTGCCCTTCAAATTTCCCAGTACCCGACTTACACAATCGTTCGGCGGTATGCTCAGCACCAAGTGTATATGATCGGTCTGGACATTGCCTTCCAGTATATCGATCTTGTGTCGTCGGCATAATCCCCGCACTACATCGCGAACAAATACCGAACATCATGCTGCATTACCCTAAACCGATATTTCGGCCACCACACTATATGGTATTTGCAATCCCACTCTCCTTTGGTTAATGGTGACTTTGCACCATCGGAGGTACATTATGACCGCGCTGACAGCAAGAGCTTAGGACGCACACCCCTTGGCATAGCCGAGGGAACTAATATCCATTAGAAGTTCAGAACCCCTCTCCCATTGTCCAGATCTGTCGATCAAAACCGGGAATATGAAGATCAAGACGAGCGCCCTGTGGTGTCGTACTCCAGACATAGATAAAATCCGTCTCGTCAAATCCCGGCGGCGTTTCATGCCAGCTGATTTCTCTTTCAAAGGGCGAGGATCCGATTTGTTTTGACAGTATGAGAAGACGGGGGGGGCGTTTCCAATTCACATAAAAGAGTTTCCGCTCTCGAAGCGTATACAGCACAGAATCAGCCCGGTAGGTGCTATCGACGGTATCTTTCCACAATTCCCACCCATGCTCAGGACCGGATGCAATCCACCTCTTAAATTCCAATCCGTAAATGCAGAGCGTCAGAATCATAAGCACAAGGAATAGCTTCAATTTTTTAAGACGAAGGAGATTCCAAAAAAATTCGGCGGCAATAAAATTTACAACTAGAAGCAAAATCGTATCGAACAAACTGTTATGAAAAGAACATCGAAAAAGATTCTGGAAAAACGCCGCTGCGAGCACTACCCCGTAGCCTATATAGCGTGCTCTTCGGAATGGGAGAAAACGAAAAAAAAGGTATGCAACGGAAACTACGAGAAAGGGGGCCGCCCATAAGAGAATGGAAGGCAACATGATTATTCCTCTTCTGCTGCTAAAATGTTGTCATGGATGAGGTTAACCTGAAAACCACCGATGGAAAAAATACGGCACACATGGTGATATCGCAGAAGCTTGCTGTAGCAGCCGACACCAAATCATGTCGCATGGGGATAAAAATAATTTGAATAAAAGCAATACTCCTGCTCTTTAAATGCTTTTTGCATCAAATGCATGGCACTCACCCATATCCGGGGATTGCACTTGGGGATCTACCGGTCTTCATGCCCATTTTTCTCCCAGAATTTCCTGAAATCGGCAGCATACTTTGCGATCCATTCGCAGTAGATTTCATTCAAGGAGCGATCCTGCAAAGGATCATGTTGAAGCTGAACGCCCAAGTACCATTTATATCTTTCCATTTCCTGAATTTCCGCTTCGATGCTTTTCCGAGTATCCCCCTCCGTTTTTTTTTGAGAAGAGGAAACCATATCATCTCCGGACTGAGCTTGATTTTCATTCATAATTATGCCCGAAATATACATTGATTGGTTAACCATTCTTCCCGCTGAACCGGCAGTTCGTTCGCGTCAAGCATGAAATCAACAACACCTCTAAAACCCTCTCAAATTTCTGCCAAAACAGCGTTTTAAAGGTTCAATTTCTTTTTCAATATACTACATCCCACATGAAATTGAGGCAATGCTGACCAAATATAGAAAAGTACGTGAAATCTTTTAAAAAAACAAATAAACTATAGTAAATTATTGATACCTGTATAAATAATGTCCTACTCGTGTAAAAAAAGAGGGGGATGTTTTACGAAGGAGCTGAGCAGGCGAAAGTTTTTCTGGATGAACCGGGACGAACGAAAAGCGGATGTGTGAAGTGATTCGATGGTCAATTCGGGCCGATTTGCCAAAGGCACACTTTTCAAATAGCTCCAGAGATATGCAACCGGTTTCAATTCCGGTGCATAAGGCGGTAATTATCTATCGAAATTCGATTGAATTTGGAGGTTAATAGAAGGACCTTTTTGGGAATTATACCGATAACTTTCTAATGGCTTAGGCAGAATCTATTT
>JBEKOX010000028.1:0-36665 GCA_049521335.1 Chitinispirillaceae bacterium
TATTCGTTCTGTCAAGATAATGTTGAAATTAAGCAGCAATCACGTTTTAAAACTCAAAAAATGAATTTTTGTATATGCCCATCAAGAAAAGGGGAATGAATCTTTAGAAAAGCCAAAATATTGAATAAAAAATTGCGTTAACGCGCGGTATCGTTTCAGCCGAAAATTAGCACTTTTCAAAGTTGTAGAAGCGACACTGACGAGAACGCGCCCAGTACGGGCGCGTTCTCGTCTTGTGTTTCTACAATAGGGTGTAGCAGCCCTTCGTGAGAGGCGTGAACTTGAAGTTTTTGCCTTTTTTAATTTAATGAATCAATACGAAATCATGGCGAATGAATAGAAACCTATTCAAAATTTACGCGCAATAGAAAGGGCCTGTATTATGATCAGATATGGAATCGGTATAATAATCAGCTTACTTGTTTTGGGATGCTCAAGTGGTATTGAATTTGTTCCCAAAAATCTTACCTTAACAAACTTTGATCTGACCAGTTATTCAAAAAAGGGATTCCTTTTCACCCCATACAAGTACCTTGGAGACTATGAATCTATCGGCATTATGTCCATAATAGCGACACCTGAAGCTAAGTTAACGGATATCAATACCGGTAAAAAAGATCATTTTGAACAACCAATTTTTGAAAAAATGTGGAAAATTAATGATGTTCCAGTTGCAGAGGCTATGGATAGCCTTTATGCAGCAGCAATGAAGTTGGGTGCCAATGCAATCGTTGATTTGGATTTAAAGGAGATTGATCATAGTTACAATGCGGAGGCGGGAAAAGCACATCCTGTGACTATTTATGGATATAAAATTTATGGATTTGCCATCAAGCGGCTAGGCACTTTCAAGACCGATACCATTAGTTCACAATTAATGAAAGATAACTATACAAACGAAGGCAAATGATAAAACCGGGCGGCTGAAATAATCCATGAACTTGGAGTTCGCGCCTTTTTACTACGGATCGATGCAGACCTTATACTTTCCCCTGGAGACAGCATGAGATACATGGCTTTAATCTGTTTTGTCACGTGTTTATGTGTCCGTAGTTTTTCACTGACCGTGGATAATTTTCGAAACCTTGATTCCACCAAAGCAACGAGAGTAAGCCTTCCGGACCTGGTTGATGCAAAATATCTTATAGATGAACGGATAAATTATTTATTGAAGTACGACGCGAACGACTCGTCTACGGCCATAGAAAAATGGCAATCGGTAAAAGCAATCGTTCTATCCCGAATCGACTATTTAAAGGTTGAATGGCCTTTAGTGCATTTTGATCTCGATTCCGCTGGAATCGCGGCGATGGACCGCCAGGACCTGTTGAATGCAAAACGCGTGATCGATGACCAGATACATACTCTGAATGCAACAACTCCATCGGACCCGGAAGCGTTGAAAAGGTGGCAATCGATACGGGATATGGTCGTATCACGTAAGATTAACGGTAAAATTCTGGCGAAGGGGTTCTAAGTCTATTCGTTATTTAACGACCGGGAAATTATCGGGGGAACACCGATTAATAACCTTTGAAACCGCTTGAAGAGGCAACGAAGAAAAAACTACCACGGGCGGCCGCGGACAATCCGAAAACCACGGTTAAACCATCCTTAAAATAGCAAACTATTCAGAAAAAAATCGCAAATCACACGCACCATTACAAAAGAAGGGTTGTAGAATGCAAAAAGGGACGACCCTTTATGGGTCACCCCTTTTTTAAATGCCTGCGTCCTTACTATACACTACGTCTATCGTACGTTGACAACTTCCTTCGTTTCCTGCAGCTCACCCGCACGGATCTTCAGGAAGTAGACCCCGGTGGAGGCCTTAGTCCAGTCATGGAACAAGGTATGACTCCCGGCAGCCATTTCTCCCCGCAGCAGGGTAAACGACTCACCCTTCGGATTGACCAGCGTTACCGCGACGTTATTCGCTTGCGGCAAAGTGTAGGAAATCATGCCGGATTTCATATTCACGGCGATACCGAACGCGGATTTCGCCGACTGGGCAAGGCGGTCAACCCCGACGGTTGAAGTTCCAACTTCTATTAATACGCCGGTATTATCGATCGTGAGGGTGCTGCCGAACGTGATCTGGTACTCGGACGTATCGGCGGGGTTGACCGCAATCGTAGCCGTAACGGGGCTGCCGCCTGCGGCCGGCTTAACAACCGTCACGTTTTGCGCGAACAGCTTCTTCGTATAGAACGTGTTGAACTGCATCGAGTTATCAAACCGGATGACGAAACGCTGGTAGTTCGGGGTCGATGTCGTGACCGCCTTGTAATCCACGGTGCCGCACGAAATCGGATTGATGAGCGGCGCGGAAACAAGCGAGTCCATCGCATATTGCGCACTCGTCGGCAGCGACGGCTTGAGACGGAGTATCTTCGCGTTAACGTCGATTGAAAAACCCGTAACGCCGAAAAGAGCGGCAAAGCAGGCCGGCGGGTTCATGTACCGGTCGATGCCCCAATCCGTACCGTTTCCCGCAACGCTCATTTTGCACGGCATATTATAAACCCTCGCGTACTTGCTGAACATATCGTTCCAGAAGGCTTGCAGCGCCCGCATGCTGACATCGGGCTGATTGTGGCCGAATGCGGTGCACAGTTCGCCTGCCCCATAGGAGCCATAAGTGATATAACTGGATGGACTGCCGCCCATATTACAAAAAGTCCCGGTTGGAGTGGGGCCCGTGCAATTAACATCCGCGTCAGCCATCATGATCGAATAGGCCGGCGGATTATCATGATCCAGGCATGCATCATAGATGGACAGAAGCGAGCTTTCGATCCTGTATTCAGGATGAATCGGACCGAGCCCGCACACGTCGGCGGCCCACTGCCCGATAAGCTCACCGTCCCATATGGCCTTTCCATTAGCGTTAGTGATGTTTGACGAGCCGGTGTAATGGCCGAGCCTCCCGGTTACAGTGGGGGTGGTAGAGTCCCATAAGCCGCTGCTGGCGTAGGTAGTGTTGGTGGCCCGCTCAAAACTTGCGGAGACCGTATCGTAGCGGCCCATGTAGGCGGTTGTGTCCGCCGGCGAGCCGGCCGCCACTGCGGTCTTCGCCGCAGCTTTCAATGATGCAATATACAGTTCGTCTTCATACTCTTTTGAGGGGATGACCCATCCGTCCGATTGCGGATTATCGAACGTGGTGAAATAATTGTCGTCGCAAAGACCATCGGTGGTGGTCGTATTCAGGGTTCGCATACCGGCGATCGCATTTTTAATATCGGGATACAGCGTCGTGAGCTGGGCGGTGTTTCCGGTCCATTGATAAACCTTGTATGTCTCAAGAATGAACTTCGGCCCCACGTCAACGCGGTAATCGGTGCCTTGTTCGCCAAACATGTGGTCGAACAAACCGTTAGGCTGCTGCGAACTGGTCATGCGGGCGACCTGGGACCATTCGGCCTGCGGCGCGAAGCACGACAGGGCGAAGTTACCATGGTATGCTTGATCGTTGCAACCTATGGTGCCGCCGCTGCTGCTCATGGATTCCTCCATGCCGTAGCTGCCCGTAATGCCGTTGGCTGTCGGCGTTGTCCATTCTGTATTGCAAGTGTACACGTAAAGGCAGTTGATGACGAGATCCTGGAGCCAGGACGGAAGATTTGAATTCAAAATCTTATTGTGCCAGTTGTCGACCAGGGCTTCCAGAACAGCGGCGCTGTCTATGCCGTAGGTCGCTATCCCCTGGGCGCTGGTCAAATAATTGGTATAGTACCCATTAGTAACATTCGTCCATGATACACAAAAGGTAATGGTGCGGCTCGAATTGGGCCCGACGACAACGCGCTTGGCAATAACGCCGGCGCCGGTGTTATTGAGCATCCCGGTCGTGGTGAACGTGGTGGTGGAACTGCCGCACGTGATGCTGTCGGCCGCATTGACCTTCGTCGTATCGGCCATGACGCAGACAGTACTGCTCTTTATTCCCGCCACCCTGCCATTCACGAGCACGGAGCTCGAGTTTGCCCCGTTGGAAAGGGCGATCGCCGCAGTGTCGGTCGAGGTCGAGTTGTTCGTGAGCGTGAACTTGTAAATAGCGATGGGCAGCGATGAGTTCATATTGTCGCTGGCGATGCCGGCGCCGGTGACAATGGGCGAAAAGCATTTGAGCGCCACGCTGTCATACATACCGGTCTGTTTATACCCCATGAATACGGTCGGCCAGTAACCGGTAAAGGTAGTGGTCATGCTTCCCGCGTTCTGTAATGTCGCGGAAAACACCGTTGCTCCCCGTTTCTCAAAAGCGATACAAAGCGGATAAGCGTTGGCATCCGACGTTGTGAGGACCCAGGACTGATTATAGGTACCATCCGGGCAAAGATTGAAGTTCCCGGCGCCGATTCCTCCCATGGGCATACCCAGCGGGTAGTTCCCACTGGAGTTTTGAGAATCAGCTAATGAACCGCCGCAGGTCCAACCATAGCTTGCGCCGTAAAACACCGCCGCAGCGATCAACACAGCGCCTGCAACAACACGAGATCTTACCATATACCCTCCGTTTTTAAGAATAAGGTCTAATTCAGGTTAGCAGAGTCCGGTTAAGCTATTATTTATTTGATCTCAATATACTATTTAAGAACAACTAGGAAAAAGAGAAAACAACCTTAGAAAAATTAAGAGCTTATCGAAGACAAAATTCATCGACCAGACACAAAGAAATTTAGTAGATTTATTTTACTATGACTACTTTTACCTCACGCCGGCTGCTGTCCGGCGACGAAGCGCTTGCGCGCGGGGCTTTTGAAGCCGGAGTCAAGGTCGCATGCGCCTATCCCGGCACTCCCTCAACGGAAATCCTTGAAAATCTCTCGCTCTACGCGGAAATCGACACCCAATGGTCGGTCAACGAGAAAGTCGCCTTCGAAGTTGCCTATGCCGCGGCAATCGGCGGAGTCCGAAGCCTCTATGCCTCCAAACATGTCGGCCTCAACGTGGCCATGGATCCGCTCATGACCTCCTCCTACGCCGGCGTGCTGGCGGGCTTCGTGGTGGTGGTGTGCGACGATCCCGGCCTGCACTCCTCGCAGAACGAGCAGGATTCTCGCTGGGTGAGCATGTTCGGCAAACTCCCCCTTCTCGAACCGGCGAGTCCGTCCGAGGCGTACGAGTATGTGCAGGAGGCCTTTTCCATCAGCGAAAAGTACGACACCCCGGTGCTCCTTCGCATGACCAGCCGGGTCGCGCACACAAAAGAGGATGTCAGGTGCGGCGAGCGGGTTGAACATGCGCCGTTTGAGTTCAGGATCGATGCGGCAAAATATGTCATGGTGCCGAAAAATGCCTATCGCGCGCACGTAAAGGTTGAGAAGCGGCAGGCGATGCTTGCGAAGTTCGCCGATGCCACTTCGCTCAACCGCATCGAACCGGACCGTTATCAGGGAAAAAATTCGATCGGATTCATCACCACGGGCGTTTCCTACTATTATCTCAAGCAGCGGTTTCCGGACGCACCGATCCTGAAACTCGGGTTCAGTTATCCCTTCTGCGACGAAAAAATCGCGGCCTTCGCAAAAACCGTCAACGAGGTTTTCGTGATGGAGGAGCTCGATCCGATCATCGAAGAGCACTGCCGGACGCTCGGCATCGCGGTCCGCGCAAAGCATCCAAGCTTCAGGGTCGGCGAACTCCGTCCCGAGTTCATGGAGCCCATTGTCGAAGGAAAGGAGAAGGAGGAAGACCTATCCACGGCGCGACGCCCGGTGCTCTGCCGCGGCTGCCCCCACCGCTTTGTTTTTTCCCTACTGCGTAAGTCAAAGGCAATCGTGGCCGGCGACATCGGCTGCTATACGCTCGGCTCCTCTCCTCCCCTGTCCGCCCTTCACACCTGCATCTGCATGGGCGCCTCAATCACCTTTCAGGAGGGGCTGCGACGCGCCCTGCCTGGAAGGGAAATTGCTGGCGTCATCGGCGATTCGACCTTCATCCACTCCGGGCTGACCGGCATCATCAATGCGGTGTACAACCGGGCGAAGGGGCTCATCATTATCCTCGACAACAGCACAACCGCCATGACTGGCGGCCAGAACCATCCCGCTACGGGGGTCACCATTACCGGCCAGCCGACGAAAAAGCTCGTCATCGACGAGGTGCTCAAAGCCTGCGGCGTCGATCATGTGGATGTCGTTTCCGCCTACGATTTGAAAACCCTTGAACCGCTTATCAAGGAGCGCCTCGCCGAAGATGCGCTGTCGGTGATCGTTGCCCGGGCACCCTGTCGCCTGATTGACCGGGATTCGCGTCCCGCGCCGGCGTACGATAAAGACAAATGCAAGACGTGCGGCATCTGCCTCTCCATTGACTGCCCGGCAATCACCGAAACAGCCGGCGGCTATATTGAAATCGACCGCGACACCTGCATGGGCTGCCACCTCTGCGCGGAGGTATGCCTCCCCGGCGCGCTGACGCGGACGCGGGTTGCGGGATAAGTGGTTTATACAATAAGGGAATAATGCATGAATCAAGTAACAACCGGCGTTCTTTTCTGCGGTATTGGCGGTCAGGGGGTCTTGAAGGCCTCGGAAGTTCTCGGCGTCGCGGCAATGCTGAGCGGTGCTCGGGTCAAAAAATCCGAAGTCCACGGCATGGCGCAGCGCGGCGGATCGGTGGAATCGCATCTCATCTTCGGCCAGACGGTGTACTCCCCGCTCATCATTCCGGGCGAGGCCGATTACCTCGTCTGTTTCCATGCGAATGAGGGGAAACGCCTCGCTCACTTCCTGAAAAAAGACGGGGTCAGTCTCCTGCCCTGGCTCAAGGACGCCGAAAATCTCCCTGATTCACGGTATATCAACACCTTCCTCCTTGGGGTGCTCAGCGCCATGCTGCCGATCGCCAAAGAACATTGGATGACCGCCATCGAAACCGTGGTGGCGAAAAAAAACGAGGAGAATAAAAGAATCTTCGCTCTCGGCATTGACCGGGGGAAACGGTAAAGAGGATAAAGGCATAGCACGCTACGTCTCTACATATATAAACCATTATGGAAATACCATTCTACGACTATCCTACCGAGACCCTCGACCGGCATGAACTCGCCTGTCTGCAGCTTCATCGGCTTCGCTTGTCGGTGGAGCAGGCACGGAATTCGCCGTTCTACCGGCGGCGCTTCGGGGAAAATGGTTTCAATCCGATTTCGTCGCTCAACGATCTGCAGCGGCTGCCTTTTACGGTCAAGGACGATCTTCGCGCCGCATACCCAAGCGAGCTGCTGGCCGTACCGCGGGAAGAGGTCGTGCGGGTGCATATGTCAAGTGGTACCACCGGCGCGCCCACGGTCATCTACCACACGGCAAAGGATCTGGAAACGTGGACCGATCTCATGGTCCGTTCCATCGCGGCGACCGGCGTTACCAGACGCGACGTGTTTCAGAACATGATGACGTATGGCCTTTTCACCGGAGGGCTGGCGCTCCATTACGCCGCCGAGAATATGGGCATGATGGTCATTCCGGCCGGATCGGGTAACACCAAACGGCAGATCAAGCTCATGAAGGATTTCGCCACCACGGTGGTGCACGCCACGCCAAGCTACCTGCTCCACCTGTATTCCGCGCTCGAAGGCGAAGGAGTATTACCGGCCGATCTTGCGCTTGGAAAAGCGTTTCTCGGAGCCGAGCCCTATTCCGAAAGCACCCGGCTGAAGATCGAAGCGCTCATGGACATCGATGCTTATAATTCCTATGGGTTAAGCGAGATGAACGGCCCGGGCGTCGCGTTCGAGTGTGTTTACAAGGCGGGCATGCATGTCTGGGAGGATGCCTATCTCATCGAGGTCATCGACCCCCATACGCTTGAACTGGTTCCGGATGGCATCGAGGGAGAACTCGTTTTCACCACGCTCAGGCGCCAGGCCACCCCGCTCCTGCGCTACCGGACGCGCGATCTGTCTGCCATCATTCCCGAACCATGCGCCTGCGGCCGAACCCACCGCCGCATTGCGCGCATCAAGGGACGCACCGACGACATGCTCATCATCAACGGTGTCAATGTGTACCCCTCGCAGATCGAGGGAGTGCTTATGAAGATCCGTGAAGCCGGCTCGAACTACCAGATCGTGGTCGAGAAAGAGGGAGCGCTCGACCGGATGATAGTGAGGACTGAGGTAAGTGGCGAGCTTTTCACGGGCGACCTCCGCTCCCTCGAAGCGGTACGGTGCGAGATCGGCAACCGGCTGAAAACAGAAATCCTCATCCACCCCTCGGTCGAACTCCACGAACCCGGTGCCCTGCCGGTCTCCGAAGGCAAGGCAAAGCGCGTGCTTGATATGCGGCCTGCGATTTGAAAATTTTGAATAAGAAATTGCGGTATTACTCAGCAGGTATGGAAAGACCCGTGAAATCTTTCAAAAAACGTCAGGAATCTCTAACTAATTAGCAAAGCCTATTTTCATTATTTACCCTTGAACTGGAATCTTTTCAAAAAGTCATAATAAGCAGAAGCGCATAAAATATGCATCTATTACTCCGGCAAATAAATACAGTGATAGGTTAGATCGTTATATTCATTGAAAATGCGGTTTCACTTAACAATATTTAATGGCCGGAGTATTCTAAGAAGGCTTTTTCTCCCACTCGAACCATAAACATTGCGGCCATTTAACGAGGTTCAGCGTAAATTTGAGTGAAAGAAACCGCGTCGTGGTTTGAACGATAGTTCGACCGCCGCTGTATGATCCCCTTCAGTTGCTGGAAAAAATCGATCGCATGCAGTCATAACAGCCGTCAAACTGAGGGTTTCACATCAAAGTGGAGATGAATTCTTGAAATGTCTTTTTTGTGGGGATTGCACGGGAGAAAAAAATAATCATAGCGTTCCTCCCGACTCGTCACTCATCTGTGCTCTCACCTCGTGAGCCGGTATTTTCAGGCCTCTGCTTCGCTTTGGCCAGCAAACGCTGGCGCCCACGTTGCACCTGACTGTCCTGCATGTTGCAATTAACTATCTTTCTCAGTCTAACAATATTTGGTCTATCAATATTATTATTACGGAAATGAAGAACAATTGCTTGTTTTTCAACCGTTTTCTAATCCCGCTGCAAGAGGCGATAAAGTACGCCTGTTACAATGCAGCTACCGGTTCTACCCTGTGAGGTGATCATCTTATGGCGGCTATTAAAAAGGTACGTGATCGAAAACAATTCGCCCGGCCATCTGCCGGAGTATGGATGCATACCGGGGCAGTGCTTGCACTCGCTCTTTTTTGCATGACTTTATCTTGCAAATCGTCGTCCGAAGGTTCCGCATCAAGCGGCCCCTCATCCGGGCATTCCTCCCGCCGGGGAGACAATGCTGCCGGTCAGCTGGTTCCGGTCGTCGCCGTCCCCGCGGTCACCGGGAACATTAACATTTACCTTACCGGGATCGGTTCGGTAGTACCCTTGCGAACGGTTACGATAAAAACTTTGGTCAACGGGCAGCTTCAGCAGGTGCTCTTCAAGGAGGGCCAGCTTGTCCGAAAGGGCGACTTGCTGGCGGTAGTTGACCCCCGGCCGTTCGAAGCGCAGATCATGCAGGCAGAGGGTGCGCTCATCCGGGATACGGCCCTTCTGGCGAACGCACGGATCGATCTCAAGCGCTACCAGGCGCTCTCTGCTCAAGACGCGATCCCGGAGCAGCAGCTTGCAACCCAACAGGCTCTTGTGGCGCAGGATGAGGGCATCGTGAAGCTGGATCAGGGCAACCTTGACAATGCCCGCCTGCAGCTCACCTACTCCCGTATCACCTCGCCGGTGACCGGCATCGCGGGGCTGCGCCTCGTCGATCCGGGCAACATCGTTCAGACTTCGGACGCAAACGGCATAGTAGTCCTGACACAGGGACAGCCGATCACCGTGGTTTTTACGATCTCCGAGGACAATCTGCCCCGGCTTCTCGCGAGGATGCGAAAGGGCAGCTATCCGACCGTGGAGGCGCTTGATAGAAGTGATAACAAGAAGCTCGCCGAAGGCAAGGTCCTCGCCGTGAATAATCGGATCGATTCGATGACCGGAACAATGCAGATCAAGGCGATTTTTCCGAATGAACATTACGAGCTCACTCCCGGTCAGTTTGTTAACGCCCACCTGCTGCTCGATGTCAAAAAGGATGTCACGGTCATCCCGCAGGCGGCCCTGCAGAACGGCCCGAAGGGAACGTTCGTGTACGTGGTTAAACCCGACCGGACCGTGGCCGTGCAGCCGGTCACTCCCGGACCTTCCGAAGGCGACCGGGTTGCCGCCTTGAATGGAATATCTCCCGGTGATAGCGTGGTGGTAGAGGGCGCCGACCGGCTGCACGAAGGCGCGCACGTGGAAATCCGGGGAAGCCGGAGCAGAGAGGGGACATGAACCCTTCGCGGATCTTCATCCAGCGACCCATTGCCACATCGCTTTTTATGGCGGCGATTCTCCTCGGCGGCCTGTTTGCCTTAAAGCAACTACCGGTATCCGCGTTGCCCGAGGTCGAGTATCCGACCATACAGGTCATCACCCTGTACCCCGGAGCGTCGGCCGATGTGATGGTATCGACGGTCACTTCTCCGCTCGAAACCCAGTTTGGCCAGATGCCCGGCCTCAGAGAGATGAATTCGTCAAGTTCGGGTGGCGCCTCCGTGGTGACGCTCCAGTTTGACCTGAAGCAGAGCATCGACGTGGCGGAGCAGGAGGTGCAGGAGGCCATCAACGCCGCTTCTTCGTTTCTGCCGACCGATCTGCCGTCGCCGCCGGTGTACAGCAAGATAAACCCGGCCGACGCGCCCATCATGACACTTGCCCTCACCTCAAAGACCGTGCCGCAACCGCAGGTGGAAGACCTCGCCGAAACACGGCTCGTGCCCAAGCTTTCCGAGGTATCAGGCGTGGGAGCCGTCACCATCGGCGGCGGCCGGCGGCCGGCGGTGCGCATCAGGGCGAACCCCACCGCGCTCGCCGCGTACGGCCTGACGCTTGAAAATATCCGGACCGCGGTCGTGGCGCAAAATGTCAATGAGGCCAAGGGAGAATTCGATGGCGCGCGCCAGTCTTCCACGATCGGCGCAAACGACCAGCTGACAGGAAGCGCCCAGTATAAGCCGCTCGTCATCGCCTACCGTAACGGAGCTCCCGTTCGCCTGTCCGATGTCGCGGAGGTGGTGGACGATGTAGAGAATACCATGCTCGCGGCCTGGAAGGACGATACGCCGGCGGTCATCCTCGATATCCACCGCCAGCCGGGCTCGAACGTTATCGGCGTTGTCAATAATATCAACCGGCTGCTGCCGCAATTGCAGGCAACGCTTCCGCCGGGCGTGACGGCGCAGATTGTAACCGACCGCACCATCAGCATCCGCGCATCGGTAAAAGATATCGCCTTCGAGCTTTGTATGGCAGGCATCCTCGTGGTCGCGGTCATCTTTCTCTTTCTTCGCACCACGGCGGGCACCCTCATACCGGGTATTGCGCTGCCGCTGTCGCTTATCGGCACCTTCGGCATCATGTACCTCCTCGGGTACAGCCTCGATAATCTTTCGCTCATGGCACTAACCATTGCCGCCGGCTTCGTGGTCGATGACGCCATCGTTATGATCGAAAACATCTCGCGGTTTATCGAACAGGGAGATAGCCCCCTCGAAGCCGCGCTCAAGGGATCGCAGCAGATCGCGTTCACCATTATATCACTCACGATTTCACTTGTCGCGGTGCTTATCCCGCTGCTATTCATGGGGGATGTCGTGGGGCGGCTTTTCCGCGAATTTTCCGTCACCCTCGGCGTCACAATCCTCTTCTCGGCCGTGGTTTCCCTGACCCTGACGCCCATGCTGTGCGCGCTGCTTCTGCGCCAGACGCCTCCCCTTGAGAAACAAAACCGATTTTATGCCCGGTCGCAGGCCATGTTCGACTGGGTCATTGCGGCTTACGGCAAATCGCTTGAGTGGGTGCTTAAACACCAGAGGCCGGTACTCTTTGTGTTCCTCGGCACCTTGGTGCTGACGGTAATCCTGTACATGGTCATGCCGATAGGATTCATCCCGGTGCAGGATACCGGGCTTCTGGAAGGGTTTACCGAGGCTCCCCCGTCGATCTCTTTTCAGGCAATGAGCAGTGCGCAGAAAGAGCTTGCGCACGCAATCCTCGCCGACAGCGCCGTGTCAAGCCTCACTTCGTTCATCGGCGTTGACGGCGTCAACCCGACCCTCAATTCCGGAAGGATGCTCATCAACCTGAAACCGCCGGAGCATCGCAAAGGCAGCGCCGTCGAAGTCATGCGCCGCATCCAGCAGGAAACCGCCGATATCACGGGCATACGGCTCTTCCTGCAACCGGTCCAGGATCTTACCATCGAAAGCAGGCTCTCTAAAAACCAGTACCAGTTCAGCCTCCAGGATCCTAATTCCAATGAACTCAACGACTGGACGAATAAGCTGATCGGCGCATTGGCACAGCGGCCGGAACTGAACGATGTGTCAAGCGATGCGCAGAACAACGGTCTCGAAGCGCATGTCGTCATCGACCGGCCCACAGCATCACGGCTTGGCATCTCGGCGGGCACCGTCGACGCGAATCTGTACGACGCCTACGGCCAACGGATAGTGTCGACCATTTTCAGCCAGCTTTCCCAATATCGGGTGATCCTGGAAGTAGAACCGGAATTCAGCGCGAGCCCGGCAAACTTCAATGACATTTACCTGCAGAGCGCAAACGGTACGCCTGTTCCTATGAGCGCGGTAGTGCAAGTGGCTGAAACCACCACTGCGTTATCCATCGAGCGGCAGGGCCAGTTCCCGGCATCGATGATCTCCTTCAACCTCGCGCCCGGAACCTCGCTTCTCAAGGCGATAGGGGCGATCAATGACGAGGTAAAAAAGAGCGGCCTTCCCGCGAGCGTCACTCCCAGTTTTCAGGGAACCGCCGATGCGCTGCAATCGTCGCTCGGCAACGAGCTCTTTCTCATTTTCGCCGCGTTGCTGGCCGTGTATATCGTGCTCGGGGTTCTTTACGAAAGCTATATCCACCCGCTGACAATACTTTCAACGCTCCCTTCAGCCGGTGTTGGAGCGCTCGCCTCGCTGCTCCTCTTCCGGACCGAGTTCACGATCATCACCCTCATTGGCATTATCCTGCTCATTGGCATCGTGAAGAAAAACGGGATCATGATGGTGGATTTCGCGCTCCAGGGGGAGCGAAACGAAGGTTTGAGTCCGGAAAAGGCGATCTTCCAAGCCGCCAAGCTGCGGTTCCGCCCCATCATGATGACCACGCTGGCTGCGCTCTTTGCCGCGGTGCCGCTGGCTTTCGGCGGTGGAATGGGATCTGAGCTGCGGCGCCCGCTCGGTATCGCGATCATCGGCGGCCTCATCTTCAGCCAGGCGCTTACGCTCTACACAACGCCGGTCGTCTATCTTTGGTTTGACAGGATCGGCAAGAGACGCAGCGCGCGGCAACGGGGTGAAACGGAGGCTGCATGAACATTTCGGCCCCCTTCATCAAAAGACCGATCGCGACCGTGCTCCTGACCACAGGCCTGACCGTGGCAGGTTTGCTGGCGTTGAAAATCCTGCCAGTCGCTCCACTGCCACAGGTCGACTTTCCCACCATTTCCGTTTCGGCCTCGATGCCGGGAGCAAGCCCGGAAATCATGGCCGCCACAGTCGCCGCCCCGCTCGAAAAGAGGCTCGGTATCATCTCGGGCGTTATCGAAATGACTTCGACAAGTTATCTCGGAACCGCCGGGATCACCCTGCAGTTCGACCTGAGCCGGAACATCGACGGCGCGGCGAGGGACGTTCAAGCCGCCATCAATGCAGCCCACGCCGACCTGCCAAGCAACCTGTTGAGCAATCCGACCTACCGCAAGGTCAATCCATCTGATGCGCCGATAGTCATTCTAGCGCTCACCTCCGACCGCGAAAGGCCGGAGCAGGTTTATGATGCCGCGTCGAGCATCATGGCGCAGAAGCTCATGCAGGTTCAGGGCATCGGCCAGGTGATCGTAGGCGGAGCATCGCTCCCCGCAGTGCGGGTTGAGCTCAATCCAACCGTTCTTTCCAGCTATGGGATCGGGTTCGCCGATGTGCGCGGCGCTATCGACTCGGCCAATGTTACCCGGCCGATCGGAAAGCTTAACGGCAAAGATCGGCTCTACGAAATCGTGACGAACGGCCCGCTGCGCAAGGCGGCCGAGTATGCGCCGCTCGTCATCTCATACCGCAATGGTGCTCCGGTCAAGCTCTCCGATGTCGCACTTGTCCGGGATTCCGTGCAAGATTTGCGCAATATGGGCCTGGTAAACGGCAAGCTTGCAACACCGGTCATACTTTTTAAACAACCTGGCGCCAATATCATCGAAACCATCGACAACGTCAAGAAAGTGCTCCCGGGCCTGGCTGCCGAAATGCCCGGCGATGTGAAGGTGACGGTCGTCATGGACCGCAGCACCACGATACGCGCCTCGCTGAAAGAAGTCGAGCGGACGCTCCTGTTCTCAGGCATCCTTGTCATCCTCGTCGTTTTCGTTTTTCTGCGAAACGTCAGGGCGACGATGATCCCCGCGATCGCGGTCCCGGTATCGCTCATCGGCACCTTCGGAGTCATGTACCTCCTCGGGTATTCTCTCGATAACCTTTCGCTCATGGCGCTCACCATCGCCACGGGGTTTGTGGTCGACGATGCAATCGTCGTTTTGGAAAACATATCGCGCCACCGGGAACAGGGGAAGCCGCCGGTCCAAGCCGCGATCGATGGCGCACGCGAGGTCGAGTTTACCGTTTTGTCAATGAGCACCTCGCTCGTCGCGGTATTCATCCCGATCCTCCTCATGGGCGGCGTTTTAGGGCGGCTGTTCAACGAATTCGCCGTGACTCTGTCCGTGGCCATTCTTGTTTCCATGGTGATTTCGCTTACGACAACGCCGATGATGTGCGCAACCATGTTGAAATCGTATACGCCCTTGCCGGAAGGAAGCCGAAGCCACCGGGCCGACTTCTTCGAAAGGTTGCATGAGGGGTATGCGAAAAGCCTCGAAGTTGCGCTTCGTCACCGAAGAGTCATGGTATCGCTCACATTCCTCGCCGTCGCGGCCACCATCGTGCTCTTTATCTTGGTACCCAAAGGATTTTTTCCGCAGCAGGATACCGGACGGATCATGGGCTCCATCCTTGCATCGCAGGATATTTCCTTTTCTGAGATGAAGAAAAAGGTGCAGGCGATCGGCGACATCATCATGCGCGATTCAGCCGTGGAGAACGCCGTGGTCTTTACGGGAGGCGGGCAGACCATAAACACCGGCAGGATGTTCATTGCACTCAAGGATTTCAGCGGCCGAAAATTCGATGCTGATCAGATCATTGCCAGGCTGCGAAAAAAGCTGGCAATGGTTCCGGGCGCCCAGACCTACCTGCAGTCAACACAGGACGTGCGGGTCGGGGGCAGGATGAGCGGCGGGCAGTACCAGTTCACCCTGCAGGGCGAAGACCTCAAGCAACTTAATACCTGGGCTCCGCAGGTTGAACGGATGTTGCACAAAATCCCCGGGATAGCGGATGTGTCGAGCGACCAACAGAGCCACGGTCTTTCAACGCAGCTCACGATCGACCGCACCACCGCATCGCGGCTCGGCATTACCCCTGCGCTTATCGATGAGACGCTCTACGACGCCTTCGGCCAGCGCGCGGTTTCGATCATCTACACGGGCCTCAACCAGTACCGCGTCGTCATGGAGGTCGAGTCGAAATTCTGGCAACGTCCCGAGGCGCTACGATCAATCTACGTACGCACGCCGGACAGCAGCCAGGTGCCGATGTCGGCCTTTTCGAAGTTCGAAGTGCTGCCCGCACTCCTTGCGGTAAATCATCACGCCCAGTTTCCCGCCGTCACCCTCTCTTTCAACCTCGGGGAAAAGGCCTCGCTCGGCGGAGCGGTTACGGCGATTACGACCGCCATGCGTTCCGCCGTGATGCCCGGAGGCATGCGTTCCGGCTTCGCCGGGACCGCGCAGGCCTTCCAGGCCTCTCTTGCAAACGAGCCGCTGCTTATTCTCGCGGCGCTTCTGGCCGTGTATATTGTGCTCGGCATTCTATACGAAAGCTACCTGCACCCGTTAACCATTCTGTCCACACTTCCTTCGGCCGGGGTGGGAGCGTTTCTGGCGATGATCGTCACCGGCACGCAATTCGACATTCTCAGCCTGGTCGGCTGCTTGCTTCTTATCGGCCTTGTAAAGAAAAACGGCATCCTGATGATCGATTTCGCGCTACAGGGGCAGCGGAAAAACGGCCTGAGCCCCCGTGATGCCATCTATCGGGCGTCGCTCCTCCGGTTCCGTCCGATCATGATGACGACCATGGCAGCTCTTTTTGCGGCGTTGCCGTTGGCCCTCATGAAAGGCACGGGCTACGAGCTGCGCCGGCCGCTCGGGATAGCCATCATCGGCGGGCTTATGGTCAGCCAGGTGATGACTCTCTTCACGACGCCGGTGATCTATCTCTATATAGACAGGCTGCGCGTATGGACAAAACGGAAAGGAAGAAAACGGCCCGAAATATCCGGGACGACGCTATAGAAGAGAAGGCCTTCGAACTTTTTTAGGCCCTCTCAGGAACAAGAACTCACGGGGCGTGTTTCAAACCCGTCCCTACCACCCTCCTCTCCGCCCGCGCGGGAATGGGATGGGGAGGTCAACAAATGGAACGGCTTATGAGCGCATTGCATCAAAACAAAATCCACTGCCGCCTCCTGATCGGGGCGCTCCTTGCCACAATGTATGTAGGCGGATGCACGGTCGGGCCTAACTATCACCGATCTTCCGTGACGACACCTTCTTCGTTCAAGGAGCTGGCGGGATGGAAGCTGGCTCAGCCGTCAGACACCCTCTTCAGGGGGGGCTGGTGGCTGCTATACGGTGATTCACTGCTCGACACGCTCGAGAGCAAGGTCGTTGTTTCAAACCAGAGTATCGCAGCCGCCTATGCGCAATATCGGGAGGCAATGGCGCTGGTCAAATCAGCGCGCGCGGGATATTTCCCGACCGTGTCGGCCCAGGGTACCTATACGCGACAGCAGGAGTCGCGGAATGCCGTCGTTGGCGGCAACCTCGGTGCTCCAGCAACGGGAACAATGCCGCTCATTGCGGACTATCTCTTGGAAGGTAATGTCGCCTGGGAGCCCGATCTCTGGGGCCGGGTGCGGCGCACCGTGGAATCGAGTCGGGCAACCGCCCAAGCAACCGCCGCCGATCTTGCCGCGATTTGTCTGAGCACGCAGGCGGCGCTTGCACAGGATTATTTCGCTCTGCGCGTTGCGGATATTCAGAAACGCCTTTTAGATTCAACAGTCGACATCTATAAAAAATTTCTCAATCTGACAAAACTCCGTGATGAACAGGGCATCGCTTCGCAGGCCGATATCGTCGTCGCACAGACGCAACTTTCCTCAGCTCAGGCGCAACAGATCGATGTCGGCATCCAGCGCAGCCAGCTGGAACACGCGGCCGCGACGCTGATCGGTCAACCAGCAGCGCTCTTCGCCATTGAGCAGGATACCTTACCGATACGCATCGTTGCAACTCCGCCATCACTTCCATCCACGCTCCTGGAGCGGCGTCCCGACGTTGCGGCAGCCGAACGTAATGTTGCCGCGGCGAATGCACAGATCGGGGTGGCCAAGGCCGCGTATTATCCAGACATCACCCTGAGCGCTTCAGGGGGCTATGAAAGTTCAGACCTTTCGAATTGGTTGACATGGCCGAGCCGCCTGTGGTCCCTCGGCGGCGGGCTTACGCAAACCCTTTTCACCGGAGGGTTGCGCGGAGCGCAGGTGGAAGCGGCAAAGGCGGCCTACGATGCACAGGTGGCGACCTACCGCCAGACCGTGCTTTCAGCATTCGAAAATGTGGAGGATAATCTTGCTGCACTGCGGATACTCGAGCAGGAAGCGGTCGCGCAGGACGAGGCGGTATCGGCTTCGATCCGCTCGACGGCGATTGAGATCGATCAATACAAGCAGGGTATAGCCAGCGCACTCAATGTCATCACTACGCAGACGATCGAGCTTACTAATAAGGAAACCTCGGTTGCGATTCTCGGCAAGCGGATATCGGCCTCGGTGCAGCTTATCGAAGCCCTCGGCGGAGGATGGAATGCGGATTCTCTACGAAAGTTATAATAGAGAGTTACCCGCGCACAGGCAGAGCTTCCAAAATCAAATTTAAACATGAAAACAATTTGGTGCCATTCATCCCCGTTCACAGAATGAGGTATTCTGGCATATTTTCATAAATGCAAAAAAAATCTTTATTATGAAGGAATGGAGAAAAGTCCACACCATTCCTTAATTCCTCCAATTTTAGTCCCTTCTCTTTCGAGCAGCCGGATTTTCAGCTCGACCTCCTTGCCATTCATTTTACCCATGAAACCGCCTATCGACCCGTTGCTCCGGATGATTCGATGACAGGGGATGATGAGTGGAAAAGGGTTTTTACGCATAACCGTGGCAACGGCACGGATAGCGCCCGGGTTTCCGACCTTTTTCGCGAGACCGGCATAAGAGAGGGTTTTCCCCCATCGGATAGAGCGTACGGCACGAAGCACCTTTTGTGTAAACGGAGGATGGCGCGTGAGATCGATGCGAAGTTTAGATAAGTCTTTGATTTTTCCATCTAAAAAACCAATAATTGTTTCTTTCACGCTTTGGAGGATTGGATCGATTGTGACATCATCTTTCTTTCCTGATTTTGCATTCAAGTGCAGAGAAACGATCTGAGGACAATGGGCATTCATATCGATTAAAAATGAAACATTGCAGACTCGATGAGCTATGGTCATACACCGCAGAGCATTGTTATCGAAAAGCATTCGCTTCATATAAGAAAAATAGCATCTCCCCACACCCTAAGCCAATAAGCTCAGCCGATGCCGTCGCTCATTTCGTGCTGGATTTTTCAGCAATTAAATGATATATTTACCTTTGAAGTGTCATATATATAACCCGTTGTGATTTGGGCCAGTTGGATTGGACGGGTAATGTCTTGTGTCACGGGTAAAAAGGCCGAAAAAACGATAGAAAAGGAGAATAGTGTGTCAATCGAATTTCTTGCCGACCTCGAAAATAAAGTCGATGCCATAATAAGCAATTACGAACTACTTCGGCAGGAAAATATCACGTTGAAAAGCGTTCTGGATTCTAAGGCGACCGCGCTTGCCGAAGTTGAGAAGGAGAACCAGGTTCTTAAAAAAAATTTCAGCGAGCTCCAGTCGGACAGTCAGCGGCACCAGGATAAGCTTAAAGCCGCCGCAGAGAAGGTGCAGAGACTCATTGTAAAAATAGAAGGTGTATAAGTCACATGGTGCAGTAGCATCAAGCGACAGGGAGTAGTGAATGGGTTCATCATCGGAAAGTGTACGCGTTGTTATTTTCGGTGCGGAATATTCGATAAAGGGCGATGTCGACACGGAAATTACCAGACAGGTTGCACGCTATGTTAATTCCAAAATGGCCGAAGTCCATGAAACGATGGCTTCGCGAGATGACATTAAGATTGCCGTCCTTTCCGCGCTGAATATTGCAGGAGAGCTTTTTGAATTGAAAGACAAACAGGAACAGGGTGCTCAAAAAATGAATGAGATAACCGATCGTCTGGCTTCAATTAGCCGGCGCATTGATATCGCATTGCAATGAAATCGAAGGAGCACACCGCCCTCTCCATTTTACAACTTTCCTGAATGTGCCCGTAAAGGCAGGCATCCGGTTACTTGATATCGACCGGACTGCTGTTGAAGCAAGGCTCTCTGCATAGTATTCTCCGCAGGGCATATGCACCTGTCGAGCATCTCGCTTGTTGCCCGCATCACCGGTAGAAGTGTGTTCGTATGCGGTTCGCCGTTCGCTATCATCCAATGTCTATCGGGGCTTCAAAACATCGCAAGCCCTTTAATCATAGATTTTTCACCATTTTCGGAATTACAGGAGGTCATATATGGCTGCTATTGCCGGTTTGATAGCTTTGATTGCAGTAATCAGTCTGGTGCTTGGATTTGCCGCCGGCTATTTCTGGCGAATTCTATCGGACCGAAAATATAAGGAAAACAGGGAGCATGAAGCTAGGCAGGAAGCGGATCGGATTCTCAAGGAGGCAAGGCAGGATGCAGAGCTTCAGAAAAAAACCGCGCTTCTCGAGGCCAAGGATGAGTGGTTCAAAGCCAAAACCGAATTTGAACGGGAGTCCGTAAAAACCCGTGAAGTGATCCGGCTGGAGCAGGCCAGGGCAAAGGAGGCGGAAGTCGAGGTGCGGCGTCGCGAGGAAACCATCACCAAGCGCGAAACCGAATTCTCCGCCCGCGAGAATTTCCTTAACACCAAGGAAAAAACGCTTCGTACCAAGGATAACGAACTCACCCGACTCATCACCCTGGAAAATGAAAAACTCGAAAAGATCTCCCATATGACTCAGGATGAGGCCAAGAAGATCCTCATGGAGAATCTTGAAAGTAAAGTGCGCTATGAGAGTGCCCAGATGATAAAGGAGATCAAAGATCAGGCCAAAAACGATGCTGAGCGGGAAGCAAGAGAAATCGTAGTGCATGCCATTCAGCGATGCGCCGCAGATGCGACAATCGAATCCACAGTGTCGGTCGTGCATCTGCCGAGCGATGAGATGAAGGGCCGCATAATAGGCCGTGAGGGACGCAACATCCGGTCGTTCGAGGAGGCTGCGGGCGTAGATGTAATTGTTGACGATACGCCGGAGGCGGTCATCCTTTCGGGCTTTGATCCTATCCGTCGCGAGGTGGCGAGAATGGCTCTCGAAAAACTTATAAGTGACGGCCGTATCCATCCGGGCCGGATCGAGGAACTCATAAAGAAAAGCGAGAAAGAACTCGAAAAAAGCATGAAGGATGTGGCCGAAGAAGTCATCTTTGAACTTGATGTTCACGGGCTCAAACCGCACCTCATCGAGATGCTCGGCCGCCTGAAATATCGCACCTCCTACGGGCAGAATGTTTTGCAGCACAGCAAGGAGGTGGCCATGCTTGCAGGGCTCATGGCCTCAGAACTCGGGCTCGATGCCAGAACGGCTATTCGCGCCGGACTCCTGCACGACATCGGCAAGGCAATCGACCGCGAAACAGAGGGAACTCACTCCCAGCTCGGTGCTGAACTGGCGGCTAAGAACGGTGAAAACGAGATCATCTGCAACGCCATTGCCGCTCACCATGAAGACGTGGTACCAATCTCGGTCTACCCGATTCTTATCCAAGCGGCGGATACGATCTCCAGCACCAGACCGGGTGTACGCCGGGAGACGCTGACGAACTATGTGAATCGCTTGACGAATCTTGAGGAGATCGCCGATTCCTTTCGAGGGGTCAGCAAAGCGTACGTCATGCAAGCGGGTCGGGAAATGCGTGTCATGGTTGAGCCGGAACAGATAAACGATGCCCAGGCAGAAGAATTGGCAGGCCAGATCTCCAAGAGAATTCAAGATGAGATGGAGTATCCGGGCCAGATAAAGGTGACCATCATTCGCGAATGTCGGTACACCGGGTATGCGAAATAACAGGCTGCCTTGCCGCCACATCTGGCGCTTGCGTCAAATAATGGGTTTTGATGCTCATGAATGGTGAAAACGCATGAAAATTCTTTTCGTCGGCGATGTGTTTGCCGACATCGGTAGGAGAGTGCTGGCCGAGCGGCTCGCACCTCTTATTGCCGAGCGGGGGATTGACTGCTGTATTGCAAACGCCGAGAACGCGGCGGGCGGCCACGGGCTGACCGGCAACCTTGCCAAAAAGCTGCGCGCGTTCGGCGTGAACGCCATTACCGGTGGTAATCATTCATTTACTTTCCCGGATAACGACCCCTCCTTCATGGAGGAGCCGCATATCCTGCGGCCGCTGAACTTTCCTCCCGGCAATGTTGGTCATGGAACCGTCCTCCTGGCGCTTCCTGACGGCCGCACAATCGGCATTGTTAACCTTCAGGGGAGGACCTTTCACCGCGAAATCATCGATTGTCCCTTCCGGCTCGGCAAAGCCGCAATCGAGGAGCTGAAGAAAAAAACGAACATCGTGATCGTCGATTTCCATGCCGAAACCACCAGTGAGAAGCTCGCCTTTGCCGTCTTTGTCGATGGCAGCGCAAGCGCCGTGCTCGGAACACACACTCATGTGCAAACCGCCGACGAGCGTGTGCTCCACGGCGGCACAGCGTTCATTTCGGACGTCGGCATGACCGGGCCCGAGGACTCGATCATCGGTATGAAAGCGGAAGGGGTCGTTCGCCGGTTTCTCCTGCAGACCGCGGTACGCTTCGAGCCTGCAGGGTGCGGCCCGATCTTGAACGCCGCCATAGTGGTGATCGATGATGCAACCGGCAGGGCGCTTTCGATCGAGCGGATTTTTGAACGGCTCACCTTTTCCCGGTAGCATCCGCTCCCTTCCACCATGACCGAGCCGCTCTTCGAATTTCTTTCTCCCCGGGACGCCGAGCGACCCTATACAGTCAGTGAAATCAATGACGGCATCTCGCTTATTCTGGAATCGCACAACACGCTGGTCTGGGTGGAGGGTGAGATTTCCAACTGGAGGGTATCAAGTAACGGCCACTGTTATTGCAAGCTAAAGGATTCCGGGAGCCAGATACCGGCCGTGCTGTGGCGGAGCGCTGCCGCAGTGCTTCAGTTTACGCCGGAGGACGGTCTTGCGGTGCTCGTGATCGCCACCATCCGCGTGTACCAAAAGGCCGGTTACTATCAGCTTGACATCCATCGCATGGAACCGCGCGGCAAGGGAGCACTTTATCTTGCTTTTGAACAGCTCACGAAACGCCTCGAAAAAGAGGGGCTTTTCGATCCGGAGCATAAGAAGCCCCTGCCTCTCTCCATAAACCGTCTCGGCGTTGTTACTTCAAAGCAAGGGGCGGCTATCCGTGATATCGTGAAGGTCGTGGCCTCGCGAGCGCCACACATAGACATCGTGCTCGTTGATGTGCCGGTACAGGGCGAAGCGGCAGCGCTGCAAATCGCCGCAGGACTCGCCGCCCTGAATGAGTGGGCGAAAATCGACACTATTATTGTGGGCCGCGGCGGCGGGTCGGCGGAGGATTTGTGGCCGTTCAACGAGGAGGTCGTGGCCCGAGCCATTTATGCATCGAAAATTCCGGTCATTTCCGCGGTAGGCCACGAGATCGATTTCACGATCGCAGACTTCGTGGCAGATGCACGCGCGCCTACGCCGTCCGCAGCCGCCGAGCTGGCTTCGCCCGACCGGCGGGAAAACAGGAAATATTTCGATCAGTGTGCGACACGGTTTTCTGCTTCGGCAACGGACTTTTTCGCTCAAACTCTGGAACGGTTTGACAATGTTTTGTTAAGCAGCAGCCTTCGTCGAGCTGCGCAACTCATCATAGATGGACAGCAAGAGCTCGACGACGAAACGATCGATTTCTTCCGCGGTTTCAAGAATCGAGCAAAATCGGCCAGCGATCGTTTGTCGATTGCCTTCTCGCGGCTCAATGCCATCAGTCCGCTCGCAGTTCTTAGCAGGGGATATAGTGTAGTGACGAAGATCGACGGCTCGGTCGTTCGATCAGGAGGGTGGCTCGAACCCGGAGAAACCGTCACTATGCGGTTTCAAGAGGGAAGCGCAGCGGCAACAGTGACATCGGTTGTTCCCTGATAACTATTTTTACAATTTACTACATTGCCGAGAGTAATCGTGGCTGAAAAACTGAAATCAAAAAATTCGAGAACCAGTACCAGCCGTGAACCGTCCTTTGAAGCCGGACTCATCGAAATCGAGAAGATCACCGGTCGGCTCGAAAGCGGCGATCTCACCCTCGACCAGGCGCTTGCCCTTTTCGAGCAGGGCATCTCCCTGCTCCGGATCTGCGACGGCCATCTTAAAAATGCCCAGGGCAGGATAACCGAATTGCTCAAGGGAGAGAACGGCAAATATGTCGAAAAAGTGCTCGGAGCCGTTCTTGATCCCTTTATTGTGAAAGAAAAAAACGATGAGTGACCTGAACGGGTACATGAAAAACGTTGCCGAACTCACGGAAGCGGCGCTCAATAGGTTGCTTCCTGCGGAAGAGGCATATCCGCCGTCCATTCACCGGTTGATGCGTTACAGCACCTTTGCGGGAGGAAAGCGGATCCGTCCGTGCCTCATCATGGCAGCTTACGAAGCATGCGGGGGCGTTTTCGGCGATCCTCTTCCCATCGATGCCGGCGCCGCCATCGAAATGCTCCATACCTTTTCGCTCATCCACGACGATCTTCCCTGCATGGACGACGATGATTTCCGACGCGGCAAGCCGACGGCGCACCGCGCTTTTAATGAAGCGCTCGCCGTACTCGGTGGCGACGGTCTCTGCATCGTCGCGTTCGAAGCGCTGGCGAGGCTTGGCCGAGCCGACGTGATCGTTGAGATAGCGCACGCACTCGGTACCGACGGCATGATCGGCGGACAAGTCGTAGACATCGAATCTGAAGGCAAGCTGGTCGACCGGTCGGTCGTCGAATATATTCACGAAAAGAAAACTGCGGCCCTCATTCGCGCCTGCGTTACCATCGGGGCCATGCTTGCCAATGCGCCAGCATCCATTGCGGTACGGCTCGCGGCGTTTGGCATCCATATCGGCATCGCTTTCCAGGTGGTCGATGATATTCTTGACGAGGAGAGCACAACCGAGCAGCTTGGCAAGGATGCGGGGAGCGATAGGAAGAGGGGTAAGGCCACTTTCCCGGCAGTGTGCGGCATGGCTGAATCGAAACGCTATGTCGGAGAGCTCATCGCCAAGGCGTGCGGCGAGGTGGCCTTCTTCGGCGAAAAGGGCGCTACGCTTCGAGAACTCGCCGAATATATCCGAGTGAGGATCTTTTGACGTGAGGAAAATACATCGGAAAAACTTGGCCGGAAAAAACGCGATCCTGACTGGAGCATGCGGCGTCATAGGGCGTAGGATCGCACATGCAATCGCGAATGAAGGAGCAAATGTCATTGTGCATTTCCACCGCAGCGCAAAAAAAGCCGAATCCCTCTGCGACGAGCTGCGCGCGTTCGGTGTCGGGGCATGGGCTGTGCGAGCGGATTTCCGCGAGGCAGAGTGCGCTGAACCATTTTTTGACGAGGCGCTCAAGCGATGCGCCTGCATCGACCTCCTTGTCAATAGTGCCTCAACCTTTACCGAGAGCACCCTGCAAGAGGTAACCTTGGCCGATTTCCAGAGTGCCATACTGGTCAATGCATGGGCGCCCTTCGCCCTCGGCCGCGCCTTCAGCCGTAGAGGGAGTGGCTGTCCGATGGCAAATAAGGCAATTGTCAATCTTCTCGACAGCCGGATTATCGGGAATGATGCGGCGCATACGGGCTATATTCTGAGCAAACATTTGCTCGCGGCCATAACGGACATGATGGCAATGGCGTTCGCGCCTGCGGTCCGGGTAAATGCGGTGGCGCCGGGGCTTATAACCAACATTGACCAGCCAGAAGGTTGTTCATCAATTGAAAGGGCTGATAAACTTCCACTCAGACGACCGGGGCTTCCGCACGAGATCGCCGAAACGGTTGTCTACCTTTTGAAAAATGAGAGCATGACCGGCCAGGTCATCTACATCGACAGCGGCAGGCATTTGCGGGAGCAAAAGCAGCAGCTCTATGCTCGATAGTGAGTCGGCCATGCAAGATCATGTAGCGCTATGCCAAAAGTTTCGGTAGTCATCCCTACCTTTAACCGATACCTCACGCTTGTCCGGGCCCTTGAGAGCGTTTTCGGCCAAACCATGCAGGACCTCGAAATCCTTGTGGTGGACGACGGCTCTACGGATGGTACGGTCGACGCAGTGGCATCATTTGTTTCTGATAAACTCCGTTATATCCGGCTTTCCGGGAATCGGGGCGGAGGGGCGGCCCGTAACGCGGGGATAAACCTTGCGCGGAGTGAATTCGTCGCATTTCTCGACGACGATGACTCATGGGAGCCCGATAAGCTGGAGCTGCAACTCCAAGCGATAAGCGGGGAGACTCCTGGGGAGGTCGGAAGTGGAGACTGGTGCCGCACCGGTTTCGGAATTTACACGACGGACGGTCGGTACGAGCGTTATGTTTTCAGGGCGCTGCCGTTCGGTGATCCATACAAGTCAATCATGAGCGATAATTGCATCGGGGGCACCTCCTCGATATTGGTCAGACGGGAGTGTCTGGAAGCAATCGGCGGTTTCGATGAAGGGTTGCCGGCGCTCCAAGACTGGGATTTATACATCAGGCTGATTAAATGCGAGTGCCGGCTTCGTGAGGTCGATGCGCAGCTCGTCCGCTATTTCAAAACCTATGTTGCCGGAAGTGTCTCCGGCAGCTTCCACCGATTCAAGACGGCCTCTGCAATAATGCGGCGAAAATACCGGAGCGACCAATATTATACTATGTTAAATAAACGATTGAAAATAATCGAATTGAAGCGGTTGTTCAAGTCAAGGCGGTTTTTCTGCGACGCCATGATTGACTATCTCACCCGCCCGGCCTCCCCGAAGACATCGACGAATTCTTGATCGGGATATGGTTACGGACGTCTCGCTGAGCCGCTATTCGTAGCGCAGTGCATCGATGGGCCTGAGCGCCGCAGCCTTGCGCGCCGGGTACCAGCCGAAAAAGATGCCGATGGCCGCCGAGAAAAAAAATCCCAGCGCAACTGAAAGAGCGGAGACCGCGACGGGCCATCCCTGTGTTTTTGAAATGAGGAGTGAAAACCCCGCGCCGAGTATGATTCCGATAATACCTCCTGTAAAACTTATGACAAGCGCTTCCACCAGAAATTGAAAGAGGACATCTTTTCCGCGCGCGCCTACCGCCAGGCGAACGCCGATTTCACGGGTGCGTTCGGTGACCGATACCAGCATGATATTCATGATGCCGATACCGCCGACCAGGAGAGAGACGCAAGCGATAGAAGCTAAAAGAATACTCATGGTCTTTGAGGTCTGCTCGGCGGCGTTGCCGATATCGGTCTGCGTTCGAATCGTATAATCGGTGCCGTCACCCGTTGAGCCGGGACGACGATCGGAAAGCACCTGATTGATCTCCTGGCGTCCCTCTTCGATGGTCTCCGGGGATGTTGCCGAGGCGATTATTGAGTGGGCGAAAATGATTCCAAGGATTTTTTTCTGGACTGTAGAAAAGGGCGCAAAGATTACATCATCCTGATCCTGTCCGCCAGCGTTCTGGCCCTTCGGCGTCAGCACGCCAATTACTTTGAATGGCAAATTGCGGATGCGAATAGTCTGTCCAATCGGATTTTCACCATTCAGGAAAAGATTATCGACGATGGTTTTTCCGATAATGCACACTTTTGTAGCTCCGTGTTCATCGGCATCGCTGAAAGGCGTACCTTGCGAAAGTGACCAGTCGCGAATGTCTAGATATTCTCCATACACGCCAGAAATCTGCGTCCGCCAGTTCTGGTTGGCGAACTTTACCTGCTCCGTTGCACGCACCATGGGCGAGGAATACCGAATGGCGGAGCACATGTTTTTCATGGCCGCGATATCATCTTCGTTAAGGTGAGAAGAGCTGCCCGCTTCCGAACGTACGCCGCCCTGTGAAAACGCTCCCGGAAAAATGAGAATTACGTTGGTTCCCAGCGCGGCGATCTGCTGGTTGATAGCGTTACGGGCTCCCTGACCGATTGCAAGCATGGCGATGACGGCGGCAACGCCGATGATAATGCCGAGCATGGTCAAAAACGACCGCAGTTTGTTGCGGTTAAGCGATCGAACGGCGATTTTTAGAATGCTGCGGAACCTCACGCGCCGCCTCTCTTCCAGGAATCCCTTTTCGCAAGTTCCTCTTCCGCATTGCGCCGAGTCAGCACTGGTTCGTCGGTCATCACGGAGCCGTCGCGAAAGGTTATTTTGCGCAAGGCAAATTGTGCGATATCCTGTTCGTGAGTTACCATGATGATGGTGATGCCGTTTCGATTCAGGCACTGGAACACGGCCATTATATCGATGCTTATCTGGGAGTCGAGATTACCGGTCGGTTCATCGGCAAGAACGATGACCGGATCGTTGACAATGGCGCGGGCGATGGCGACCCGCTGCTGCTGTCCGCCCGAAAGCTGGCTGGAAAAATGAAATGCACGATCCTTCAGACCGACTTGTTCGAGCGATTCGATGGATTTCCGTCGGGTTTCGTGCGTGCCAACACTCCGGTTATACAGAAGCGGCAGTTCGACATTTTCGAGGGCGGTGGTGCGCGGCAGAAGGTTGAATGCCTGAAACACGAACCCCATTTTCCGGTTACGGAGCGCGGCCAGCCGATTCGCGGTCAAATTTTCCGCTTCTTCGCCGTCGATCATATATTCCCCGGAGGTCGGTACATCAAGACAGCCGAGAATGTTCATAAGGGTCGATTTGCCGGAGCCGCTCGCGCCCATGATCGCGACAAACTCTCCCTTGTTAATTGTCAGCGAGACCTGGCGCAGCGCATGAACGACTGTGTCGCCCATGGTATAGTTTTTCGCGACGTCCGAAAGCCTGATAAGCGCGTCCGGCGTCATGCTAAAATCTCCGAGGCATTCCGCCGGGGCCGCCCCCGCCGAACGGTGACGCCGCTCGCGGCGTGGCGGTCGTCGCCGGACCCGGGGAAAGAATTCCTACGATTACCTGATCCCCTTCCTTGACGTCGCCCTCAATTTCGACGTAACCCTCGTTCCGCAACCCCGTCGTTACCGATTTGCGCACCGGAGTACCGTTTACGAGAAGGAATATTCGTCCCCGGGTGGCGCTGTCGGCATTGTCTCGGCGGTGAAAAGCCGATCCTGAATCGCCCCATCTGCCTGCGACCTGACTCCTTGACAGGTCGCCTTCGCTCCAGTGACGGGAGGCCGCGCCCGAATCGCCCTGTCGGCCGCCAGGACGATGGAAAATCCTTTTTCCGCGCATCACCGGAGGAACAAATTTGAGCGCCGCAAGGGGTACTTTCAGAACATCGGACGCTTCCTCAACGGATATGGTGATATTGGCGGTCATGCCCGGCATGAGGGCAAGATCGGCATTATTGACATTGACCATGACGGTATAGCTGACGACGTTTTCATTGGTTTGCGGTTGCAACCGAATCTGACTGACCTTGCCTTCGAAGGTGCGGGTTGGGTAGGCATCGACGGTAAAGTGCGCCTCCTGCCCGACTTTTACCTGGCCGATATCCGCTTCGTCGACGTCCGCCTGCACCTGCATTTTCGCGAGATCGGTCGAGATCGCGAAAAGCGTGGGAGTGCTGAAACTCGCGGCAACAGTCTGCCCGACGTCAACTGCTCGATTGACAACAACGCCAGTGACGGGCGAACGGATATACGCGTAGGCCAGATTGATCTTCGCCTCGTCGAGCGCGGAACGGGCTGAAATGGTAGTGGCTTTGGCGACTTCATAATTAGATAATGACTGGTCAATATCCGCCTGCGCGCCGAACCCTTTTGCGAAGAGCGCCTTTTCGCGCTCGTTGGTGCTGCGCGCCAGGTCTTCCTGCGCCTGCGCTTTTGCCAGTGAAGCCGCCGCATCTTCCACATCGGAGGCGAGAAAAGTGGTATCGATCATGGCGATGAGCTGTCCCTTCTTTACATGAGAGTTGAAATTGACGAGAATCCGGCTGATCGTGCCCGAGACCCGGGTGCCCACCTGAATTGTCGTGTCCGGATTCACCGTTCCGCTCGCCGTCACTTCGACGTCAAGGTCGCCGCGTTCAACCGGCATGGTTCGGTACTGTACGGCTGCTGTCCGGTTACATGAACCGAGCGACAAAAGCAGCGCCGCTCCGAGAAGGGCAAACAGCATGGCGGTAATGACGCTTCCGCGAAACGGCATTCCTGATCCATTACTCATGCAAAACTCCCATGGCGTTTAACAGGTTGACATGGCCGACGCGGTAGTTGTACTCCGCTTGCGCATGGTTGCTGAGGGCGGTCGCAAGCGTCTGTTCGGCATCGGTTATTTCTATGGCGAGCGCAAGGCCGGCGCGGTATCGTTCCTCCGCCAGGCGTAATGCCTCGGTTGATTCATTGATGACGACTTGGGTGGCCTGAATTTGCTTGCGCGCCTGCTCTTCGGTAAAATACTGTTGCTCCACATTCTGCGTAGCGTTCAGGACCGTTTGTTCAAGAGTAGCTTCGGTTTGTTTGACCGTGGCTTCCGCCTGTCTGACCGAGGCCTGGATAGAGCCTCCCTCATAGAGCGGCACCGAGAGCGCGACGCCGAAATTCCACCCGATCTGGGTATTATCGGAAATAGTAGATCCGTTCACGCCCGTACCATTCCATGAGTAGCCGCCGGATGCATTAAGCTGGGGCAGATAGGAGGCCTTAACCGACCTGAGCTGGAGCCGCGCCGCTTCGAGGTTCAGGGACGCGCTCAGAATATCGGGACGGGATGCGGCTGCGGTGACGAGCGCATCCTTGAGAGCGATCGAATCCTCGATCCCGGCGAGGCTGTCAGTCAGGACGAGCGGGTCCTTAAACGTAACGCCGGCGGCCGATTCCAGTTGCACCCGGGCGAGGTTGACCGCATTTTCCGCCGACAGCTCACTGACCTCCGCGTTGGCAACATCGACTTTTGCCTGGATAACGGTGAGCTGTGTCTGCTTGCCGACCTCAAAAAGCACCTTTGCCTCATCGTAATGAAGATTGGTTTGTTTCTGGGCATTCTGAGCTACCGTGAGAAGCTCACCGGTAAGGAGATAATTGTAATAGGCGGTGACGGCATTGACGATGGTGGTCTGGACCGAGCCTTCGAAAGTGCGCTGAGCCGCGCTGAGCGACTTACCCGATGCGGCATACTGGAGAGGCGATTTGCCGAAATCCCAGAGGAGCAGGCTGGCATTGATGCCGGCTGAAGCATTGTTGCCGGGGGGCGTTACATAGATAGCCGAAACGCTGCCGCTCGTTATGGTATGGGTAGCGGCATTCGTGTCGATAATGGGCACGAGACTCGATCCGCTCGATCCTGATCGTGACAGACCGGCGCTACCGGTGACATTTGGCAGAAGTGCGGAAAGGGCGGCTTCCCGGCTTGCTGCGCTCGCATCAACCGCACTTTGGGCAATTTTAGGCGCAGGATTATGCGCAAGCGCTATCTTGGCATAGCCGTGCAGGCTGAGCGTATCCGGCCGGGCAACTCCAGCTGCGCACAGGCATCCTAGAAACATGATTCGCACACTCATCGATGCACGTAATTGCTTTCCAACGACGTCGCCGGGGTTCCGGTTTCCGGAATTTCTTGCCGCAAGTATTTCATGGATTTTCATAAATTACCCGCTTTGTGTAATCTCTGCCTGTACAACCTCAGGTCTTGAGTAAAATGAATCAGCGGAATCGGTTCAACCTGAAAACTATGGCCGGAAAAGATCGAGAGATGCGCGGGGTGCGCTCATATACCTTGACTATCTGTTATTTTAAGGATGCTGTCGGCGAATTTCCTGCTGAGTTTCGCATACTGCGCCATCTCTTGATCCGTGAAACCGGTGAAAATCGCCATTGCCCGTTGTAGGCTCTGCGCTTTCATTGTGAATATCCGTTGTTTATATTTTTGCGAAATTTTCAGAGAGAGTCTACGGCGGTCGTCGGCGGCGCTCTTCCGGATCAGATATTTCTTTTCCACCAGCCCATCAACCAGTTGCGTCACCGCACCGTTTGTTATGCACAGAGTATCGGCGATTTCCTGGTTGCTCATCTGACCCTTTTCGATAATCAGGGAAAGAAGCGCCCATTGCGCGGGCGTGATAGGCTTTGCTTCTGACCGGCGCTTTCGGGTCAGCCACGTCTTTGTCGCGGGAAGGCTTTGCCTGGCGAGAGCATGCTTCGCCAAGCGCAGGCTTTCCATTATTGTTTCGGCGTTCTCTTTACGATTAGGCATAGATGAATAGGATGCATCCTTTCTCCCGCGCACGGCACGGGGTACTCTTACTGTTTAGACGATCAAATAAAGTTTTTTGTTACAGGTGGCGCTGCTATTAAAAAAGGGGGGCTTTTATATCGTATTTAAGCAGCTGAAATGGTTTTTTAAGATGGTTACAGAAAATGCACCCTTTTATACATAATCAGCGAAGGGAAAGTGGTCCGGCTCGGTCGTTCGATCAGCGCGAGCCTGAATCGACCGGAATCTATTTTTCATGCGCTATGACCGTTATCAAAACCGTGATAGATCGTGATCTTCTGCCTTTCGTCGAAAAACCCCTTCGCTATGTGGGCGCCGAGTTGAATATCGTTGTAAAAGATCTTTCGACGGTGAATCTGCGGGGCGTACTCTGCTTTCCTGATCTTTACGACATTGGCATGTCCCATCTCGGGTTGCAGATTTTGTACCATATAGTTAATAAACACCCTTCCTGGGCGGCTTCCCGTTGTTTTCACCCCTGGACCGATGCCGAGAACCGGATGCGCACCGCAGGAATCCCGCTCTACTGCCTCGAATACCTTTCTCCTCTCCGGGAGGCCGATTGGCTGGGGTTTTCGATCCAGTACGAATTGCATTGCACGAACATGCTGAATATGCTCGATCTCGCCGGTCTCCCCCTCTACAGCCGCGACCGAAGCCTGGGCCACCCGATCGTTATCGCCGGCGGACCCTGCATGGGCAATCCGGAACCGATCGCCGATTTTGTTGATGCCTGCGTCATAGGGGATGGTGAGGAAACGATCGTTGAAATCTGCCGTCTGTTGGAACATAATAAGGACGCGAATGCCCTTTCGCGCAGGGAAACTCTGACCGCGCTTTCTTCCATCAGGGGGGTATACGTCCCCTCGCTCTATACAACTGCCTCCAGAGGAGCATTTATCGTCCCGGCATTCGAAATGAATCCTCCGGTTAAGGCGGCAAAAATCGAGGAATTGCGCAGCAACAATTATCCCGCAAAACCTCTGGTTCCGATAATCGATGTCGTGCATCACCGCCTCGCCGTGGAGGTAATGCGCGGTTGCACCCGAGGGTGCCGGTTCTGTTCGGCCGGAACCTACTACCGTCCGGTGCGGCAGCGGAAGCCTGGCGCGCTTCTCGAAGAGATCGAAACCGGTATCGCCGCCACCGGCTGGCGCGATATTGGTCTGTTAAGCCTTTCCACTGCGGATTATTCCTATTTAAGCGCGCTGCTTCGATCGGCGGCAACCCTGAAGGATCGCTACCGCGCCGGCATTGCGCTTCCATCAACTCGCATCGATGCCTTGACAGCAGACCAATTCGCCCTGCTTGCCTCCGTGACGCCGGTTTCATCGCTCACCATAGCGCCGGAAGCGGGAAGCAACCGGTTGCGCCGCGTCATCAACAAGGACTTTTCCGACGAGGTGATCTTCTCCATGGTGCAAACACTGCTTGACAGCAATGTCCAGACCATCAAACTATACTTCATGATCGGCCTGCCAACCGAACGGGACGAGGATATTCAGGGGATTATCGACATGGTGTCGAAAATCGCGCCGATGGCCCGAAGCGCCTCCCGGAGGCGACAGGTCAATGTTTCGCTTTCGCCGTTTTCGCCTAAACCGCAGACTCCGTTCCAATGGGAATCGATGGATTCTCTTCCCTCCCTCAATCGAAAGAATATGGCGATTAAAGACGCCTTGCGTCATTTTAAAAACGTAAAAGTCTCTTACCGCAATGTTCATAGCACCCTTCTCGAAACCGTTCTGGCGCGCGGCGACCGCAGGGTTGGCGACCTGATTTATGCAGCATGGAAAAACGGCTGTCGTTTCGATGGATGGGATGATATGTTTGATTTCAGCCGATGGGAACTCGCTGCGACCGCAGTTGCGATCAATCTTGCGGACTATACGGGTGAGATACCTGCCGGGCAAGCGTTGCCCTGGTCCGTCATCGATACGGGGGTTTCCCGGGAATTCCTTTGCCGGGAACGCGAGCGCTCCCGCACGGAGACGGTTACGCCGGATTGTCGCACCGGAGCGTGCAGCCTCTGCGGAGCATGTATTCTACCGAATCGAATGGCGGCGAATATTGCCGTTCCTGCGATGACGGGCGCACCCGGCGAAACAATCGCAAAACGGAAAGAACCGCACGATGGCCCGCGATATCGCTACCGGTTTATCTACAGCAAAGGTTCGGCAGTACGGTTTCTCGGCCACATCGACATGGCCGGAGTGATTCACCGGGCGGCTACGGCTCTAGGCTTTCCGCTACTCTATTCGCAGGGATTTCAGCCCCATCCCCGGATCTCCTTCGGCCCTCCCCTGCCGTTCGGCGTCACCGGCAAGGCCGAGGCCTTCGATATGATGACGGTCGAACCGCTCCAGGACAACCCGCTGATTCTGAACGCCATGCTCCCGCCGGATTTACGGGTTCGTTCGTGCCATCTCCTGGACGAGCACGTCCCATCCCTGTCCGCCTCCATAGCCGCCGCCGGATACCTGATAGAAGCAATCGCCGATGCGCCAGATGCCGCAACCATGCATCGAGCAGTGGAAAATGCAATCGGCCTGACCTCCCTGCCGGTTAAAACGGCCCAAAATGGCATTGCAATGATCAAGGATCTGCGGCCGCTCATTCTCGATCTCAGATTCGCTTCCGGTGAGCGCCCGGGAGAAGGCCCGGGCATTGAAGCGTTGCTCTCGCTCGAACCGGGAAAAACGTGCAAGCCCTCGGAGCTCCTCGAAGCGTTGTTTCCCGGAAGCGTTTTTTCGAGTTTTACTATCGTGAGATCGAACTGCTTCCGCAGTGAACAGGGAAGATTAGTTCCGCTTTAAATCAGTGCATGCTGACTACTGCGCGGTGGATGCTCCCGCCTATAACAATAGTTTACCATAAACGACTGGCGCAGCCTTGTGATTCTTTCGGTAATTTCGCGATGAGGCGCAAAATCCAACATGGTCCGGAGTTTACAAATGCACGCGAGCGGCCCGGTTTATGCCTGATCTTGCTTTTATATCTTACGACCACCTATTTTTTTTATCAAATTTTATTTTTAAACCTGTTTCGCATTTCACCGATGGTTAATCGGAAGGGCAGCTATGAAGGTGCAACTGGCTTTCGCTCCGGCGTTAACGCAATCCTCATTGGCTGTGCTTGGCGAAAGCATGTGGCCGCCCCTGGGTGTGCTTTACCTTGCTGCATATCTCCGTGGTAAACTACCCGATATGATAATCAAGGTCACGGATGGATGCCGTATCGGGCTTGATGAGACCTTACGGGAAATTGACCAATTCAAACCTGAAATTCTAGGAATATCTTTCTTCTCGATGACGGCGTACGGAGGTTCGACGTTAGCACGCAGGGTGAAGGACCGTTTTCCCGCGATAACGATAGTGGTTGGCGGCCCTCACGTCACCGCTCTGCCGGTGGAAACTCTACGTGAAAGCGGAGCGGACTTCGCCGTTGTCGGAGAGGGAGAAGAGACATTCTTTCAGATCGTCAAAGCCAAGGTCGAGGGACGTCAGAACCGACACATCTACTCTTTACCCGGCGTCTGCGGAATCGAGAAGATTTCCGCAGAAGAGACGATTCACTCGAATGCGCCCGCCCGATTTATACAGGATCTTGATTCGATTCCTTCTCCGGCATGGGATTTGATCGATTTTTCGAAATATAAAGGGTGGTTCCTCTCAAAACAGCGACCGGAGGCAACGATCTTTTCGGCGCGCGGGTGCCCCTTTAGCTGCACCTTCTGTTCAAATGAAGTATGGAAATCGTCCCAGCCGGCACTTCGATTGCGTTCGCCCGAAAACATCGCAGACGAAATGGAAATGCTTACCCGCACGTATGGGATCAAAGAGGTATTCGATCAGGCCGATGAATTCAATAATTCATATCAGCATGCCCTTGATGTATGCGCAGAAATCAAGCGACGCTCCCTCGGCATGACATGGAAGGCACAGCTCCGCGTGAAACCGTTTTCCGATGAACTGGCCAGAGCAATGGCGGAAGCGGGGTGTTGGTATGTTCACCTGGGAATCGAAAGCGGCAACCAGGAAACCATCGATGGCATACATAAGCGCATTTCGCTCTCGGATGTTGAGGAGACCTGCAGGCTTTTGAAAAAGTACCATATCAAAGTTTACAGCCTGTTCATGCTGTACAATGTGTGGGAGGAAAATGGCGAACTTCATTACGAGACATCCGCCATGTGCCTCAAAACACTCGAATTTGCCCGTAGTCTCTTCAAAAAGCGACTGATCGATTATTTCAGCTGGTCCGTCGCCGCACCGTATCCTGGCAGCGCGCTTTATGGTATTGCTTGTAAATACAAGTTGATTAGGTCGGAATTTATTAATAATTGGGAAGCATGGAAGAAAGATGAATTCTTCTTGATGTCACTTCCCGGCATTACACGCAAAGAACAAACTCGAATAAAATTCAGGGGTGAATTGCTTCGCCTCCGAAGCATACTAAGAAATCGTTCATTCAAGGCAAAAGATATTCCCTTCATGGCAAAACGCGCTCTGCATATTGCCATCACGGGCCTCGGAAAACACAAACACCGTATCTGAGGCAGGCTGGCGCCGCATGGTCGATGGCAGCCCACAGGATTCGATCGATCCGCGTGCGGTCGGTTATTTATATTTATCGCTCGTCTGGAACAGGGGCGCCGATAATCATTTATACTCCGAAACATGTCAAATAAAAAAAAGAATCGCGGTAACATTCATTCCTCCGCTGCAAAAAAAAATTATTCTCCTGTGGTGATTGAAGTATCTTCGAGAGAGCGTA
>JBEKOX010000029.1:0-36009 GCA_049521335.1 Chitinispirillaceae bacterium
AGGTCCACCATGAAATTATAAAATTTCTCGGTCCACGTATCGACATTGGCGTCGGCATTGAAGAGTTTCTCGGCGCTCGCTATATTTTCCGCCACGCGGAAAAACAGATCCTCCGGCGTTTCGCAGACATTGCCGTTATCGTCCTTTTTCAGATAGCGTTTCTGCAGCACGGTTACGGCGTTGTCGCTCAGAATGGCCTTTTTCCTCGTGAGCCGCTCCCTGAGCGGCTCTCTTTCTTTGATCTCTTCGATCAAAGTGGATTCAAGCTCAACGTTCGTATCGGAAGCCATGAAAACCACCCTTGTTTAATTCGAAAATTCTGATAAGCGTTGATAAACGCCGTTCATCGGGAGGAGAAGCCGCCGCTGATGCAGCCGGCGGGCGCTCTCTTCTCTCTGTAGAGTTAAAAATAGGTGATTCCCCGTCCAAGTCAACATATTTTTTTACGATGGTCCCACAACATGTTGGGTTCCATTTTGAGCAGAACCACAATGTCTTGGGGGAAAGCATTTTTCCCCGAAATCAGCCCCTGCCGCTCGGGCGGAACCGATCCTGGACTTTTGACAATGTTCATTGCCGGAAAAACGGCTTAACGTATTTTATAGCAACCGACCTCCGGCAGAAGAGTGCGGCAGGCCGGACTTCCGGCGTTTTTATTATAATTTGAAAAGGAGTTGACGACGCTATGGCGGAATCGCTTGATATGGGGCGTTTGAATAATCTTATGACAAGACTCGAAAACCTCCGGGAGTATCTTTGACGTCGATTCTTTGGAAAAAAAGGTAGCGGACCTCGAAACTCTTGCCGGGAAAACGGACTTCTGGTCCGACACGAATGCGGCGAAAGCGACTCTCCGCGAGATCAAGGGAGCGAAGCGAATTCTGGATCCGTGGAAGAAGGCGCTTACCGACGGTCGGGATCTTCAACAGTTATGGAAGCTCTCGGTCGATGAAAACGATGCCGCCCTTCTTGCGGAGCTGGCGCCGCAGCTCGATGCGCTTGAACGCGAGGTAATTCGGATTGAATTCGCCCGGAAGATGAACGGCGAAGATGACGCTGCTCCGGCCATTCTTTCGATTCACAGCGGCGCCGGCGGCACCGAATCCTGCGACTGGGCGGACATGCTCCTGCGCATGTACACCCGCTGGATGGAACGCAAGGGTTTTGCCTATGAGATGCATGACTACCAGGCGGGCGACAGCGCGGGCATCAAGAGCGCGACCATCGAGGTGCGCGGCGAGTACGCCTACGGGTACCTCAAGGCGGAAACGGGCGTACACCGCTTGGTCCGCATCTCGCCATTCGATGCAAATGCGCGGCGGCATACCTCGTTCGCATCGGTCTATTCATACCCGCTCATCGAGGAGATTGATGATTTTGAAATCGATGAGAAGGAGATTCGCATCGACACCTATCGATCAAGCGGCGCCGGCGGGCAGCACATCAACAAGACCGACAGCGCGGTTCGCATGACCCACCTTCCTTCGGGAATCGTGGTGGCCTGCCAGAATGAGCGATCCCAGATGAAAAACCGGTCCCAGGCGCTCCGTCTCCTGAAGGCGCGCGTCCGGCAGCACTATAAAGAAATAGAGGAGAAGGAACGGCAGTCGAAGATGATGGAAAAAAAGAAAATCGAATGGGGAAGCCAGATTCGATCCTATGTGCTCCACCCGTATAACCTTGTCAAGGATCATCGCACCGATGTGGAAACGTCGAATACCGGTGCGGTGCTGGACGGCGATATCGATCGGTTTATCGAGGCGTGGCTATTGCGATCCGAGTAACTGGCGGATGACGAAAAGGATGAGTCGGAGTAAGGGAGGTGCGGAAACCGCCTTCCAAAACAAAGCGTAAACGATGAAGGAAGAAAAAACAAAAGGGAAAAATACGGCGGCAAGAAAGACGGCGAAGCGCGCCGGGGTTGTACAGTTCCTGGATAAACTGCTCGCTATCGATCGTATCGAAGATCTCTCACGCAACGGGTTGCAGGTGGAAGGCGCCGCGACGATCCGCCGTGTGGGTCTTGCCGTGGATGCCTGCCTCGCCTCCTTCGAAGCGGCGACCCTTAACGATTGTGAGATGCTTATCGTCCATCACGGCATGATCTGGGGCAGTCTTCGCTCCCTTACCGGCGACGTGTATCGGCAGGTCAGGTTTCTCATCGAGGCATCTCTGAACCTCTACGCCGTCCACCTTCCGCTCGACCTGCATCCGGAACTTGGCAATAACGCCCGGCTCGCAGCGGCCATCGGTATTAAAAAACCGTTTCCCTTCGGGATTTATAATGGTATTCCAATCGGCTTCGAAGGAACCATAGTAAGGCCGCTGCGACTCGACACCCTCTGTCGCGCGCTTGAGAAGGTCACAGGTGGCACGACGCTTGCGCTTCCCTTTGGAAAAAAGTTCAACAAACGGATCGCCATCGTTTCCGGCGGCGCATCGTCGATCATTGGCGAAGCGGTTGCAAAGCATGTCGACTGTTTCATCACCGGCGAGCCAAACCATGCCCACTATCATCTGGCTCGGGAAGCGGGGCTGAACGTTATCTACGGCGGGCACTATCATTCGGAAACACTCGGGGTGAAGGCGGTCGGAAAAGCCCTTGAGCGGGAGTTCGGGATCGAAAGCGTTTTTCTGGATATTCCGACGACCGTGTAACAAAAGAACGCCGCTAAATTGGAGAAAATGATGGCCCCCAAAAGCACGATTCCCATTATCGACTATGCCTCCCCTTCCGGCAAGAGATATCTCGAAAAACTGCTGTTCCTCAGACGACAGAGCGATGAAACCATTGCCGCAAAGGTTTCCAGTGTTATTGCCGACGTTCGAAATACCGGCGATAAGGCGCTGTTCGCGTTCACGAAAAAATTCGACGGAGTCTCCCTGACCGCAAGAACGTTGCGGATCGCGCCCGCCGAAATCGCAAGGCAGGCGGCAAAGACGCCCGCCGCCTTGCAGAAGGCGATCCGCGAGGCGGCGAAACGTATTCGCGACTATCATAAACAACAGCACGGATGCGAATTTACGATGCGGTCACCTGAAGGGAGTCTTCGCCAGATCGTGCGACCGCTCAACCGCATCGCGGTGTACGTCCCCGGCGGCCACGCGGTGTATCCATCGAGCGTGCTCATGAATGTCATCCCGGCAAAAGTCGCCGGGGTGGCGGAGATCGTTGCGATGACCCCGCCGCGAAGCGTGCTCGATCCGGGCATCGCCTATGCCCTGAGACTCTGCAACATTGACGAAGTGTATCGTATCGGCGGCGCTCAGGCGATTGCCGCCCTCGCATGGGGAACACAAAGCATCAGTCCGGTCGACAAAATCGTGGGGCCGGGGAATGCCTGGGTGCAGGCGGCCAAACGGCTCGCGTACGGAACCGTGGATATCGACTCGATCGCGGGCCCGAGCGAAGTGGCAATCGTGGCCGATGGTTCGGTCGATCCCTCCTGGGTCGCCCTTGACCTGCTCGCGCAGGCCGAGCACGGGAGCGGCGACGAGCTCGCGGTGTGCATTACCGATAGCGAAGAAGCGGCCCGGAACATTGCCGCTGCAACGGTCGCCGTTATCGACGGCTCTCTCGCAGCCGAGACATTCCGGAAACTGCCGCCTCATGCCATCACCATTTTCCTCACCGCCGACCGCAGGTCAAGCTTTGATATCGTCAATATTCTGGCTCCGGAACACCTCGAAATCATGACGGCTTCCGCGCGGCAGGACCTGAAGCTCGTCACGAATGCCGCGGCGGTTTTTCTCGGCCCCTTCACCCCGGTGGCGCTCGGGGACTATTTTATCGGCACGAATCACGTGCTTCCGACGGGAGGCGCCGCACGCTTCTCTTCGCCATTGGGCGTGGAGAGTTTTCTCAAGCGAATGTCGGTAGCATACGTTTCATCAAAAGGATTGCAAAAGGCCGCGCCCTACGTTTCGACTCTTGCGCGAGCCGAAGGGTTTGTGCATCATGCGCTGTGCGTGGAAAAAAGGATAAAAAAGTAGAAATAGAATCCGGTCGTTCCGGCGCTGCGAGGGCTATTGTCTTGGAGTTTCTCCGTCAACTCAATATTATCAACACATCTCCGCTATTTTATAAATCAAAGTTTCCGTTTCCTCCCACCCGAGGCACGGGTCCGTAATCGACTTCCCGTATACATTTTCTTCCGGATTCTGGCTTCCCTCCTCAATGAAACTCTCGATCATGATTCCCCGCACGAGTTTGCGAAGCACCGGTGAATGCCTTCGGGATGCGAGTACCTCACAGGCGATTCTCGGCTGTTCCTTGAACCTGCGTCCCGAATTGTCGTGGCTGACATCCACGATGATCGCCTGATTGATATGCGTATACTGGTCATACTGTTCCGCGGCATTCATGAGGTGCTCGAAGTAGTAGTTTGGCAGCGGTTTTCCGTTGAGGTCAACGCCGCCGCGCATGACCAGGTGCGCGAGCGGATTACCGCTTGTCGTTACATCCCAGCCGTGATAGGAGAATTCATGTTCCACCTGGGCGGCCCGGATGGCGTTGAACGCCACGCTGAGAGCGCCGCTCCGCGGATTCTTCATGCCGACCGGGATTTCGAGACCGCTTGCGGTCATGCGATGCTGCTGATTCTCGACCGAGCGCGCGCCAATCGCCACATAACCCAGGACATCATCCAGGAATGCATGATTATCGGGATAGAGCATCTCCTCTGCGGCTGTCAAGTGGGACTCCCGTAAGGCGCGCAGGTGCAAACGTCGGATGGCGCGAATGCCCTCGGCCATGTTGGCGACGCCATGCGGATCCGGCTGGTGCACCATGCCCTTGTAGCCGGTGCCCGTCGTGCGCGGCTTAGTCGTGTAGATTCTCGATACGATGACCACGCGATCCTTCACGGTCTCCTGAACTTTAGCGAGTCTGCCCGCATAGTCGACCATGGCTTCCTCGTCATGCGCCGAGCAGGGACCGGCGATGAGAAGGATGCGGTGATCCGCATGGGTCAGGATGGCCCGCGTGAGCCGATCGCGTTCGGCCTTGATCCTCGCACACTCTGGCGTCAGCGGATCGCCCGACAGGATCTCCTCAACTGACGGGATGGGACGAACTTTTGTAAAGCTCATAGGTTTCCTTGGTTAAGCATCGCTCAAAAAAAAAAGCCCCGCATTGCAGGGCTTTTTCACTCCTTTTACTATTGCCTGCGGTCTTTATTTTCCGTCCCTGGTATAAAACTTATACACCGTCGTGGTTTTATACGTCTGCCCCGGCTTCAGTTCGACGCTCGGCCAATCGGCCTTATTGGGAGAATCGGGATAATGCTGGGTTTCCAGGCAAAAACCGCTGCGATGGGTATACGCCTTTCCGGACTTGCCGATGAGCGTGCCATCGAGGGAATTGCCGACATACATCTGTATCCCTGGTTCGGTCGTTAAGACATCCATAGCGCGTCCGGACGCGGAATCATAGGCGGTCGCGGCCAGCACGAGCCCGGCGCCGTTACGATCGACCACCCAGTTATGGTCGTATCCCTTGCCGTATTTCAACTGTTCGTCGTCATCGTTGACATGAGCGCCGATAAGCGTCGGTTTACGGAAATCAAACGGCGTCCCGGCCACATCCTTCATTTCTCCGGTGGGGATGAGCGTCGAATCGACGGGCGTAAATTTCGCGGCATGTAGCGTGATACTGGTGCCGAGGATATCGCCGCTGCCTTCGCCGCCGAGGTTGAAATAGGAGTGGTGGGTCAGGTTGCAGATGGTCGCCGTGTCCGTCGTGGCGGAATAATCGATTCTGAATTCATTTCTATCTGTCAACCAATAGGTAACCTTTGCCGCCAAATCCCCCGGAAAGCCCTCCTCCCCGGCCTTGCTGACATAGGTTAATTCAACGCCGACGGAATTCTTGTCCTTCACTTCTTTCGCGTCCCAGACCCGCTTATCGAATCCCTTGATACCGCCATGGAGACTGTTCGGGCCGTTATTCTTTGCAAGCGTATATTCCTTCCCATTGAGCGTGAATTTCGCCCCGCCGATGCGGTTGCCGTACCGGCCTATCAAGGCGCCGAAATAGGGACACCCCTTCAGATATCCTTCGGACGTATAGCCTTCGATCGTATTGAATCCGAGCACGATATCGCCGGAGACGCCCTTTCTATCGGGTACGCGGAGCGAGGTAACGATGCCGCCGTAGGTGGTCACCTTCATTTCGAGGCCGTGCGCGTTCCTGAGAGTATAGATATCGACGGCCTTCCCATCGACAGTACCGAACGGCGCTTTCTCTATTGTAGGCGTCGAAGCCGCCGCCATTCCAAAACTCGCCGCCGCAAATACTGCCATGAAAAAGCTCCTCACTACGAGTTTAAGGTTCATGGTGTGCCTCCGCAAAAGTTCTTGTCGAGCCTTCGACCAACGACGTCTTACTATCTATATTATTGCTGGGATTTGGCTTCGTTGATAATCTCATTATTCTGCGGATCCAATTCCCTAGCTTTATCCAGTTCCGCCTTGTAAGTAGCGGAATCGTTTGAAGCCTTGGCTACCCGGGCGAGGCCGAGATGCGCCAACGCCAGTTTCGGATCGATCTTGAGCGCCCTTTCATAGAACTGCTTTGCCCAAGGCAGTTTAGTCTGCAGCATATAAATATTGGCGCGCTCCAGCATGGCCTGAGCGAAGTTCGGATTGATATACAAGGCTTCCTTATAGGTTTCGATAGCATCATCGTAACTATTCTGCGCCACTTGGATCTTTCCGAGAATCATGATCGCATCCAGGTTTTCGGGTTCGGTTGCCTTGATCGTCTCCACCGCCTTTGCTGCTTCGGTATATTTACCGACCTCATACAATGCCTTGGCCAGCTTCAAGAGCAGCGCATTTGTCTGCTTTTTGGCAAGCAGGTTGTTGATTTCAGTGATTGCTTGCCCGTAATTGCCGCTTTCAAGATAGACATCCACGAGCACTGCGCGCATATCGTCGTCGATTTTGCCGTTGGTGGCGCTGCTGATTTTTTCGATCATCTTCGCGGCATCGTCACGGCGCTTGTTATGCAGATATGCACGGGCCAGGAGCGTCATGGTCATGGGATCATTGGGTTTGAGGGTATTTGCACTTTCAAGGTAAATCAGGGCCTGGTCGGGCATTTGCTTGGAAAGCAGCGTCTGGCCGATTTTCAGGATTGCCGGGGCATTGGTCCGATCCAGATTGATATATTTGCGAAACGCCCTGAGCATTTCGGGGCGGTTATCCATTGTCGCATAAAGCTGGCCCAGGTCAAACCATACCTGCGGAATGCTGTCTGCCAATGCCGCACATTGTTCAAGGTATTTGATACCTTTCGCGGCGGTAGCCTGATCCTTCGCATAGGTATTCCCGAGTTTGAAGAAATTCCGGTAATCGGTCGGATACTCCTTGATATTCTCCTCGTACATCGTCGTCGCCACGGCCGGGTTGATGCTTTCATATACGACCGCCCGCCGGTAAGCCGCATCTGGATCCTTCACCCCTGGCAACCGGACATAGCTGTTGAGCACATCGGCTGCTTTCTGTGAATTGCCGCTCTTTTCGTAAGCATCGGCAAGCGCCTTATAGGCAATAGCTCGCAAACCGCCGATATCCCCCTTTGCCGAACGCAATTTTTCCAGAACGGCGATCGCCGTCGGGAAATTATTAGCCTGAATCGCGGAAAGCCCGTATTCGGCGAGGTAACCCGGAGTTTCGTCGTTTGTTACCAATCCATAGTACTTGAACGCTTCTTCATAATTCTTGGCCGCAAAGGCGGCCTTCCCGACGATTTTCGCGATGGCGGCATCATTCGGATATTTAACGAGGTATTTCTCATAGGCGCTGAGGGCGTCATCGGTTTTCTTCTGCTGCATATACAGATCGCCGAGTGTCTTGTATTCCTTAACATCCGAGGAGTTCATAGCCAGCGCCTGTTCATATGAAATCGTCGCTTCCGCGATTTTGCCGGTCCTGGCCTGGCAATCGGCCTGATTGAAGATCAACGCGGTATTTTTGGGATCGGAATCGAGAGCTTTTCCATAAAGCGGGATGGCTTTTTCACAGTTTCCGGCCTTGCGGTAGAGATCAGCCAGCACGGAATACATTCCCGCATCCGCCTCGCCCGCCGCAATCGCGCCGTTCAAAGCCGCGACATGATCCTCCGCCCGGCCTAATTTCAGGACAAGTTCGACATACCTCTTGTAAAAACCTTTGAGCGCCGGATTCACCTTGAGCGCTGCCTGATACGCTCCGAGAGCGCCAAGGGAATCTTTCTTATCGTACAGCAGGTCACCCAGAAGTTTCTGAGCGTCCGCATCGGTCGGCTGCAGAGCGACATACTGCTTGAGATAGGCGATACCATCATCCGGCATATTCAGCTTTTCGCTGATCTCATAAATGGTCTTGAAAACCTCGGCATCCTTTGGGGGCAGCGCGGCGAGTTGCTTGAACGTTGCGAGCGCCGTCCGAAGATTGCCGGCGGCATATGAAGCCTTGCCGTAAATCTGCAGGAAAGAGGTCGTTCTGGCCTCGTCACCCGTTACCATGCCGAGATACTTCGTCGCCTCGGTATAATTCTTGTCCTTATACTCCTGCTCGCCGATATACTTCGCAAGGGCAACTTCCTTGGGATTTTTGTCGACATACTTCTTATAGGACCGGATCGCCAGATCAGGTTTCTTCTGTGCAAGATACAGATCGCCAAGCGCCTTGTAGTCGCTCGATGCGGCCGACGGGCTCATGGCGATAGCTTGCTCATATGTCTCAGCAGCAGCGGCGCTGTTGTTATTTTTAACCTGACATTCGGCGAGGGCCGAGAGAATCTCGGCGTTTTTCGGATCGAGTTGCGAAGCATGCTCGAACATCGCTGCGGCCTTCGCGTACTGAGCCTGTTTGCGATAAATATTCCCGAGCCGGGTGTACATGCCCACATCGGCTTCGCCTGCAGCGATAGCGGCAGAAAGGACTTTGACTATTTCAAGTTCGTTTCCTTCCTGAATCACGAGATCCGCATAGCGACCGTAAAACCCTTTGGCGGTGGAATCGGCTTTGACAAAAGCGCGATAGGCCTTCAGTGCGCCGGCCCGGTCCTTCCGCTCGTACAGGAGGTCGCCTAGCATCCGCTGCGCCGGAGCATCCTGCGGCTTCAATTCGGCATATTTCTTAAGATAGAGCAGCGCCTCATCCTTGGTACCGGTACGAAGCGTCAACTCATACAGAATATTGAAGACCTCGGCGTTTTGCGGCATGATACCGGCAAGCTTCTTGTAGATTTGCAGCGCTATCGAATCCTGCCGCGCCTGGTAACAGGTATTGCCGTAGACCAGGAGGAATTGCGGCGACAGCGCGTCAGGTCCGCTGATCATGCCGAGATATTTAACCGCCTCGGGATAGTTTTTCTGCGCAATGGCCTGTTCTCCTACAAAGCGAGCAATGGCATTGTCCTGATTCTTTGCGAGATATTTCTTGTAGGCGCGAACCGCCGCTTCCGTCTTCTTGAATTGCATGTAAAGATCGCCGAGCGCCTTGTAATCCTTGGTGGCTTCCGGATTAATGACGATGGCCTGCTCGTAGCTGATGACCGCCGCTTCCGCATTGCCGTTCTTTGCCTGACATTCCGCAAGTGCCGACAGCAGGGCGCCGTTCTTTGGATCGAGCCTCGAAGCCTGCTCATACATTTGAATCGCTTTGGGGAAATTATTGGCGTTCTTGTAGATGGCTCCGAGCCGCGAGTACATGGCGACATTCGCTTCATTTGCGGCGATAGCGCCGTTCATGGCCGCCAGCATTTCCTGAGTCGTCCCGAGAGTCGAAATGAGCGAAACATACCGTTCGTAAAATCCCTTGGCGGATGGATTCGCCTTGAGAGCGGCGCGATAAGCGGCGAGACTGCCGGGAAAATCCTTCAGGGTATACAGGAGATCGCCAAGAGCAAGGAGCATCGTATCGTTGCCCGGCTGCAGCGCCGTATAACTCTTCAGGTACGCACTGGCGGAAGAAAGATCGTTATCTTTCCTGGCTATCTGGTACAGCGTACGGAACGGTTCCGCATCCTTCGGCGACAACACGATGAGTCGTTTGAACAGTCCTTCCGTTGTCTTGAAATCACCGAGCTGATAAGCGGCGGTGCCATAACGCAGGAGGTAATCGGGCCTGCCAGCCTCTTCTCCCGTCACCTTGGCAAGGTAGACGACGGCATCCTTGTAATTCTTTTGCTCGAACTCATAGTTACCGACTACGCGGGCAACCCTTGAATCCGCCGAAGCCTTTTCAAGGTAGCGTTTGTAGGCCGCAATCGCGGGTCCCTTTTTCCCCTGCTGCATGTAAAGATCGCCGAGCGCCTTCTGCTCGGGCGCGCTGCCGGGTCTGAGCGCCGCCGCCTGCTCGTACGAAACGATTGCTTCGGAAGTTTTTCCAGACTTCGCCTGGCACGAGGCCATTGCCGAAAGCGCCTCAAAATTCTGCGGGTTGATGAGAAGCGCCTGCTGGTACATTTCGATAGCCTGCGGGAAAAGCCCCTGCCTCTGATAGAGACCGCCAAGCGTGAAGTAGATCATCTCGCTCCCTTCCCCGGCCTTGACCGCGGCAGAGAGTACGGAAACGACGTCCTGATCCGGCGCCTTGAGCGTAATGACAAGCTCGGCATATTTCTTGAAAAAGCCCTTGATCGCCGGATCGGCTACAAGCGCGGCCCGATAGGCGACGAGCGCACCCGGAAAGTCCTTGTGGTCGTACAGCAGATTGCCGAGATCGCGCTGCGCCGCGGCATCGGTAGGAACAAGCGCAACATATTTCGAAAGATAGAGCACCGCATCGCTCGAGTTGCCGAGCTTGGTGGAAATATCCGCGAGGTTTTTCACGATAGCAGGATCACGGGGTTCCAGCGCCATGAGTTCTTTGTAGGTTGAAAGCGCTTCATGGAGGTTATTGGTGGACAGCGCATACCTGGCGTAACGAGCTCTCGACGGAATATCGTGTTTATCAAGCGACATGATGGTTTTATCGGCTTCGGCAAGCATCTGCAAGTCGTTCGTCTTCTCGTAGCACAGCGCGAGGTCAACCCACAGTTCTTTGTCGCCCGGAGACCGCTTGACGATCTTCTCGAGCAACTGCCGCGCACCAGGATAATTTTGATCGCTGATGTAAATAAGTGCGAGGATTCGCTGAGGAATGGTAAGTGACGAATCGTAATGGAGGGCCGATTCCGCCGCATCGCGTGCGAGGTTATACTGTTTGGTGTCCCATGCCGCCTGGGTCATACCCTCGGCGGCCTCGGCGGTGGGTTCGAGCATGAAGCTCTTCTGGAAATAGTGCAGGGCTTCGGCGCTCTTGTGAATTTTCAGATTGTATTGACCGAAAGCGAGTTGAATCTTGGGATTATTCGGCTCCAGGCTCGCGAGTTTTTCCTGGATCGCCTGGGCTTTATCAGCGCGGCCCATGGCGCCATAAATTTCCAACAGGCGCCCATATGCTTCCACATTCTGAGGATTTGCCGCGATAATATTTTCAAGGTAGGGAATCGCTTTTTCCCTGTTTCCCATGCCGACGAGAGCTTCGACGACCAGAAAATCCACGTCCTTGATCACTCTTCCCTGCGGATCGGCGGTATAGAGCGGTTCCAGTTGCGCAAACGCTTCGGCGAAACTTTTCTTCTTCAGGTAATAACGACCGCACTTCGCGCGGGCAAGGAGCGCTTCGTTCTGCGCGGACGATCCGAACTTCGCTGTGGCGGCGCTATAGGTTTTTATATACGTATCTTCATCCGCGCCGCTCTTTTCCTGGCTCATTGCATATTGGTAAAGGTCGTTGGCGGTCAACTGGGCGGGATCGGCTTTGGCGTAAGCGTCGCTGGATGACTGATATTGCTCCTGGGCGAAATAAATCCTCGCAAGCTCAAGCCCGGCTGACCCGTGTGCGACAGCCGGGTTCTGGGAGGCAACTTTAAGATAAGCGATGGCTGAATCGAACTGTTTCTGGGCGCGGAAACAGGCGGCGATCATCACCGCGGTCTCCGAAGAGCTTTCGTTGTGCATGAGAACTTTCAGCAGCGGCAGGGCGTTCGTGAAGTCTCCCTCTTTATAGTAAATCACACCCAATTCGCGAATCGCGACGGCATTGGAGGGGTCGGATTTGACCACCTGTTCGAGGGCCGCTTTCGCTTCCGCAGGCTTACCGAGTGCGATGGAAGCGCGGGTGAACTCCCAGCTGGCTTCGGCGGTCGCCTTGATGTCCATGGCTTTTTTTGCCATTTCAAGGGCGGCCTCCGGCTGTTTCTGATTGTTGTACAGGCGGGCGGCGCCAAGGTAGGCATCATAATTTTTGCCCGAGCGTTGGGAGACCATGTAACAGGCCATGGCCTTGTCGTTCAGGTTCTGCTTTTCGTAGGCGATGCCGAGTTTCGCCCAGATATCGGCGTCGCGCGTGGCGACGGGAATATTGCTTTCGGCATACTTAACCGCATCGGCATAATTTCCGGCCGCGATCAGCCGATCAAAGGTCACATCTCCTAATGCCGCGCATGAAAGAGCCCCGATGAATAATAAGCCCTTGCAGGCCACATGATTCACGCTTCGCCTCTTCATAAAGTGATCCCCCGAAATTATGTGTCGCCAAAAAAACGGATGAAAATCGGCAGGGAATCCTTCCCCTGTAGCCTGTACATAATCTAATAAAAGAAAGCTTCAGAAAGCTTCCCCTGGAAATCAACTCCGTGCTGCCTTTGGGCGATCATCCGAATCAGGAACGTTCGCCGACAAAAATACCTCATCTACCGAAGTTAATTGAATATACAATAATCTGTTCCAAGAAAATAAAAAAAGAATTTTTCCTCTCGTTTGCCACGGCATGAAGCGCCACCGCCTCGTACCGAGGTCAAGGCCATGAAGAGGAGAGAATATATTTTTAGGCCCTATGAAACGCACCATTTTTATTGGAGCGGCGGCCCTGGGCATGATTCTGCGCACTCTTCCCGCTTTCAGCGCATCGGTGGGCGAGCGATTTCCCGACGTTTCATCGCCGGCTGGCGTTGCAATGGTTTCAGCCGATTCTGATACCTCAAGCGATACCGCTATTCCCGGCATCCCGTTTTTCCTTAACGATACCTCTTTCGGGGATACGGGATTAATTGACACTTTGCATGCGGTGCACCTTTTCGACTCCTCCGGGAGCATGCCCGCGGATACGCTCACCGTGCACATCGATTCCGCTTTTCCTTCCGGCCTCCCGATCGATACCATGCCGCCTTGGCCGATGCCGAAGAGCAAGGAAGAGACTGCCGCAGAGATCCGGCCTTCGTGGCTCTACCCCGGGCTTTCGATGGAACAGCATTCACTGGCAATGCAGATGCTGGCCTGTTTTTACAATTTTGACTGGAACGATGCGGATAAATTCGGTAAAAAACTTTTGCGACTTGAAAAAAAGAAACAACTGCCTCCCCTGGGCTATCTCCTCCTTATCGGCATGCGAGTACTCCGCTTCCAGCTTGGTGAGTATGGATCCGGTCATGAGAAGACAGATCTTCTCCAGGAGATTAATAAACTTGCCGGAAAGGGACTCGAACTCGCCGATCCGAATAAAAGCCCCGATTCGTGCCGGGCAACCAACCAGTTTATTATCGGCGGCATCAATGGGTTCATTGCCACACTGGATATTGATGCCAGCCCGACCCGCGCCGCATTCAGGGGTTTCGCGGCGCTCAGGCATCTGCAAAAAGCCCTTGTCCGGGATAGCAGTCTCTACGATGCCTACCTCGGTATCGGCCTGTTTAATTGTATCTTGGCAAAAGCGCCGTTTTTTATCCGGAGCGCACTCGCCATTATCGGCAAGAACGTCTCGTTCCCGCGGGGGTTGACCTACCTGCGCATCTGCGCGCGCCAGGGGTGCTACGCCGACGAAATCGCGAAATTATACCTCGCCGAATTTCTCTCCCCCTATCTGGGAGACGAGGCGGCGGAAAAACAGGAAATTTTCAATTCTCTTGAGCGAAGTTATCCGCAAAACCCCTATTTTGTTTTTCTTGATCTCGATGAAAACCTCTGCTTTCATAAGCAGACGGTCTTCAATTTTTCCTACAGGACCCGCCTGAAACGCCGGATCTCGCAGTTCAAGCCGCTGGATAACTATTCGAAACTATATGTAAATCTGGTAAAATGGCAATATCTGGTTATCGACCCCTTTCCCGCCTCGGGTATATCGCCGGACACCTCCTCTGCCCTGGGCGATTTTGCCTTTTACCCCGTATTCCTCCAGGCGTTGCGCGAAAGGTACCTGCAGGAGAGCGGCGATATTGAAAGTAAAGCGGACCAGCTCCGCCGCCGGCGCTATATCAAATCCCTCGGCGACTCGGCGCTGCGAATGCTCCAGCGTGCGACCTCATTACCGCCATCCCGCAGGAATTTTTACCGGTGGCACATTCACGACGCGCTACAGATAAAAGATAACGAAACCGAGTAGCCCGTCCCGCGAGCTCAACTATTTTTTAATCCATGCCGACCTCTTCACCGCCAGACGCACGCTGGCAACGGCTGGTGCAACTGGCCCGAACGCTTCCGGAAAATCCCGGCGTTTACATCATGAAAAACTCCGGGGGAACGCCACTTTATATAGGCAAGGCAGCGAGCCTGCGGAGCCGGGTACGGTCGTATTTCTTCGACCGGCATGAGGAGCGCGCCCAGATTCCGATCATGCTGCAGCAGCTTGAAACGATCGAATGGATTGCGACCAACACCGAATCTGAAGCGCTCATTCTTGAGGCCAACCTGATTCGCACCCATATTCCCCGTTACAACATCGATCTCCGTGATGACAAGCACTACCCCTACCTGAAAGTCACGGCGCAGGAACCCTTCCCTCGCCTCCTCATCGTGCGGCGGGTTGAGGAGGACGGCGCCCGGTATCTCGGCCCGTATACCGATGTCTCCGCAATGCGACGCCTCGCGGAATTCGCCAAACGGATCTTCAAATTGTGCGACTGCACCAACGGTCTTCTGACCGCGAAAAAAACGCGGCCCTGTCTTAACTACGCCATGCACCGCTGCAGCGGCGTCTGCGCCGGGAAAATTTCCCCGACCGCGTATCGGGAACAGATCAACTACCTGCTGCAATTTCTTTCCGGAAAACGTAACGGCCTCCTCGGCGAACTCACGCAGCGGATGAACCAGGCGAGCGCGGATCTGCGCTTTGAGGATGCGGCGCTGTTTCGCGACCAGATCAACTTGATCCGCGACGCCTCGCGGTTCCAGAAGGTCGATCTTGCCCTGCCGGGCGCCGATTGCGACGTGTTCGGATTTGCCGCAACGGAACGTCATGGATGCCTGGCCGTCCTGCTTTTCCGCGAAGGGCTCCTCATGTCCAGCCATCAGTTCGTTTTCAAACGGGAACTCTGGAACCTGCCTGCCGAAAGCCGCGACAGCCTGATCCTCCAGTTCTATCTTACCCGGGGCCGGGAGGTTCCCGCCGAAATCATCCTGCCGGAGGACCGGGGCTTCGATGCGGAAACGCTCCAGCCGGGAATAGAAAAACTGCTCAAGGGGAAAACGCTTATCACGATTCCGCGGAAAGGGACCAAGCGCCGCCTCGTGGCCATGGCGGAGAAGAATGCGCAGCTCCATCTGCTGCAGAAGGCGCCTCCCGGAGGCGCGGACGATTGTCTCGACCTGCAGAAGGCGCTGCGGCTGCCGAAAATCCCGGAAACCATCGAGGCGTTCGACATCTCGAATCTCGGCGAGTCCTTCTGTGTCGCGGCCATGGTGCAGTTTAAATCCGGAGCGCCGAATAAGTCCGGCTACCGCCGCTATAAAATCAAGTCGGTCGAGGGGCAGAACGATTTCGCGATGATGATGGAGGTTGTTTCGCGCAGGCTTGCCCGGTTGCGAAATGAAAATGCTCCGTTCCCGGACCTGATCCTGATCGACGGCGGCAGGGGCCAGCTGCACGCGGCCATGGAGGCGCTATCGGCCTTTGAGGATCCGCCGCCAATCGCCGCACTTGCCAAAAAGGAAGAAATCATTTTCTCACCCTGCATCGAGGAGCCCGTACGACTCCCGCCCGCCCATCCCGCGCGACGGCTGGCGGAGCGCGTCCGCGACGAGGCGCACCGGTTCGCGATCACCTACCATCGGAAAAAACGGGACAAGCAGTTCTCCCGGTCAGGCCTCGAAGACCTGCCGGGCATCGGGCCGAAAACGGCGAAGCTGCTGTTGAAAACGTTCGGGTCGATGCAGAGAATAAAGGCAGCGGCAGTGGAAGAGATTGCTAAAGTTGGGGGGTTTACGGTGGAACAGGCGGGGAAGGTGAAAGAGACGGTGGAAAGTATGAGGTGAACAAGAACCATTCGGTAGGAAGTGATTGCCGAATCAGCTCATCGGACCCGGGGTTAAGTTTAGCAATTTAGATCATTTTTACATAATTGTATATTCACCTGGGAAGACGTAATATTATCATTTTTTCGCACTTACCCTGCCATTATATCTTCTTATCTGAAATATCAAGCATTATATCTTTTTTTGGCACTTGGAGAAAGAATTTGTCTCCCTTTCTATGTATTACGATATGATAGTACATTCTGTCTTCTTTTTCTGTTGTCCATAAATCCGGCAGCAATGGTTTTAGTTCGACAAAAGGAATAAGGAGGATATCATTTGCAGAACCACAACCATAAGCCATGAAACTTGAGGATGATTCTTTCAAGAAATCTTCATAATATGGGTGAAATGCAAACCAATATTTTGGAGAAGAAGATTTTCCATGTGTTTTTGATATTGAACAAATAACTGAAACTGAATTATCTGAAGAATTAAAGCAACTTCTACTTTTCTTTACTAGAGGTATTTTAAGTTTTTTCTGAATCTTATCAATGCACTCATCATGAAAATTAGAAGGATGAAATCTGATTTTTTTCTCATGTTTATTTCCTTCAGCCTCAACTTCATCGAAATCCACAGCGGGACTGACATCTTTTGTTGTTGAAAATATTACATCAATCAATTTATCGAGGCGGGTATATTCTTGAGGTTTAAGAATTTCAGCAATTTGCTGCATGGTTTTGGCATCATCCAGATTTTCGCGCAGAAGCATCAGTTTAACAAGTGAGTCAATACTAATGAGACGAATATCCCAAGCATGTCGTGATCCCCGAATTTGCGCTTCCAAATCCCCCGTATCTTGTCTGCCAACTATTATTAGGATCGACGATAGATTCTTGGTTGTTTTCTTTAAATCGCAAAGTTCCGTTCGATATTCAGAAATAGTATCGAGGTTAATTCGATAAGCATCGGTGGTTTTGACTTCAACAACGAGGGAATAACCATCGATTGTTTTCCAAATTCCATCGAAACCTATCGCATTCGAGCGTCCTCTATAAAGACCATCTTCAACAGAAAAACCAATTCTTGAACCTATTTGATTTACAACATCCTGCAAAGCTAAACCGCTATCATCAAATTTCTTTTCGAGACATTCGGTTGCATATGTCGAAAGCATTTCAGATGTAATGTTTTTAAGAAACCTTCTGAATTCCTGAGAAGACTGATTACCGTCAGATAATCTGCCATCAGCACAAAAAGCGATTATTTGCTGAACAGATTTTCCGAGAATCAGCTCCTTGTTATTAATCCAAAGGTCTGTTATTGAATTCATCTTTATTTGCCTTTCTCTCTATTGTAATAATCTTGAGTGCACATTTTTTTGCCTCTACTACAGAAATAAAGAAGGTTACAGTTATTTGAATTTCATAGGTGCCTAAATCTGTATCTCCTCCCCCATCCCCATCCTCGCCGCTTCCATCACCCCCTCCCCCATCGTCGGATGGGCATGGATCATCTCCGCAATCGCGGACAGCGGCAGCTTCTGTGTTTTCGCAAGCAGCAGTTCATGAATGATCTCGGTCGCATGCGCGCCCACGATATGCGCGCCGAGAAGCGCGGTTCCCGCCGGATCGTGCACGAGTTTGACAAATCCCTCCGTCTCCCCGGCCGCAATCGCCTTCCCTGACGCGCGGAACGGGAAGGTCGATGTTTTGCAGGCAATGCCCCGAGCTTCGGCCTGCTCCCGTGTAAGTCCGAAACTCGCGACTTCCGGCTCACAATAAACCGCGCTTGGAACTTCCAGTGTGTCGATACGGCGTACCGCTCCCGGCGACCCCGCGATATGCCCTGCGGCAATCTCCCCCTCTTTGGAAGCGACATGGGCGAGAAGCGGCGTCGCCACGACGTCGCCGATCGCATACACTCCCGAACAGGAGGTTTCGCCGTAATCGCCGACCGGAATAAACCCTTTTTCCGGAACGATGCCGACACGGTCCAGGCCGATATTTTCGGTATTGGGCGAGCGTCCCACGGAAACCAGAACACAATCCGCCCCAAGAGAGGTTTGTCCGTTCTCGGCATTCTCAAGGATTATTGAAACTCCGTCCGTATCCTTCTGCAAAGCCACGGCGCGGGTGGAGGGATACACCGCGATCCCGCGCTTAATAAACGATCTCAGAACGGTCTCCGAAACCTCGGCATCCTCCTGTGGAAGGATCCGACGCATCATCTCGACCAGATACACCTCCACGCCGAAGGCGTTCATAATGAAACTCATCTCCGCGCCTATGGCCCCGCCGCCGAGAATGATGATTTTTTTCGGCAACTTTTCCAGCATGAGCGCGCCCTCGGATGAAAGCACCCGCGCTTCATCAAAGGTGAATCCCGGCAGCTCCCTCGGACGCGATCCGGTGGCGATGATGATGTTCGCGGCATGAATCTCCCGGCTGCCGTCGACCACGACGATCCGGTCCGATCCTAAGGCGCCGACGCCGCTTATTACGGCGATGCCGTTCTTCTTCATCAGATAGGCGACGCCTCGCGAGAGCGTATCCGCCGCCCTCCTCGATGCCGCGAATACCCTGGCGTAATCGAATCTCGAACTATCGACGGACACCCCCAGCGATTCGAGGGCCGCCCGGGTCAGGAAGAGCGATGCCTGTCGGATGAGAGATTTCGATGGAATGCACCCCATGTTGAGACAGACGCCGCCGAGCCGATCTCGTTCAATAATAGCCACGGATTTTCCCAGTTTAGCGCATCGTATTGCGGCGATATAGCCGCCGGGGCCGCTGCCGATAACAACGACATCGTAATTTTCAGAGGTTAGCATGGTAAGTCCGGTTTGCTATTAATGCCATTAAATAAAAAAAGGCCCTGCAACATTCGAGGGCCTCTGGTTCTGAAACGTAACAAACTTCACGTTATGCCGGCTCGATTGCTTCCGCAGGGCAGGCTTGTACGCAGGCGGCGCAGTCGGTGCACTTTGCCGCATCAATGACATAGATCGGATCGCTTTCGCTGATCGCCTCGACAGGGCATTCCGGAACACAGGTCCCGCATGCAAGGCATGAATCGATAATTTTGTACGCCATTTGATACCTCCTTAAAGTTGTTGTTTTAGATAATGGTGGTTGAAAAAATGTTCGGATTTGTTCGATCGGTGCCTCCCGGCTCTTCAGGTTTCTCCCCTAAAAACGTGAGAAAATATAAATGATCGTACCTTCCGCTGGCCGTTAATTTCATGCCGTTGAAACCGGCATCCGAGAACTACCCCGCATCGATCTCCTTCATGATAAGGAGCAGGGTGCGCGCAGCTTGCTCCCATGAATATTTCTGCAGGATTTCGGCCTTCACGTCGAGATAATTTCCGCGATCGAAGTCTGGTCCGTAAATATGATGTATTGCGGCGGCGATGCTTTCCGGATTCTTCGGATCAAAGTACATCGCACCGTTCCGGCAGATTTCCTGCATGACGGTCCCTTCGGAAGTTAAAACCATGCAGTCGAGCGACAGCGCCTCAAGGGTCGGCAGCCCGAACCCTTCATACAGGGAGGGATAAATCAGCGCTTTGCAGGTTAAGTACTCCCTCTTAAGGTTCTCTTCGGAAAGGTAGCCTAAAAAGACGATATCGTTCCGGATGATTGATGACTCGATCAATGCACGCAGCGATCGATTTTTCCACCCGGTCGGGCCGGCCAGATGCAGCGGAATCGTCAGCCCATGCTTCCGGCGGAGTATTTCAAGGGCTTCGATGAGTCTGACCAGATTTTTCCTGGGCTCAAGATTACCCGCAAAAAATAAAAAATTCTCACGTTTGCTCCCGGCATAACCCTGCGGAGGAAACCATCCGGGGCATCCGCAATAAACCGGTCGGATTTTTTTCCCCGGCAAAAGCTTCCGATAGGCATGCGACATCTCTCTTGCTATATAGTCAGAAATCGGTGCAAGGACATCCGATCTCCTGATGGTGTGGGGGAAAAGATGACACTGAATCAGCCGATTGGACCAGACGCAGGTCTGTGGATACCGAAGAAAGACTAAATCGTACACTGCCACAATTACCTTGATGTGTCGGGATAAGAAAATCGGGCACATCTGCTCCGGAGCCCAGAGGATGTCTATCGAGTATTCTTTCAGCAGTCCGGGTAACACCATCTGCTGCCACGCAATGCCGGGCAGCCGCCACGGCGTAACGATTTTCTTCCAGAGCGGGTTGGACGTCGTGTAGTCTGAGGACGCGCATGAAAAGAGAAAATATTCATTTTCCCGGTCAAGCTTCTGCAGCCAGTCAAGAATCGACCGCAGATAGCGGGCAATGTCCGTCGTGCCGTTTTTAAAAGCCTTTATGTCGACTCCGATGCGCATTAATTTTCAACCTTCGGGGGAAGTATCCTCTTTCGGCAAAGATACTGCATGAATTCGGCAAAGATTGAATCCCATGAATAACCCTCCTCGACGAACCGCCGCCCCCCGGTATTTCGATCGCACCGATTTGACAATAATACGGCGAGACGCTGCTCCATATGGGGAAGGTCCTGCTCGATAAATGCATATTTTGAAAACAGGCCGGCGTCACCGCAATCGTTGCATACCACCTGGAGCCCGCAGGCGAGATACTCCCGGATCTTGAGGATGGCCCTGCAGTCATTGACAAAAGATTTCCTCATGTAATTCAATCCGATGTAATGCCGCGCCATCAGGCGGGGAAGTTCGGCATGCGGAATCCGCCCGGAAAAGATCATGCGCACCGCCAGTCCCATCTCTCGCGCCTTCGCTTCGAACAGGCTCCGCCGAACGCCGTCGCCGACCACCGTCACGGTCGCCGTTTCGCAGCCGGCCAGCACCCTGGCGAGCATGGGCAGAAGATCGTCAAAATCCGAGGTGATGCCGAGCGTTGCCACATAGATTATCGAAGAAGCGCGCGGTTCACGCGACGGTTCCTCGCCGTCGTGCACATGCAGGAATTCATCCGAAACCCCTTGGGCCAGGTAATAGAGTCGGCTCGCGGGTATCTTCAGCCGATCTTTGCAATACTTGATAAGTGCCGGGGTGTGACAAGTGACGATCGGGAAAAAACGCGGGAAAAACCTGAAGAAAAACTTCGAGATTTTTCTTTTTAGGCCGGGCTCGAGGTATTCATAATCAAGATCGTCGATATCCAATATGATTTTCTTGCCGAGAAGGCGGGCGATAAGAGCGGCGCAACAGTTGTTCGGCGCTGGTTTGAGTGCATAGAAAATGCGGCAATCGAGATTACGAAGCAGGAGCACCATGGTGAAAATAGTTGAAAAAAGGATATCGAGGAACAGAGGAGAGAATGTTCTGCTCGGATAATAGACGATGCCGTCAACCTGATAAAGGGGCCCCGCACCGCTGGAATTGCGGTCGGTATAGACGACATCAAAACTCCGTTTCCTGAGCTGCCGAGCTATGTTCCAGAAACGGATGGCGCTCCCGCTTGTGCTGGTAAATGGTGAAGCGAGAAGAATTTTCATGCGGGATCTATTTGGTAACGAGAACGCCGACCTTCCGCAAACTCTGCGTAAAATTCCCCCACGACCGGAACATCCGCAGGAACATCATCCACAGGTAGGCCGGTCGCCGGTAGTACCGCCGGTAAAAAGTACCGAGATAGTGATTGAGCGTGGTGTTGGTAAGGTGCGGAAGCTCGACCGAGGAGTGATGGACGCTGTCGTGACACTCCCAGTCGTGAGAAAGAAAACAGTGATTTTCCTCCAGCACCGTATAGTAGTCCGTACCGGGAAGCGGAGTCGGCACCGATACCTGGGTGAACTCCGCATTCAGTTCGAAAGAAAATTGAATGGTTTCTTCAACTGTTTCGGGCGTGTCCCAGAAAAAACCCAGCATAACGCAATTGAGAACATCAAGACCATGTTTTTTTGCGATACGAACGCCCCGGCGCAGTTCGTCCTTGGTCGTATTCTTCCTGATTCTATCCAGGACTTCCTGATTACCGGATTCAATCCCGAAGAGGACCATCCGGCAGCCGGCCTTTTTCAGCCACATAGCTTCATCATCCGTAAAAAGCTTCGGCCGGCATTGCGCTGAAAAGGTAAAATCGAGTTCTTCCTGAACGAGAAGCTTGCATATTTCAATTACCCGTCCGGTATCGATATCGAACGTATCGTCGTCGATCCGGATCTCCCGCACGCCAAAGTCGTTAACCAGATGCCGGATCTCTTTCACAACCCGGGCCGGGGACATGGCGCGGTATTTATGACTGTAGATCGTCTGGGGATAGCTGCAGTAAATGCACTGAAACGGGCAGCCGCGGGAGGTGATCATGGTCGCGGCGGGAAATCGTATGAAAACGCTCTCGTAAAATTTGCTCAGGTCGATAAGGTCGTAGGCGGGAATCGGCAGCGCGTCAAGATCCTCGATTTCCGGACGGTTGGGGTTGACCGTCACCTCACCCCGTTCATTTTTCCAGGTCAGTCCCTTGACGCCGCTCAGCGGTGCATGTTCAAGCAGTGCGTGCAGAAGATCGAGGACGGCATAGTCCCACTCCTTGCGGAGAATAAAATCGACGCACTCAAGGGCTATTTCCCTCTCATGGAGTGCCGTGACAAAGGGCCCGCACCAAATGACGTACGCTCCTGTTCTTTTGGCCCCCGCGCTAACCGCATCGGCCGCCCGGGCATTGATATGCTCCTTCATGATGACAATTGCATACGGCCGCGCCGCATCGATCGCCGCTTCAGCAGCCTGACAATCGAGCCTTTGCGTAGGACAATGGATGTACTCCACGTCAAAACCGTTTTCCCGCAAAATGGCGGCGCTGAAAAGGTTCTGATAGCTGTAGGTCTGTTCGCCGGTCTCATTGAGGCATGGATGACGTCGGCCTGCTTTGGATATTTTTGAATCAGAGGTCCAGGCGAGCGTCGGAGGTGGTTCGATGAAAAAAACTTTGGGCATAAGGGGTAAAAATATTCCAAACCCCGAGGTAGATGCTATTGCCGCAGATTCATGCAATACCGACGCTGTCGGGTCTGTCGATCGGCGCACATCTCCGTGTTTCGCCTATCCTCCGGCCGATTCTTTCCGTCCGAGAAGTCCGAGAAGCTGCGTAAGGCTGTCTATCGCGGATTCGACGGACAGCGCCTGCATGCAGGGGCTCGGATAGTCAAATGGGCACCTGCGCAATGCGCAGGGATAGAGGGAGCAGGCGGTATTCTGCAGAACAATTTTTTCATCGGAAAGCGGGCCCCATTCCGCCGTGAAGTTCACGCCGGAATAGAGAGCGAGCGCAGGGGTATTAAAGCATGAGGCGAGGTGGTTGCAAAAAGTGTCGATGCTGATGACGCATCGGGCATATTTGACAAAAATGGTGTATTCGACCAGCGAAACCCTGAAAAAATGAAGTCGGTGTCCCAAATCGAGTCCTCCGGAAACGGCCGCTTTCTTCGAAACGTCCTGATCGGCGCATACGATGGAGAATCCCTTTGCGAGGAGCGCGGCAATCAGGTTTTTCCAGTAATGAAGCGGCCACTCCCGGTTGGTTTCGCCGGCGCTCATCTGGATAAAAATATAGCCTTTTTTCTCCAATCCGGACGCTTTGAGCAGCGAGGCGGCTTTTTCTTCCACAGCTGCCCCTATGCGCAAACCCGGCCTGACCTGAAGTCCGGCTCCCGCTGCCACGGATTCGAGGAGTTGTCGCTGAACCTCGACGATATGCTTTGAATAATCCCGCCCCCATGGGACGTTGCAATTCAGGAGAAACCCGCCACCCCGCACGCCAAATCCGACGCGAAACCGGGAAAGTAGCCATGCAACAACAATAGTGCGTACCTCACCATGCACCTCGAAGGACAAATCATACTTCCTGAATCGCCGGAGACAGAACTTCATTACGCCGGTCCACCCGACATTTTTTTCGCGCGACAACCAAGGGGTATGAAGGTGCAGCACCTCGTCAACGCCTTCGATGGTCCGGGCAATCGGATCGGAGCATTCACGAATCAGCAATGAGAGGCGGGCGTCGGGAAATACACGTCTGATATTGGCAATGAGCGGCGTACATAATATCATATCGCCGATATGATCCAGCTGGATGACGAGGATGGATCGCGACGCCGCCGGAACACGGCGCTTCCGCAGAAAAAAAAGCAGATCACCTGCCCTGTCGGCAAAAAAAAACAGCAGCGCGACTCCCGGCTTTCGCACCCGGTAGCATGCATTGCCAACCGACCAACCCAGCGCTTCCTTTTTTATGAACGGAGTATATGGCATCCTTCTCTTCAAATCCTCCGCGTTTAACAATTTCCCCGGAAATAACGGGGGTCGTTATAAAGATACGATCCACACTTTCCGGTCCGCTATGCTCCGAAAAACGGCAACACCAAAGTAATAACCTATTTTTTAGGCGCAATGATCGGTACGATACGAACCATTTTATCACTCGATGAGCCCGGACTCGATCTCTATCGCACGTTGCGGCGGCCGCTTTCACACCGACGACGAGGCGTGTTTGTCGCCGAGGGAGAAAAAGTCGTGCGTCGTCTCCTGGAAAATGACGTGGAAGTGGTCTCGGTCCTCATGACCGCAGACCTTCTGGCACGGCACAGGAATCTCCTTGAACAACGGCAGGAAGGCATTTCCGTTTTTATTGCCGGAAAAAAACTCCTTGAAGAAATCGTAGGTTTTACATGCCATCAGGGAATCATGGCCGTAGGCGCGGTACCGCCGCCATTGACGTTAGAAACGATTGCCGCCGCATCACGGCGCCCCCGCATTCTGGCGGCTACCGATCACCTTACGAGCGCGGAAAATACCGGAGTGGTGGTTCGCAACTGCGCGGCCTTTGGCGTTTGCGGGCTCATGGTCGGAGAGACGTCGGCCGACCCCTGGCTTCGCCGGTCGGTTCGCAACTCTATGGGAACCATTTTCAAACTGCCGATACATTATGCCGAAAATTTGGCCGTTGCTCTTCAAACACTTCGATTGCATTTCGGCTTCCGCGTTTTTGCGGCGCACCCGCGGCCGGGGAGCGCGCCCCTCTTTGCAACGGACCTCAGCGGCGACTGCTGTATCGTGTTCGGCAGTGAGGGCGAGGGCATTACACCGGCGGTTCTGGACGCATGCGATGAAACGATCGCCGTTCCCATGGCCGAAGGCATCGACTCGCTCAATGTTGCCTGCGCAAGCGCAACGATTATCTACGAATGGTTTCGGCAGAACCATGAGAAAGTAAAAGATAATAAATCACTTTAAAATTCGACATAAACGACATTTCATAGATTTTTGTTTTTTTTAGCTATTACAGAGAGCAGTCCATTTCACCATCTTTTCCTTCAGGTTAATGGTCCTGCCATCGACCACAAATGTGCCATCTCCGTTGGCATGGATTGTTCGGCGTTCCTTACGCTCAGCATCAGTCCATGCTTTAACTCCCTCAAGAATGAAAAGGCCGTACTTTTTTACCTTGCTGGAGTCCACCACGCGACATTCTATATTATGGAGGCACTCGCGTACTAACGGCGCCAATACTTTTTTCGCCAGCAGTGACGTCAAACAGAATGTATCAAATTTATCGATGTCCTTGCCTGAGCAGTTGCCAATTTCGACGACCTTGGTTGCGAGGTCAACCGTGGGAATGCTAATCACGCATTCCTTAGTCGCACATAATCCTTTGAAGCTATAATTTGCGGGGCTGACGATGCAGCTGATGAGCGGAGGCTCAAACTCCATCATCATATGCCAGCTCATCGTCATGATGTTGGCGCGTCCATTGTTCACCGTCGTCACCAGCACGACCGGACCAAGCTCGATTAGCTGGAAAGTCTTAGAGAGTGGGATTTCTTTCATTATAATTATTTCTCCCGGAGGTTCACATGGTAATGTAGCAATCCCGAATAGCGTGTTTTTAAAATAAAATGCTGGCCTGCCTGAAAGAATAGAAATAGTTCAGATAGGCGTTCAGTGCATCAATGCCTTTGCGAGCGGCATGAAGCACCGGTTCCAACGTTACTCTTCCTCCAAACATTCGGTCCGTTTCAACGTAGTATCTTTACATCTATATATTCTTTTACATTATTATTGATGCCTTCTCATAGCCTGCTGGCGGACTGACATGGATTCTATCACCAACACCCCGGGCAAACATGTCGTTGTGCTTGGTACGAACCATACCTCGAGCAAAACCGAGCTCAGAGACCGGCTCATTGTTACGAATACCAACCTCAAAACGGCACTCAGGAAACTCGCCCGAAATTTGGATATTTTCGAATCGTTTATCCTTTCAACCTGCAACCGGGTTGAAGTGTATGCCGTGATGGAAAATCCCACATCGGCAAGGGAACAATTGCTTAATTTCTTTTCGGATTTTCACGGCATTCCAGTCAAGGAGTTCGAATCGCAACTCTATTTTTATCATTGCGAAGAAGCGGTAGAGCACTTTTTCTCAGTTGTCGCCGGCCTCGATTCGATGGTGATCGGCGAAACACAGATACTTGGCCAAGTTAAAGAAGCGTACTATAGCGCACGGGATAGAGGCAACACCGGAACCATACTCAACAAGCTTTTTCATTTTGCGATGGAAACAGGCAAGCGAGTCCGTACCGAGACCAGGATCAGCGACGGTATTCTGTCGGTTCCTTCTGCTGCGGTTGATCTGGCAAAAAAAAACCTCGGCGATTTATCAATGCGCTCCGCTCTCATCATCGGCGCGGGCGACATGGGAGAACTGACAGCCCGGCATCTGGCCACAGCCGGTATTAAAAAAATTTACTTCGCCAATCGAACGCCGGAGCATTCACTGCCCCTGGCCGAAAAGTTCGGCGGAACGGCCCTGCTCCTGGATGACGTGGATTCGATCATGCCGGAATGTGACATCGTCATTACTTCGACCGGCGCGCCCCATTTCATCCTGACCGCCGACCGGATCAAAAAAGTCATGGGCTTGAGAAAACACCGGGCGATTTTTCTCATTGACATTGCGGCTCCCCGCGATATTGAGCCGAGCGCCGGTGATCTTCAGAACGTATTTCTTTATGGTTTCGACGAGCTGTCGGTCCTCGTTTCTAAAAATTCACGCATGAGAGCGAGCGAAATAGGCAACGCGCGCGAAATCATCAAAGAGAACCTGGAGAACTATTTCGCCTGGTACCGTTCGCTCAAGGCGCTGCCCACGCTCATATCGTTACGAAAACAGTTTGAACTGCTCCGCGATGAAGAGCTTAAACGGTATGCCGCTCAAATCGGCACCCTGCCGGAGGGGTCCCGGGAGATTATCAGGCAATTCGCCGTATCATTGACAAAACGCTTCTTAAGCAACCCTTCGAAGGTTCTCAAGGAAATAGCCGCCGATAACGACGGGGTTATGTACACCAGATCCCTCACCGCCATTTTCGGCCTCAAGGAATTCGGGGATGAATGACCGGTTTTATCCTGTTTTCGTCAAGGGGAAGTGCCTCCACTGCCTCGTCGTCGGAGGCGGAAAGGTGGGGGTGCGAAAAATAGAGTCGCTCATTGAATCCGGCGCGTACGTTACGGTCGTCAGCCCGCAAGGTACCGATCACCTTGCCGAACTGGCCCGGCAAGCTCGCCTGCGATGGGTTCGGGAACCTTACGAAGAACGTTTCCTGCAGGGAATGCAGCTCGTGATCGGTGCGACCGATGACCGGGCGGTCAACGAGCGCATTTTTAATGACGCAAAAAAAATGGGGATTCTGGTCAATATCGTCGATGATCCGGAGCATTGTACTTTTATTGTTCCTTCGGTAATGACGAAGGGGCAGCTTTGCGTGGCGGTCGGGACGGGCGGAGCCGCGCCGAAAGTAGCGGCAAAGATCCGCACCGAATTGGAAGCGCACGTCCCCGATGAATATGAGGTAATGATTGACGAACTCAGCCTGTTGCGCCCCACGATTAAACGACTGACCACTGATTGTAAAGACCGATTCTGGCAGACCATTTTCTCACTGGAGGTGACATCCTACCGGGGACGCGCCGGAGCCCTGCGGCAACGCATACGGAATGAGCTGAAACACCTCCCCGCCTTCGGCGAGCAGCGAATTGCAGAAGGAGCGGATTAACTAGTGGCCCCCCTCCTGCGTGTCGTCACCCGGGGAAGCGCGCTGGCGTTTACCCAGACCAGCCATCTGGCGGCGATGCTTCAAGAGCGGAACCCCGGCCTCACTTTTGAAATTATCACCCTCGCGACGACCGGTGACCGGATTACGGACCGCCCCCTTTCGCAATTCCGGGGGAAAGGCGTATTCGTCAATGAACTCGAAAAAGCGCTGTTGGCCGGTGACGCGGATTTGGCTGTTCACAGTCTCAAGGATGTTCCGGTACAGCGAGTGGATGGCCTGATCCTTGCCGCCTTCCCGCTCCGTCAAAATCCTTTCGATTGCCTGATCACAAAAAAAAGGGTGCTCCTCGATGAGCTGCCGCACGCGGCAATTATCGGCGTCGGGAGTCTGCGGCGTCTCATGCAACTCAAAGCCGTCAGACCCGACCTGATATTCAGGGACTTGCGCGGGAATCTCGATACCCGGTTGCGGAAACTCGAAGAGGGGCAGTACGACGGCATAGTAGCCGCAGCGGCGGGAATGTTGCGGCTGAATCGGCACTTTGAAGAAAACGCCCTTCTGCCGATGGATCTCTGCCTGCCGGCGGCGGGCCAGGGCTGCCTTGCTATTGAGTGCAAAAAAACCGACAGTGAGGCCCAGCGCATAGCTGCCACCATTGACGATGCCTCAACTAGGCTTGAAATATGCGCAGAACGTGATTTTCTGGCGATCATCGGCGGTGGCTGTCATATGCCCGTTGCGGTCTATGCAAAAATCGATAACGATCGCCTGACCATACGAGGGGTCATCGGCGACCCGGATAGCGGGCGTCTTGTCCGCGAAACAGTGATGGTCGCAAGGGAGGAAAATCATGCGGCCGGCAAGGCTTTAGCGGAAAAAATGCTTATTTTGTGCGACAGAAACGAAATCAGGTTTCAACTATGAGCGGCGGTGCGTCAGGCATGGTCTATCTGGTCGGGGCCGGCCCTGGAGACGCAGGACTCATCACGCTGAAAGGCGTGCAGTGCCTTCAAAAAGCGGAAGTCGTGATCTACGATTACCTTGCGGATCCCGCTTTTCTTGCGCAGGCTCCTCGGTCGGCGGAGAAAATCTATGTCGGAAAATCGACTTCTCACCACACCTTGGAACAGCGGGAAATTAATTCGCTTCTTGTAAAAAATGGGCGCGCGGGCAAAATCGTTGTCCGTCTAAAAGGCGGAGATCCCTTCGTGTTCGGCCGTGGCAGTGAGGAGTGCGAGGCGCTTCGGGCGGCAGGAGTTCCCTTTGAAGTAGTACCGGGGGTAACCTCAGGTATCGCGGCACCCGCTTATGCCGGCATTCCAGTTACAAGCCGCGGTTGGGCCTCTTCTGTGGCTCTGGTGACCGGCAACGAAGATCCCGCGAAACCATTTGCACATATCAGGTGGGAATACCTTGCCAAAGGAGTTGATACCTTAGTCTTTTACATGGGCGTTGGCAACCTTTCCGGGATCACGGTCGAACTGATACGGTATGGGCGTTCGCCCGAAACACCGGTTGCGCTCATCCGATGGGGAACAAAATTAACGCAGCAAACCGTAACCGGAACACTGGATACTATTGCCGAGATTGCCGACAGGGCATGTATAAAACCGCCCGCCATAATCATTATCGGGGAAGTGGTCGCATTGCGTAACCGGCTCCAATGGTTTGAAACCCGGCCGCTTTTCGGCACACGGATCATCAACACCCGCTCCCGTACCCAGGCCTATCATTTATCCGTACTGCTGACCGATCTCGGCGCCGAGGTACTTGAACTGCCGACCATCGAAATCGAACCGGTCGGGCGAGAGAGCGCTTTGGCAGCGGAAATCGCGAATATTGATAAATATCAATGGATACTATTCACCAGCGCGAACGGCGTCAACGCATTTTTCAACCTGCTCCTTGCCATCAAGGGAGATATTCGCGCGCTGGGGAACGTGCGCATCGCCTCCATTGGCCCCGGCACCACGGCGGCTATAAACAGCTACCGGATCAAGGTCGATAGTACCGCACCGGAAGCGGTGGCCGAGGGGTTGCTCCGATCGCTTGAAGCCTTCTCCTGGAACAACGTGCGGGTGTTGCTCCCCCGTGCGGAAAAAGCGCGCGACATAGTGCCGGACACGCTGCGGGCCCGGGGCGCCGCGCTTACGGTTGCGACCGCCTATAAAACAGTCCGGCCAAGCCATGCTGACACGTCAATTAAGGAGGATATTCTTAACGACCGGTACGATCTTATCACATTTTCGAGTTCTTCGACGTTCGAGAACTTTGTCGCGCTTTTCACCACCGAAGAGTTTGCACGAATCGCGCCTTCGCTTAAAGCGGTCAGTATCGGTCCGCTGACGACCGCCGCCATCAGGCGTTTCGGAATCACCCCGCTTATTGAGGCGCGGCAGCATACCATTCCGGGACTGGTCGCCTCCATACGGGAGTATTTACAAAAATGATAGGAATTTCAAAGCTTTATTGCGGAACCGTTGAGACGTCCGACGCGTTGCGGTACCGGCGAAATTCCGGCAAACTGCCATCCCATCTGCTCCAGTTTTCTTCCGATAAGAAGCCGGTCGTGGTGTGGAACGTGGGCAGGCGCTGCAATCTGCGATGCGTTCACTGCTATTCGCACTCCCACAATGAGGAGTATGCGGGTGAGTTGAACACCCGGGAGGCGGAAAAGTTCATCGATGAACTTGGTGAATTCAAAGTGCCCGTGCTGCTTTTTTCCGGAGGTGAGCCCCTCATGCGACCCGATCTTTCAAGGCTCATTCGTCGGGCCAAGAGCCTCGGCCTGCGCACGGTCCTGTCGACCAACGGAACCCTGATTACGGAAAGCGTCGCCGCCGGACTCAGGGACATCGGGCTGTCCTATGTCGGCGTCAGTCTGGACGGGATGCGCGATGTCAATGACCGGTTCCGCGATTCACCCGGCGCATTCGACCTTGCTCTCCGGGGAATCCGCTATTGCATCGACGCCGGGGTCAAGGTGGGGCTGCGTTTTACCATTAACAAACGTAATGTCGAAGAGATTCCGGGCATCTTTAAACTACTCGAAGAATTAAACATTCCCCGCGTTTGTTTTTATCATCTTGTGTATGCCGGCAGGGGCAGCACGCTGCGGGGCGAGGACCTGAACGCGCAGGAGTGCAGGACCACCCTTGACCGGATAATCGATCTCACGTCCGATCTCCATGCCAGGGGACTGCCAAAGGAAGTCCTGACGGTTGATAATCATGCGGACGGGGTTTACCTCTATCTGCGCATGCGCAGGGAAGGGTCGCCCCGCGCTATGGCCGTTCTCGACCTCTTGACCATGAACGGCGGGAACAATTCGGGGATCGGCATCGGCTGCGTGAGCTGGGACGGCTCCGTGCATGCCGACCAGTTCTGGCGCCATTACTCTTTCGGCAATGTCAAAGAACGACCCTTTCAGGAGATATGGACGGACACCGGCAACGAACTCATGGCCGGCCTTAAAAACCGTCGGCGCAGATTGACCGGCAAATGCGGCAGATGCGTCTATCTGGATATCTGTAACGGCAATTTCAGGGTACGGGCAGAAGCAGTGTCCGGCAATGTCTGGGCCGAAGACCCTGCCTGTTTTCTGACTGAAGAAGAGATTACAACCCGTTATCAGTAACTTGAATAAAGAGAAGGTGGTACTCCATGGGATTTCCCGGGACACGTATGAGGCGGTTGCGGCGGAATGCGACCATCCGGAATATGGTTGCCGAAACCCGGCTTTCAGTCGATGATTTTATTCTGCCACTCTTCGTGTGCCATGGGAACCAGGTCCGTAAACCGATATCCTCCATGCCGGGGGTATGTCGATTATCCATCGATAAAGTCCTCAAAACGTGCGGAGAAGCCGCCGATGCCGGTGTGGGCGCGGTCCTGCTGTTCGGCATCCCGGATAAAAAAGACGATGAAGGCAGGATCGGGTATGCGGCAGGCGGCATAGTGCAGCGGACCATCCGAGCGATTAAAAAACATTTCAAGGATCTGTATGTCATCACCGATGTATGTAATTGTGAATACACCACGCACGGTCATTGTGGTCCCGTAATCAATGGCGAAGTGGCAAACGACCCCACGATCGAAATCCTTGCACGCCAGGCGCTCTCACATGCCCGTGCCGGGTGCGACATGGTTGCGCCAAGTGATATGATGGACGGCAGAATCGGCGGGATCCGCGAACGGCTTGACACGGCGGGCTTTGAGCTTCTCCCGATTTTGTCCTACGCGGCCAAATACGCATCCGCTTTCTATGGCCCGTTCCGGGAGGCGGCGGATTCGACGCCCCAATTCGGCGACCGACGCGGCTACCAGATGGATCCACGGAACGGCAACGAGGCGCTGCGTGAAGTACAATTGGATATAGAGGAAAACGCGGACATTGTCATGGTTAAACCGGCGCTGAGCTATCTTGATATTATCCTGCGTATCAAGGATGCATGCAACCTTCCGGTTGCGGCGTACAACGTGAGCGGTGAATATTCCATGGTAAAGGCTGCAGCGGAAAAAGGCTGGATCGACGGCACCGCCGTCATGATGGAGATTCTCACCTCAATTAAACGCGCCGGAGCGGATTTGATCATTACCTATCACGCCATAGAAGCGGCGAAGCGCCTCGCCAAAGGGAGATAAGGCGCATGCCCGCCGCCGCCACCGCTGATCGAACCTGCAAGGAGCTGCGAATCGTAGCCTGGGAAATAACGCGTTCCTGCAATCTTCATTGCCGCCACTGCCGCGCTACTGCGCGGAAAGGGCCATACCAGGGAGAGCTAACGACGGCTGAGTGCAAACAAGTGCTGCGCAACATCGTCGCTTTTGCCCGGCCAATCATTATTCTGACAGGCGGTGAACCGATGCTTCGTCCCGATATTTATCATATTGCCGAATACGGTACCGGCCTCGGCTTGCGGATAGTCATGGCGCCGTGCGGAGCGTTATTAACGGAAGAAACCTGCTCAAAGCTGAAAACCGCGGGAATCCGGCGGATCAGCCTGAGCATCGACGGCGCAACTGCGCAAAGCCACGACGCTTTTCGCGGAGTCGCAGGAGCTTTTGATGGCGTTATGACGGGGATCAAAGCGGCCAGGTCAGCCAGGTTGGAGTTCCAGATCAATACCACGATCACAAGAATGAATATCGGCGAGCTGCAAGCTATTTTCGACCTTGTAAATTCTCTCGGCGCCGTTTCGTTTCATCCATTTTTACTCGTGCCGACCGGCCGGGGCAGGGAGATCCTCGATCAGGAGATCTCGCCGGAAGAGTACGAAATGGTACTGAACTGGATTTACGACCATCGTTCGCCGACAGGGATAACCCTTAAACCGACCTGCGCGCCCCACTATTACCGCATTCTCCGGCAACGGGAACGACTCGCCGGCAAAACCGTGCACCCGGAAACCCACGGTCTCGATGCCATGACAAAAGGTTGTCTCGGCGGCCAGGGATTTGCCTTCATATCCCATATCGGAATCACACAGATCTGCGGTTTTCTCGATATCCCCGCGGGTGACCTCAGGGAAAATGAGCTTAATTTACAACCGGTTTGGGAAAACTCGCCGCTCTTCCGCGAGTTGCGTGATCTTGACGCCTACCACGGACGCTGCGGGTACTGCGACTATCGTAGGGCCTGCGGCGGATGCCGGGCCCGCGCATACGCCACGGGCGGGGATTATCTCGCGGAAGAACCGTACTGCACCTACGAACCCCGTGGCGAAAGACGGGCAGGACGCATCCATGCGTGATACCGTTAAAAGCCGCGCCGCATTTCAGGAAGCAAAAAAAGTAATCACCGGCGGCGTCAACTCGCCGGTCCGCGCGTTCAAAGGCGTGGGGGGCAGTCCGTTGTTCTTTGCCTATGGCAACGGCTCATCGATTCACGATATCGACGGCAATGGTTATCTTGATTATGTCGGCTCCTGGGGTCCGTTGATTCTCGGACATGCCCATCCCGGGGTGGTAAAAGCCATCCATGACGCCGCGGAAAAAGGAACAAGTTTTGGCGCGCCGACGCTCATTGAAACAGCGCTGGCGCGAACCATCATCCAGCAGGTTCCTTCGATTGAGCTCGTTCGTTTTGTTAATTCCGGAACCGAAGCGACCATGAGCGCGGCACGTCTCGCTCGCGGATACACCAAACGGGACTGCATCGTCAAATTTGAAGGATGCTACCATGGTCATGGCGATAGTTTTCTTATTGCGGCCGGGTCCGGCGCGGCCACGCTCGGCATCCCGGACAGTTCCGGGGTTACCATCGGGACCGCCCGAGACACCCTGATTGCCCACTATAACGATCTTGATTCGGTAAAAATGCTCTTTGAAAAACATGGCGAACGGATAGCCGCGATCATCGTCGAACCGGTTGCCGGGAACATGGGGGTAGTTGCACCGAGAGAGGGTTTTCTGAAGGGGTTACGCGACATTACCACCCGCTTTGGAAGCCTCCTCATTTTTGATGAGGTAATGACCGGATTCCGTGTTTCCGCCGGAGGAGCGCAGGAACTCTACGGGATCCGGCCTGATCTTTCAACTTTCGGCAAGGTAATCGGCGGCGGGTTGCCGGTTGGCGCCTACGGCGGCAATCGACGAATAATGGAACAGATGGCGCCTCTGGGAAGCATCTACCAGGCTGGTACTCTCTCGGGAAATCCACTGGCCATGGCAGCGGGACTGGCAACGCTCACCTGCATACGCCAAGATCCTGATTTTTATCAAAACCTTGAACGCCGTTCAGCACGCCTGGCCGACGGTCTCATGCAAAACTGCCTGCATGCAGGGGTGCAAGCGGTGCTTAATCGGGTTGGGTCCATGATGACCCTCTTTTTTACCGACCGGGAAAGCATCACGGATTGGAATGCCGCGAAAACCAGTGACACCGCCGTGTATGCGCGCTATTTCCGGGAATCATTGCAAAACGGGGTTTACTTTGCTCCTTCGCAATTCGAAGCGGCGTTTGTATCCGCCGCGCATTCCGACGACGATATTGAAAAAACCATTATCGCCTCTTCTGCCGCCCTGAGGAAGTGTTACTGATGGATGCGGTCGACAAGGCAATTCTCAATCGCCTTCAGTATGACTTTCCACTCACGACTACGCCCTTTTCGACCATCGCCTGTCGCCTGGGGCTTTCGCCTCGTGAGGTAATCGGGCGCATCGTGCGACTCAAGCATAAAAATATTATTCGTCAAATCGGTGCGATATTCGATTCTTCAAAAATCGGTTACCATAGCGTGCTCGCGGCATTCAAAGTGCCTCGTGAACGGATTAATGAGGTCGCCCAACGGCTTAATGCAAACCCGGCGGTAACGCATAATTACGCGAGAAACGGCAGATATACTCTCTGGTTTACGGTTACCGTTCCCCGAAATCGTGAACTTTCAAAGGAGGTTGCAGAAATGGCTTCCTGTGCGAGAGTGAGTGACTGGCTCTTTCTTCCGACCATTAAAAATTTCAAGGTCAGCTTTCAGCTCGATATGGGTATGGGAGATCAAAAGCGAACTCAATCGACGAGGGCGTCGGATAAGCCGCCCCCAAAACGCCCGCCACTCCCTCTTGCCATCAATAAATTTTTTGTTCGCGAATTGCAAAAAGACCTCCGGGTCACCATTCGACCCTATCGCCCGGCGGCACAGAGGCTCGGGTTAACTGAGGGACAAATAACGGCGGAGATGCAACGGTAT
>JBEKOX010000030.1:0-35502 GCA_049521335.1 Chitinispirillaceae bacterium
TCATTCATAGCGCTGTGAACATCACCCATGGCGGCATAGGCATGACCGCGGTTGCAATAGGCGGTCGCACGTCCTGGATCGTGGGCAATGACCCTGCAAAGATCTTCTATCGCACGCCCATAGTCCCCCTGGACGCAATAGATCAGTGCGCGATCGTTATAGGCCTCGGAAATCGCCGGATTAAGCAAAATCGCCCGATTGTACTCTCCCAGAGCGCTGTCGTACTCCTTACGGTCGGCAAAAAGCAGCCCGAGATTATAGTGAGACTCGGCCGCGCCTGGATCAAGCTGGATTGCCTGATTGTAGTCTTGCTCAGCGCGATCCAAGTCATGCACGGTTGTAAAAGCCACGCCGCGGTCATTATATGCCTTGGCCATGGCGGGGTTGAATGCGATCGCCTTTGAATAATCCTCGATGGCGCGATCGTTGTCGCCCCGGGCCGAATAAACAAGTCCGCGATTATAATAGCCGTCGGCATAGCCGGGGCGCAGTCGCAGCGTTTGATTAAAATCATCTATGGCCCGGTCATAATCGGACGCGGCGGCATAGGCGCTTCCGCGATTCAAATAGGCAATTGCGCAGGGAGATTTTTGGATGACGTCATTCCAGAGAGTGATGCTGTCTTTCCATACTTCGCAACGCTGAAACGCGCCGCCGGCAAAAACAGCGAGAATGCCGACGACCCCTCCGATCAGAATCATTTTCATTACGGCATTTTCGCCGAATTGCTTCGTGAAAAGATGGACGATGCCCCCCGCGGCAACGAAATCAATTCCGACTATCGGAAGGTAGGTGTACCGCTCGGCGACGATAAAACTGCCGATGGGTACGATCTGCAAAACCGGCAGAAGAGTGATCAAAAAAAACAACACCCCGAACATGGCGATTTTACGGTGACGAAGTTTCCACCAGAACGCCGCAACTCCTGCAAGCACGAGAATCGGCGACGCGAGCATCAGACCATCGGGTTTCGTTGGCATCGGGTAGAACGCGCTGAGACGCAGCGGAACGATTGATTTTAGTAAATAGAAAAGGATGCCGTAGAAAGGCGTGCAGATATGCATGCGCAATGAATCGAATTCAGCGATCGCCCCATAGCCGCGCTGGGTAACTATGGCCGCCAGAACGAAGACGGCGGCAACCATGAAAAACGGGATTTTTCCGATAACCATTTTAACATTTACTTTTTGATGCCGCACATAATCGAGCAGAAGCAGGATAAACGGCTGGCTGACCGCCATGGGCTTTGCCAGCAAGGATAACACCAGTGAAAGAAGGCAGAAAAGATACCGCCGCCGACCGCCTTTTTGGAGGTATCGCCAATAGCAAAGGAGGGAGAGAAAATAAAAAAGCGACGAGAGCAAGCCCTTTCGCTCGGCTATCCAGGCGACCGATTCGACCCTGAGCGGATGCACTGCAAAGAGCAATGCGGCAAGCATGCCGGTAATCAAATTTCCCGAAAGTCCATAAAGCAGCGCGAAAACAAGAAGGCAATTTATGCAATGCAGGAGAATATTCGTGCAATGAAACGCCACGGGATTCAAATGGAAAAGGCTGTACTCCGTCATGTAGGAAAGCATGGTAAGCGGCTGGTAATAACCAATACTGGAGGTAGAGATCTGCGCAAGATGATGGAGGCTGAATCCGCGAATTGCCGTATTTTCGGTGACATGCGTGTTGTCATCCCAGTTGGTGAAACCGCATTGCAAAGCAGGAAGAAAGGTAATGAAGGTGATCCCGGCAATAAAAAAACAACACAGGATAAACCTGCCCCTCGCCGGTGCGCTCGCCTTTGCGGCGCCAATTGCCTGTTTCTGCAAAGAAATGCCCGGCGACATTATTGATCCGTCCGGTGATTATTGAGAGCCTGTAGTTTTCTGAGGTCTCCGGCAATGCCCATTGCCAAAGAGTCGTCGCCCGCTGCTTTTGCAGTATCAATTGCCCGTTGAACAACGTGGATTGCTTCGTCAAGCTGCCCTGTTTTGAGCAATGCATCCCTGAGCGCGCTGATACATCGGAAATCCCGGGGATTGGCTTCCAGAGCTTTTTTGAAATGGATAATCGCCTCATCAGGATACCCTGCCTGCATCAGGCCGAATCCAAGATTGCCTTGTGCATCTGCATTACCGGGTTCGATTTGCAGCGCCCGCCGAAGATGCCCGATTCCCTCTTCCACCTGCCCGATCTGGAGAAAGGCACGGCCGATATTGACATGTGCCGGAGTATAATTTGAATCGAGTTCCAATACTATCCGGTATTGGGCGATGCCTTCCTGAATCTGCCCGGTTTGCATGAAAGTATTACCGAGATCATAGTGAGCGACCGTTAGATTGGGGTCAAACTTCAAAGCTCGTCGATATTGTTCCATGCCATTCTTCGCCAGACCGGCCTCCATGTATGCATTGCCGAGATTAATATAGGCGGATGTGAACGTTGAATCGATTGCCAATGCAGCCCGGTATTGGAAGATGCCCTCATCGGTTCGTCCGGCCTGCATCAAAGCGTTTCCCAAATTAACATGGGCAAGGACATAGCCGGGTTTGATTTCTATCGTGTTCCTGAATTGATCGATGGCTTCGTTAACATGTCTTTGTTGCAACAAATCGTTGCCAAAGTTATAGTGGGCCATCCAGCAGGCCGGGTTCCCCTGCAGCGTCCTCTTATATACCGTGTCAGCGTCAACATACATGCGGCTTTGGTTCCACGTCAGCATTCCGAGAACCACCAGTAAAATCCCACAGAACGCCAATTTCAGTTGGCGTTTTCGGGCGCTTAAATATTCCGCCGCCCTGTCCATTCCGGCTGCCGCAAGAACGATAGGTCCCATGCAGGCAAGATATTGAAAATGGTCCGCAACAAACGAATAACGAAACGGGTAAACATTAAAAAAACCCAATGCGGGGAAAAGCATTGCCACAAAGTACAGAAACCCTGCCAGGGGAGCTCTCGACCATCGCCGAACTGCCCAGAGAGATCCGGCAAGCATGAGCGCCGCAAACGGGAAAAAGTACTGCCACAGCGCCGCCTTATTAATATTCCAGCGAGGATAGATAAAAATCAGGTTTACCGGCCAGAGAAGTTTTCCAAGATAAAACCAGATTGCACGGCCTGCGATTAAGATTCGTTCGATGATGGATAATTCGAAATCATGGGGAGAATCCTTGCCGATAACAAACCTTTGCTCCACCCAGGAGGTGAATAAGCCGGATGCAATGCCGATCAGAAAAAAAGGCAACAACGGTACTACATCCCGCGACCAGGCAACCCTCCCCCGCTTCCACCAGAAAACCACGAGAAGCGCTACCGGAAGCGGAGCAATCACGGACTTGGACATGAGGCCAAGGATGAAAAATCCCGCGGCAACAGCATAATACTTCCGGTTTCTACAACTATCGAATTTTAAATAGGCAAGTGTCGAACCGAGAAGAAATATTGTCGAAAGCGTGTTCTTAAGCTCCGAAATCCATGCTACCGACTCCACCTGCACGGGATGCAGAACAAAGATTCCCGCCGCCAACCATGCGCCGCGTATTTGCAAACGTTTGAGAATTTTTACCAGCAGAAATGCGGAAAAGAGATGCAGCAGAATATTGATCCAATGATATCCCCGCGTCGCATCGCCCCAGAGACGATACTCCAACCAGAAGACGCTATGAACAACCGGATAATACTGCTGTGTCGCTCCGGGATGCAGCCATATATGGCCAAGTCCCCGCAGGGATCGAAGCTCCGGCTTCGTCATATGCCCCGCGTCATCCCATATCGGCGCGCCATTCCATGCCGGCTGGTAGGCGACAAAGGTAAGTACGACCAGTATGGGCCAGAGGATCCAATCTCGATTCCAAAGCCACGGCAAGGAACGCTCATCGTTTTTCCCGAACCGAAGCCGGAATGATTTGTGAGAGCTTGTTTCCGGCTTAAGTCTCGCTTTTTCTGGCTTTTTCAATCTTTTTACGCCCGCTTGGATTTTTCAGGGTATTCAGAAAAAATGCATAACCCGGTGAAATCACTGATGGAAAATATCTCTTTGAAGGATAATAAATTCCCCTGAACTCTCCCTTCATCATTTATTTAAGGCTGGTGAAGGAGTATCACCATAACCATGCATTGTTCTGAAATCTAATCATAGTGTAAAGAAAAGCCCGCCTGAATAAGCGGGCTCTCCCTGCTGATTAAAAACCTGATGATGGCCAAAAGGCTGATTATAAATTTGCCGAAATCTTTGCCGTCCACATCCAGTCATTCGGGAAAATAAGCATTTCATAAAAGCCGGGATACCCATCGCTATAGTTGGGCCGGGAATGGTCTCGAGCGCATTGAATAGTAATGGCCACGTTGGGGGTGATCGTTTTTTTGAGGTAAACCGACCATTTCCAGGTGGTGGTCGAGAACGCTTCCGCTGAGGCTGAATTTAACGGATTAAAGGTGACGAGCTGAGGGCCTGGCACGGGAAGACAGGTCGCTGCTGATGATCCCACAAGATAGCTCTGGTTATACGTACCGGTGCTGAGAGGGTTTGAATAGTGCTCGAACTCGATATTCAACATATCAAGGATCTTGAACGTCGGCAGATAAAACCCGAACATTACCGGCATTCTCTGGGAGATATTGTCGTAATAGTACGAATAATTCTCGGTCCCGATGATCGCCCCTTCGCCGTACAGTTTAAGGTCTTCGCTTCCCAACATCCGGCCAAAATCACCCAGGAGGGGTTTGGGGTCAAACGTCAACCGCGCCATGGGCTTGATGGCCTTGAACGTATAATAGGAAGTGTCAAAGGTGGTATCTCCGCCCTTGATACTTTGAATTGTTTGAATGACATTTCCGGAATCATCCCTGATGGCATTAGCCGGGTCGGTAGGCGTGGTGTTATTAGAATTGACCGATATATAATTGGCAAAATCTACTCCGGCGCCGAAATCAATAACTTTGGCGAAATTGCAGTCTCCGACATAGGCCAGCGAAAAAGCTCCGTAAGGCCAGGTTGCGGCTTGCTCCAGGAGCATAAAATCGTTGGAGATCTGTATCTGATCGAGGTTAAGTTTGATGGATGCCTTCGCCCCGAGCAGGTCCGCGGCCGGAAAATCGAAGGAATTCATGAGAAGGCCGGGGTAGGTAAACGATCTGAACATATACTCGCCAAGGTTACGGGATTCAGGGTTATACTTGTAAGGAAAATAGCCGGCAGTGAGTTTCGCGAAAACCTTATCCGTCGTGTCTCCGAAAGAATAGGTTCCGTCGGCTTCGGTAACCCATACGGAGAATTGCTGTTCGGTAGATTGTCGACTTGGTGCACCAACATTCGCAAAGGGCGCGGCATTCCACATCTTTCCCTCAATGCCGGCAACGAGTTTCATGTTTTCGCTGAGGTTCGCGATAAAACCGCTTCCGGCATATACCTGATGGTCCCAATAATGATCGAAGTAGATACCGTTGTAATTACCTTGCTCCACCTGGCCGAATTCGTAGGATCCAAAACCGGTGAACTGGATGTTCTTGACGCTCAAACCCGTATCATCCGCGATAGTCAACTCTACGATTCCCAACAGGATACCGCATACCGCCGCCGCAAAAACCGAAACCTTACGCTTTCTTCCCATAGCGCCGCTATCCTTTCATCAGCAATGGTTTATAAAGGAATGCACGGCATAGGCCTCTTTCAAGGCTATGCCGTGCGATTGATATGTTTGATAAAGCTATTTTACGAAAGCCATCACGCGCGAAACCGACCCGGCAGGAGTATTCAACCGTACCAGGTACGTGCCGCCATGCACCGCTCCCCGACCGGTAACGGCGTACCATCCCGGCTGCGAAGCGGAAATCGACGCAATCTGCCTGCCCTGCATATCGAAAACCTGCACCATGCTGCGGGCAAGGGGAATAAAAATTTCATTGCCCCGGATGCTCATACGACCGCCAAGCTGGGCGGCGATCGCCGCGTTGTCCTGCGGCCGGACTGAAACAGAAATATCGTCGGGATTTCCCATTTCCATCAGGACATGCACGGTGCCATCACTCGGAATACTTGGAGCGTATACGCTGTCGGTTACTGTTACGTTGGTATCAACATCCGTCCCCCCCGTGATGGACGCGTTGGCCGTATCGTTGATATTATTATTTTTCAGCCATCCGTGCAGCCACAGGTTCCGGACTCTGAAGAGGTTCTTTGTATTTGTTTGTCCGATATCGCTCCATTTGATATCGCCGGAAGTCGCTCCGCCGCCGCTATTAAGGATGACAACTGCGTATTTTTTATTATCTGTAGTATCAGGGTTACGCACCTTGAGCTTTTTGACGATGACCTGAACACTTCCGCTTGTCCGCACAATTCTCCCCTGGTAGCCGAGAGAGTCCTGGTCCACCGCAATGACCTCACGGTTGGATAAAATCGTAAAGACGTCATTGCTCATTGCCGGGGTATTGTTCCCCATCAGGAGCGGCGCCGCGGCAATACACCACATGTCCATATGCGATTGATTTATAGTATTCGACAAGCCGCCATTGCCGATCTCGAGCATATCCGGATCGTTCCAGCCGCCCGGCCCGGCATATTGGGAGATCCCCATGGTGGTGCTCCAGTTACTGTAAATACTGCCCCATGAAGCGTTAATATCGCCCGATATACGCCACAAATGTCCGCACGTATCCCCCCACGTCCAGACGTTATAGTCCCCCCACTGACAGAGGCTGAAGGTCATTTTGTGGAGCTTTATAAGAGCGCTGGCATTAGCAGAGTCGGCATAGACGGTTGAGTCAGCATGATCGAGAGCGTGTCCCATCCTTGAATAGAGCGTCGCCGAGCCTGCACCGTTAGTATACTGCCCCGGTACATTGCACCAGTCTTCCTTCAGATAATCAAAACCCCATTGAACATACTGGAGAGCGTCGATGGATTCATACCCGTAACTGCCGATATAGCCGGCGCACGTAGCGGTCCCGCAGCAGGAGTAAATACCGGCCTTGAGACCTAATTTGTGGAGTGTGTCGGTAAGCCAGTAGAACCCATGCGGGAATCTACTTGTATTCACTATTGGTGTACCAGAAGCGGTGCGACCCGGAGTCGCCGGCCAACAATCGTCCAAATTGATGAATTTATAGCCCACGCTCTGAAGACTGATCTGCTTGCCTTCCCAGTTCGTCGGCCACGTTTTCACCAATGAAGCCGCGACAGCCATCACATTGGTTTCATTGATGCCGCCACAGCCGAAGTAATTCCACGTACTGAATCCCATCGGCGGCGTGCGGGCGCCGCCGTCCTGCAACGCGAAAATATAGACCGGCAAAAGCAGCAGTGCAACTCCCGCCGATAGTAACGCCTTCCTTCCCCTTCTGGTAACCATACACCCCTCCTCGATGAAAGATTTGTATAACTGACTTTGCTTAAATCCCCTTATAATAATGGAAACAGCCATTTAATACCCCTTCCGCAGGCAGGTGATGAGTGCAAAATAATGCCTTTTCTTCGGGTTATTTTACGATCTCCAACCATATTGGAGTCCTCGTATGACCCGTATGATATGAATATATATAATTCCATTGAAAAAATAATTCTTTTTTAAAAGAATTCTATGAAGGAGAATTCGCCTATCCAACCATGCTTTTAAGAAGTGCGATCTCCTCCGGCCACAAGCTTTCGTCGATGGTTTCGAGAACGAGAGGGATATCTTCGAACCGCTCGTCGCGCATGAGGAAGTGGAAGGCATTGAGCCCCAGATTTCCCTTCCCGATGCTCTGATGGCGATCGAGATGGCTTCCAAGAGTGAATAAGGCATCGTTCAGATGAACCCCGCGCAGATACCTGAACCCTACCGTGGCATCGAGTGACTGCATAACCGCGCCGTAGCTCTTCTTTGTCCGCAAATCGTACCCCGCGGCAAAGGCGTGGCAGGTATCAAGACAGAAGCCGACACGCGATTTATCGGCAACGAGCCCGATCATAAAGGCGATCTGCTCGAAGGAGTGTCCGACGTTCGATCCCTGACCAGCCGTATTTTCGAAGACAACGGTTACGCCCTCGGTTTCCTTATGGGCGCGGTTCACCGCTTCGGCTATCTGTCGCATGCACGCCTCCTCGGTTACAAGCTTCAGATGGCTCCCCGGATGGATATTGAGTAGCGGTAAACCTATCCGGCTGCACCGGCGCAATTCATCGACCAATGCCGAATACGATTTATCAAAGGCAGCCCGGTCGGGGTTACCAAGATTAATGAGGTAGCCGCCGTGCGCCAGCGCCTGCTTCGGCGAATAACCGCACTCCTTCAGATTTTTCCTGAACGCAGTAACGACTTCATCCGTATAGGGAGCCGCGTTCCACTGCCGTTGATTTTTAGTGAAGAGACCGAAGCCGGTAGCGCCGAGCGCCCGTGCATTAAGAGGTGCATTTTGAACTCCGCCAGCTATGGAAACATGGGGACCAATGTATTTCATGGTAAATGGATCCTCTCATTACAATAAAATAAAGGGTTATAAGGCAATGCTCATCAGAAGAGCATCTTCCTGCGAATGGTAATAATCTTTCCGGACCGAATCGACATGAAATCCGATGGATCCATAGCACGCCTGCGCCGCGTTATTTCCGGCACGGACCTCAAGGAGCGCTCTTTTTCCACCGCGCTTCTTTGCCTCGTGGAGCGAATGCTGAAGCAGCAACCGCGCACAACCCTGGCGGCGGAAATCCGGATGCGTACCGACCTTATCAATCTCGAGTTCGTCAATAATAAATCGGGCGAGAACGAAAGAGCAGAGCGCTCCATCAACGGCGCGGCGAAGCAGGAAATGGAAGGCGGACGTGTCCGCAAGCGCGGAAGCGACATTTTTTTCCGACCAAGGGCGTTGCTCACAAAGTGTCGACAGGGCAAACAATTCCGCCACCTCGACACCCGTCGCAGGAGTTATGACAAACTTTCCTGCAAGGAACGAACCAGCGTGTATTTCCGATGGTCTGATGCATTTTGACGTTTCATCGCGCATAAATTATCTTATTCATTCTTTCTCGCCGGGGAATGATTCCCCGTCAAAGCTCAAAGCAAAGTGTTTAATTATCGATAATCATTGCGTTACTCAGCATTTTCAATTACTGCCCCCCGCCACCTTTATCAAAGGAGTGTCAGCATGAAATCACGGATGTTCGGTATTGTTCTCGGTTCGGCGGTTACCGCTTTTCTTATCGGCTGCGCCCAGGCTCCGGACCAGGCGATCCGCGATGCGAAGAGCGCTCTTGACTCGGCGCAAAGCATGGGCGCCGAACAATACGCCCTTGCGCAATTCAAAGCGGCGGAGATTTCCTACGACCTCGCCATGAAGCAGATTGCCCAGGAAAACCGGAAATTGCCGTTCATGCGAAAATATACTAAAATCTCCGAAACACTGGCGAGCGCCATCAAAGCGGCCCAGAGCGCCCAGGAAGAAGTTGCAACCGCTAAGACTCAACTTAAGGGCGAGGTAAATGCTCTGATCGACCGGACTCGTTCGCAGGCGGACAGCATCGGCGCCATGCTCAAAACCGTTGTCAAGAACAAGAAAAATAAGGCGGCCGATTCCCTCAAAGCCGGCCTTGAATTGATTATGTCTACCGTGAAAGAGGCTGAGGATGCAAGAGACTCTGATAACCTCTTGGTGGCAAAAGAGAAGGCGACCATAGCCCAGGAAAAAATGGCGACCCTTATGACAGCCGCCGGGAAATTTTCCCCGGCAAAAAAGGGAAAAGCCTCCCCGAAAAAGAAATAAGTCTTAAAACTGCGGTTGGACGGAATAACAAATGCCGGATGAGGACGCTCCTCATCCGGCATTTGTTGTAATTACACGATGACAGGGCGTCGCATGATCAGGAGGCAGGAAGCTATACCCCGAGCATCATTTTAAAGGTAGCTTCATCGATTATCGCGACGCCGAGTTTTTCTGCCTTGTCAATTTTCGAACCGGGGTCCGCGCCGACGACGACATAATCGGTTTTTCGGCTGACGCCCGAGTTCACCTTGCCGCCGCGGCGTTCTATTTCGGAGGCGGCCTCCTCGCGCGTATACGCCTCAAGCGTTCCAGTCAGGACAAATGTTTTTCCCTTAAAAAGAGGGGAATAATCTTTCCCTTTTTCCGTTAATAGTGCAAGGCCTTTAGTATTCACCCCAAAACCGCGCAGCCGCTCGATGACCGCGCGGTTCTCCTCCCGCTCAAAGTAAATTCGGATGCTTTGCGCCATTGCATCTCCTATCCCCTCCATCCCGGAGAGAGTCTCCTCGGTCATGGCATACAGGTCGGCAATATCGCTGACGTGGTGCGCCAGCAGTTTCGCCGCCTGGGCGCCGATCATGCGGATGCCGAGGCCGTGCAGCAGGCGATCGAGCGACGCAGCCTTTGAGGCATCAATGGCTGCAATGATGTTATCCGCGCTCTTGTCCCCCATCCGTTCGAGCGCTGCAAGCTCCTCGCGGGCGAGGGTGTATAGATCGGCGACATCGTGTAAACGCCCGATTTTCAGGAGCCGACCGAGAAGTGCACCTCCCATGCCCTGAATATCCATGCATGGGCGGGAAACAAAGTGATTAAGGGATGCGAACAACTGCGCGGGACAGGAGCCGCTCACGCAACGAAGTGCCACCTCATCCCGCAGGCGGCCGAGCATCGCGCCGCACGATGGACAGCGGCTTGGAGGAGTGAAGGAAACGCTTGTCGCGGAACGTTTCTCTACGATGACCCGTACTACTTTGGGAATGATCTCCCCTCCTTTTTCAATTTCGACGTAATCTCCGACGCGGATATCGAGACGTTCGATTTCGTCATAGTTGTGCAATGTGGCATGCTTGATGGTGGTGCCGGCGAGAAAGATCGGTGAAAGGTTCGCGACCGGCGTCACCACGCCAGTCCGGCCCACACCGGCGTCAATGCTCTCGATCCGCGTTATCGCCGTCTGCGGTTGATACTTATAGGCGATGACCCACCGGGGCGCCTTGGCGGTCGTCCCGAGCAAACCTTGTTGACCGAGGTCATTGACTTTGAAAACTATCCCGTCGACCGGAAAATCGAGATCGCGGCGTTTTTCATCCCATTCGCTGCAAAAGCGGTCGATCTCCTCCGCGCGGTGCAGTTCGGATGAATGGACCACAACAGGGAAACCGAGTTTTGAGAGTTTCGCGAGGTTGCTTAAATGGGAACCGGTCTCCTGTTTAGAAAGCAAATAGTAGGCGCAAAAGCTTAAGCGACGACGGGAGACTTCCGCGGAATCGAGGAGTTTCAGGGTTCCTGCCGTGGTATTGCGCGGATTCTGCATCGGCTTCTGTCCGTTCTCTATAAGCTGGTCATTGAGCCGCCTGAAATTCGTAAAAGTCATGAATACTTCACCCCTGATCTCAAGCGTAGAGCGGTCCTCAATGACAAGCGGAATACCGCGGATGGTGCGGATGTTCTGCGTCACGTCGTCGCCGGTAACGCCGTCACCCCGGGTGACGCCCTGCACGAGACTGCCGTTTTCATACAGGAGGGAACTCGCGATGCCGTCTACCTTGAGTTCACCGACAAAGGAGATTCTGGCGCCCGGCAAAAGCTTGCTGCAGCGGCCGACCCACTCCCGAATCTCTTCAATGGAATAGGTATTTTCGATGCTCATCATGGGGACGGCATGCCGTATTTTCGTAAACTCTTTTGCCAAATCGCTGCCGATGCGTTTGGTGGGCGAATCGAGGAGATCGAACGCGGGATTTTCCTGTTCAAGCCGGATCAACTCGCGGTAGAGCGCGTCGTATTCCGAATCTGAAACAAGCGATTCGCCGCGACCGTAGTAGGCGACATCCAGCGCGCGGATCTTCTGGCGCAGTTTGTCTATTCGATTTTTAATGGCCGCTGCCGTCATTCGATCGACTCGCCCGAAGGGGCGCTTCTCCGGTCGCGCTGCAATGCGCAACGACGAGGCGGGGAACCCCCGGCATTAGAATACTGTTTGCAAACTTTAGAGCAACGCAATGGCTATTAAAAAAGCGGTTTTCCCGTCATATCAACTGGCTGTTCAATACCCAGAAGCTTGAGCACGGTCGGCGCCACGTCGCAGAGCATGCCGTCTTCACGCAACGGGAACGATCCGGCGCCGATGATCGTAAACGGCACCGGGTTGGTCGTATGAGCGGTCATGGGAGAGCCATCTTCGAGTTTCGTCTGCTCGGCGTTGCCGTGGTCCGCCATGAGAATGCTTACGCCGCCTTGCGCGGCGACCGCTTCCGCTACGCCGTGAACGCAGGCGTCCACCGTCTCGACCGCCTTGATTATCGCATCATAGACGCCGGTATGGCCAACCATGTCGCCGTTGGCAAAGTTGCAGATAACGACATCATATTTTCCGCTGTTTATGGCTCCAACAAGCCGATCTCGCACCTCGAAGGCGCTCATCTCGGGCTTCAGGTCATAGGTCGCAACCTTGGGACTGGGGATCAGAATACGGTCTTCGCCCGGAAACGGATCGTTGCGCAAGCTGTTGAAAAAGAAGGTGACATGTGCATATTTCTCGGTTTCGGCACAGCGAAGCTGTCTGAGCTCGCATCTGGAAAGTACCTCTCCAAGAATATTCCGGTTCTCAGTTTCGGGGTATGCCTCCTCGAAATGACCATGGTCGTAATAGTGAGTCATGGCAATGAAGCAGGGAAGCTTGAAGGGCCGGGAAAATTGCGTGAACTCCGGCTCGACAAAGGCTTTTGTTAATTGACGGGTACGATCGAACCTGAAGTTGAAGAAGATGAAGGCGTCTTTCGGACCAGCGCCCTTGTACCCGAATAGACGCGGCTTGATAAATTCGTCAGTCTCCCCCGCGGCATAGGCGGATGCGATCGCTTCACGCCAATCGGTGAGAGGCATGCCTTCGCCCCGCATCACCGCGCGATAGGCGCGTTCGGTGCGGTCCCACCGGTTGTCGCGGTCCATGGCAAAGTACCGCCCAATCACGGTGACAATCCTGCCGATACCCGTTTCCCGAATACCCTGCTCAAGGAGAGCCAGATGCTCGGCCGCCGATTTGGGCGGCGTATCGCGGCCGTCGGTAATCGCGTGGATCACCACGCGATCGAACTTCTGCGCCTTGCACAGTTCAAGCAGCGCGACACAGTGGCGGGTCACCGCATGCACGCCTTCCTCCTGGATCAGACCCATCAGGTGCAGAGTGCTGTTGTTCGCCTTCGCGAAGTTTATTGCCTTGAGGAATGCGGCGTTCGTGAAAAAGTCGCCGTCGGATACCGATTTGTCGATGCGGGTAAGGCTTTGATACACGATCCGTCCCGCGCCGATATTCAGATGCCCTACTTCACTATTGCCCTGATAGCCGGCCGGCAACCCGGCGGCCAAACCCGAGGTCTTGATAAGCGTGGTCGGAAAATTCTTTTCATACGCATCGGTGAATGGCGTCTTCGCCATATAAATGGCGTTCGACGGTTCATCCCTGCCCTTACCCCACCCATCCCGAATAACCAAGCAAATCGGCCTCATGCAGAGCACTCCTTAATCTGATCGTTCATCGTTTTCGGAAGTTTTTAAATATACCTGAATCCGCTCATTATAAAGAGTGGGACGCCGTGGTACTATGCATACGTGGTATTTTCTTTTTTTCCCTATCTCCTCTTATAAGCCACAAAAAAACGTATGTCTGAACTTGCTTCCTACAACTTTCTTACCGCAGCCGACTGGGAGGCACGGATCAGGGAAGCCGACCTCCTTGCCGCCTCGTGTCAGCTATGTCCGCGCCACTGCGGGGTCAACCGATTCAAAGATGAACGGGGCTTCTGCGGCGCACCGGGGGAACTGGTCGTATCGAGTATATTTCCCCATCACGGCGAAGAGCCGCCGATCTCGGGCAGCGGGGGATCGGGAACGGTTTTTTTTACCTACTGCACACTTAAGTGCCTTTTCTGCCAGAACTACGAGCTCTCCCATCAGGCCGTCGGCGCCCGATTTACCCCCGCAACTTTAGCCGGAAAAATGCTCGACCTCGAAGCACAGGGGTGCCACAATATCAATCTGGTGACCGCAACCCACTTTCTGCCCTGGGTTCTGCGAGCGCTGCGCGAGGCCGCGCTCAAAGGATTGTCCGTGCCAATCGTTTACAACTGCGGAGGCTACGAACTCACGAAGGCGCTGTCGCTCCTTACCGGCATCGTCGACCTCTATCTTCCAGACATGAAGTTTGGGGACAACGCATCGGCCTACCGTTACTCGGCGGCGGGAGATTATGTGATCGTGAACCGGGCAGCGATACGCGAGATGTTCCGGCAGGTCGGACCCCTGTGCATGGATCACGTCGGCATCGCTCGTCGCGGTCTCTGCATCCGGCATCTCGTGCTGCCTGAGGGCAAGGCCGGCACCGAGACAATCATCAACTATCTGGAGTCAATATTCGACCCGCACGACCTGTATATCAGCCTTATGGCTCAGTACCGGCCCTTGTTCCGCGCCGCGGAACGCCCGGAGATCGATCGCCATGTGACTTTTGACGAGTATGAACCGCTCAGGCAACGCTTGATCGAAAGCGGATTCAACGGATTTTATCAGGAAATTGGAGCAATGGACGATTCGTTCGTCATCGATTTCAAGAAGCGGAAAGAAGAGCGGCTGCGAGGCAGTGAGCTGAAATCAACAGGCCTTTGACGAAAATGACCTGCTCCGGCGGACTAAAACCACTGATTCGTTTTTGCTTTGCGGCGATCAAGCCGTCTTTCCGCCCAGACAGCCTGTTTGTCAACCACTTTCATGAAAAACCGGGCAACTCCATAGATGATTCGCAAAACAGCGAGGATCGCCACTACCCGCCCGTACCACGGTCGCTTACGTTTCCGGAACATAGGCTCGCCTTCTCATATTTTTAAGTTTCATATAACAATATACTTTTCTTTTTGACCGATCGCGAAAATGCCCAAACCCGCGCTCACTCCCGCCATGATCCGCCGATTGCGCGCTACCGTGTACGATTATTTCCGGAACCATGGCCGCACGCTTCCCTGGAGAACCGATTTCGATTCATACCACATTTTTGTTTCCGAGGTGATGCTGCAGCAAACGCAGGTAGACCGCGTGGTTATGAAGTTCGAGGCATTCATCGACCGGTTTCCCGATTTTGCCGCCCTCGCTTCGGCGCCGCTCAAGGAGATTTTTGCTCTCTGGCAGGGACTCGGGTATAATCGCCGCGCCTTGAACCTGAAGCAGGCGGCGGAAGCGGTAATACGGGAACACGGCGGTGCACTGCCCACAACTCCTGAGGCGCTTTCGACCCTTCCCGGCATCGGCAGAGCGACGGCTGCATCCATAGTCGCTTTTGCTTTCAACCGGCCGACGATCTTCCTTGAGACCAATATCCGCACGGTGCTCATCCACCATTTCTTTCATGATGCAGATTCGGTCTCCGATGCCGAACTCCTCCCGCTTGCGGAAGCGCTGATTGATAAGCGAAATCCGCGCAAATGGTACTCTGCGCTCATGGACTATGGAACTTCGCTGAAGAAACTTCACGGCAACGCCTCGCGTCGCAGCGCCAATTATAAAGCGCAGGGCAGCTTCGAAGGATCGCGGCGGCAGAAGCGGGGAAGGATACTGAAATTACTTTTAAATCAAAATTCACTTAATGTAAAACAAATTGCTGATGCCCTTGCAATTGATTCAACCTTATGTGATGGGATTCTTGATGAACTGGTCAAAGATGGAATAATCGGTAAAACCCGGGGACGATATCGAGTTGCTTAACTATACTTAACTTTATTATTTTACTTTGGTAATATTACAGATGGAAATATAAAATTCTGGCATTCCGGCAACACCAATGTCTTTCATCATTCCACTTTTCCATGTATTTTAGTCTCAATGAAAATCCCCTCCTCTTTCGGCCTCTACGTCATCTTGACCGATCCGGTCAAGGGCTACGAATACATGACGAAGTTTTTTGTTGATCACCGGATTGCCTTCATCCAGCTCCGCATGAAAAAAGAACCGTTTAGGGTCATCAAAACCACCGCCGAGAAACTCCGCGCGATCACCGCAAATACCTCCTCGCTTCTTATTATCAACGACTATCCAGAGATCGCGGCGGAAGTCGGCGCCGACGGCGTGCATATCGGTCAGACCGACCGACCCTACGGTGAGGCGAGGAAGGTCATGGGGCCTCATGCCGTGATCGGCCTCTCCACTCACTCCCCGGAGCAGACCATTGCCGCATGCATCATGCGCCCCGACTATATCGGTATCGGCCCGGTTTATCCGACGCCGACAAAGGAGAAGGCGGATCCGGTCATCGGTATCACAGGTTTACAGACGATGCTATCGGCCGCGACGGTGCCTGCCGTCGCTATCGGGGGAATTAATCTATCCAACCTGCGGGAAGTGCTTGAAGCGGGGGCGCAGAATTTCTGCATGATGCGGCAGCTCATGCTGGCGGAAGATCCCGAAAAAGTGCTGCGGGAGGTGGAAAAAATCCGCAATGAGTATTTGGTCAAATAAATCAATCACCCTTTACCATTGTTCTTTTTAACCAACTGGAGTGGCGTCTTAGGATACGTTTTTTTAAAAACTATTCGTCCGCCGAGAATCGTTTCCCGCGCAAATCCCTTAAGCGGGAACCCTTCGAACGCTGTGTTGCGCGACTTCGAAAAAAAGTGGCATGACTCCACCTTCCATGAAGCAGTTGGATCGATAACCGTGACGTCCGCCGGCGCCCCGACCGAGAGCGTGCCGCCCGGCAGATTCAGGATCCTGTTCGGATTGAGGCTCATCTTCTCCACCACATCGGAAGGCATGAGAATATCCTTATCGACAAGGTACGTCAGGACCGTGGCGAGCGATGTTTCGAGCCCCACCACGCCGAATGCAGCGGCATCAAACTCCACATCCTTCTCTTCCGAAACATGCGGCGCATGGTCGCTCGCGATAACGTCGATCGTGCCGTCGGCGAGGCCCTCGATGACCGCCCGGCGGTCGCGATCAGTGCGCAATGGCGGATTCATTTTCTTATTCGTGTCGTACATGCCGACATCGACATCGGTAAGCGTAAAATAATGCGGGCAGGTTTCGGCAGTCAGCTGCACGCCGCGTTTTTTTGCATCACGGATCATCCGTACGCAGCCCGCCGTTGATACGTGCGCGATATGGATCCGAGCTCCCGTATACTCGGCCATGAGAATATCCCGTGCGGTTACGATCTCTTCGGCAATGGTTGGAATACCCCGGATGCCGAGGCGGGTTGAGACGACCCCTTCGTTCATGTGTCCGCGATAACTCAGGACCTTGTCCTCACAGTGGCAGATGATCGGCGTATCGAACGACTTGGAGTAGTTGAGCGCATTGCGCATGATGTTCGATTTGGCAACCGACACGCCATCATCCGAAAACGCACAGGCTCCGACCGCAACCATTTCGCCAAACGGTGCAAGCTCTTCGCCTTCGGAATTTTTCGTTATGGCGCCGATCGGAAACACGCGGCTGGCACACCCTTCCGCGCGCTGGATCACATAGCGGATTTTCGACTCTTCGTCAAGCACCGGGTTGGTATTGGGCATGCAGGCTACCGCCGTAAAACCGCCCGCCGCTGCCGCCTGCGTCCCGCTGGCAATGGTCTCCTTGTCCTCCCTGCCAGGTTCGCGAAGATGCACATGCATATCCATGAGACCCGGCACGACCCACGCACCCTGTGCATCGATCGTTACCGCTGTATTGAATACACCGGGAATGTCGCTGGAAACCGCGGCGATTGTTCCATTATCAATCACGACATTCAAGATGTCGTCGACCCCATTTGCCGGATCGATCACCCTGCCATTCTTGATCACTATCCGCGGAAGCGGTTGCGATCCATCAATGGGAAAGATGGTCGCGCCATTATCCCTGTTAACCATTTTCGCCGCCTCCAAGCAGATACAGCACCGCCATGCGCACCGCGACCCCGTTGGTCACCTGTTCGAGAATCACCGAGTTCGGGCCATCCGCCACGTTCGAGGCCAGTTCGATACCTCGGTTGATGGGACCGGGGTGCATGATGAGAACCTTTTTCGAGAGATCGGAAAGCCGGTCGAGGTCGAGGCCGAACCGCTCGCGATATTCCCGGATGGAGGGAAAGGTACCGCTTGATTGACGCTCAAGCTGAAGTCGGAGCAACATGACCACATCGGCGCCGTTAAGAGCTTCGTCGAGATTATCGGTCACCGGCACTCCGAGGCTTTCGGGGTGCTGCGGCAAGAGCGTATGAGGACCGCACAGCACCACTTCCATGCCCATGGTTTTCATGCCCCATGCGTTGGACCGGGCCACCCGAGAGTGAAAGATATCGCCGACAATGGCAACTTTGAGACCTTCGAGCCGCCCGATTTTCTGCCGGATTGTCAACATGTCGAGTAGCGCCTGAGTAGGGTGCTCGTGAAGCCCGTCTCCGGCATTGATAATCACCGCATTCGTGCACTGGGTCAGGAAAAAGGGGACGCCGGCCGCGTCGTGCCTGACCACCACCATATCGATTTTCATGGCCTCGATATTCCGGATCGTGTCGCGAAGCGTTTCGCCTTTGCTTACCGAGCTGATCGAAACGGAGAAATTCACCGGCGAGGCGGAGAGGCGTTTTTCGGCGAGTTCGAAAGAGATTCGCGTCCGGGTACTGCCTTCATAAAACAGATTCACGATGGTTTTGCCCCGCAGGGTCGGAACTACGGGGATTTCACGGCTAAGCACCTCGAAAAAGGAGTCCGCCGTGTCCAGTATGAGGGTAATGTCGTCGCGCGAAACGCCATCAAGACCGAGGAGATGCCGGATGGTGAGCGCCATTAATCAATCGTCCTTTTCGAGTTCCATGAGCCAGATTGAGTCCTCGCCATCGAGTTCCTCCACCTTGAGACTTACCTCCTGGTTGGCTTGCGTCTTGAGTACGGTTCCGGCATAGTCCGCCTGGATCGGCAGCTCGCGATTGCCGCGATCGATGATCACCGCCAGCTGAATAGATTTCGGCCGACCGAAGTCCATGAGCGCATCGAGAGCGGCACGTATGGTCCGTCCGGTAAAAAGTACGTCATCGACCAGCACAACGGAGATCCCGTTGATGTCGAAGGGAATATCGGTGATCTGAACTCGGGGTTGCCGAAAAGCTTTGCGGTAATCATCGCGATACAGCGTAATATCAAGGACACCGGTCGCCAGATCGGTTTTTTCGATTTCATTGATCTTCCGTGCGATACGGCGCGCCAGAAAGATACCACGCGTCTGCATGCCGACGATGCCAAGTTTGGTAAGGTCACGGTTATGCTCGATGATCTGATGCGTAATCCGCGTAATGGCAAGATCGAGCGCATGGCCGTCCATGATGAGTTCGATCTTTTTCATAGGGTGAAAGCAATATAATTTTATCCAGAATGATGGAAAAGAAATTTTTGGTAATAAAACAAAAATCCGAAGAGCAAAAGCAAAATTTGGGCATTACGGCCATATCACAGTCTTGGGTTGAAGCACCGTTTCGCGGTTCTCCCTGGCAAAAGCCTCCTTGCAAGCAAAAAACGCGGCTTGCGGTGTATTTGCTCACCTCCAGCAAAAATGCCTTACGGTAGATCGACAGATCTCCTCCCTTCCTGCATGCGCACTTGCCTTCCGGCTATAGCTGCCGGTCTGTTACCTGGCCAGCATAATCGCCCTCCTCTCTTCGGTAACAGCGGCCTGGAAGAAAATGATCTACCGCCCCACGGTTAAGAGGTGAAGACGGCCCCCGGATTATGAAGTATCATAAAAACTGATGCATCACCATGCCGGGCACACGAGAGCTATCCTCCTTCACCGCAGCAGTTTGAAGGCATGCCACCAGTCATTGTGCAAAAGACCCGGAATGCACCAGAGCATGCACAACGGCTCTATAGCACGGGCAGCTTCAGCCTTGCCAAGATCCTCCGTTTCCCAGCCGAACTGAACGCAAATGTCGGACACGATTTTTTTCGCGGCGACGTCGTTCCCGCAGATAAACATGGTCGGCTTACTGCCTTTATTAAAGGAAGGATTGACCATGCAGGCATGGCCGACCGAGTTGAATGCCTTAACAAAGTGTATGTCAGGGTACTCCCGTTGCAGCCTCTCCATAAGCGATTCTTCACCTGTGGTGAAGAATCGCAGAACGCCATTTTCCGGCGGCAGGTCGGCGATAGGATTGGTGGCATCGATGACCGGTTTGCCCCGCAGGTTCAGACCGATAGTATCACGAAGCGCATCAAGGGCAGCCGTTCCCTTGACCGCCAACACCGCTGATTCCCCAAAGGCCGCCGCCTCAGCCGGGCTCCCGGCATGTCCCCTGGGGTTTAGGGAGATCCACTCCGAAAGCTTGGAAATCGTGCGGGCACCCAACATGACTTCATGCCCATGTTTTATAAATCCGCCTCCTAAAGTCTGGGCGACGGCTCCTGATCCTATGATCCCAATTTTCATAAGCACCTCTCTTCTGAACCGGTTAAAGTAGCAACTCCATAATTTTTTCACGCTTTTTAAAAAGGACCCCTTTCTCCCCCCACCTGACCATTAAATTGACACCCTCCTGCCGATACCTGAGAAAGTCCTTTTGAAAATCATAGTCTCTCTCTTCCCCTCTTCAATATTAAGATAAGCAATTTTCGGTCCAATTTATGAGTTTCGGGAGATTATATGAAACCCAGCAGGTGAGTTCAGATCCTCTGATGTCTTGAATTCTTCATCTCTCCCCTCTTCGTCTCGGTATTGATTCCATTTGTTTCAGCAACGCTCCGTCCGGACCCTCACGGGAATGATCGGTCAGTATCGGACGAATCTCGGAATTTGGCGACGATAAATCGCAGATATTGCAACGGAACATTCTATATTTTGGAAACGAGCAATCCCTACGTATTTTGTACCTTCTGTCCGAGGTATTCGTTAAAACAAAAGTATTGCAGGTTATGAAAAAATCCAACTCCTTCACCGAAATGCGTGACTAAAAAATGCCGCATTACTTCTTCCCGCATCAGGAAGCCGGTCCTCTCGGAAAAAGCTTTGTCGATGGACGACTATCTTCAGTACAGAACGTGCGGCTCAGCTGAATTGCCATGCAGAGCCGGAAAATTGATGCACCTGGACCGAGACCGGGACTATAACCATGACGCCGTTTGAATTCTGCTTCATAACTTTCGCTGTTTCCATTATTGCCGGTGGTTTCGGTTCGTTGCTCGGTCTCGGCGGCGGCCTTATCGTGATTCCGGCCCTTACGCTGTTCCTCCATGTCAATATCCGCTACGCTATCGGCGCATCCATCGTCTCGGTGATCGCCACGTCGAGTGGCGCCGCCTCGGCCTATGTCCGCGAGCGCATGACCAACCTGCGCGTGGCGATGGTGCTTGAAATCGCCACCACGCTCGGCGCTCTCTCCGGGGCCTATCTTGCGGGACGGGTGGGTAGCCGGGCGCTTGAAATTCTCTTTGGAATCATCATGGGGTATTCGGCGCTCATGATGCTGCGCCGCCGGGAGTCGCGCGGGAGCGTCGGCAGCGCTCCATGGTCCGATCGACTCCGTCTTCACGGAAGCTACTTCGACAAGGCGCTCGGGAGGGAGGTTGCCTATCGCGTACGCGGGATCCGCATCGGCCTTGCGCTCATGTACGTCGCCGGGATCATGAGCGGCCTTCTCGGCATCGGGTCAGGCGCGCTCAAGGTGCCGGCCATGGACCTTGTCATGCGGCTCCCCATCAAAGTCTCTACCGCAACGAGTAACTTCATGATCGGCGTGACGGCTGCCGCAGGGGCAGGGATCTATTTCGTGCGCGGGGATATCGTGCCCTTCATCGCAGCCCCGGTCGCCGTCGGGGTCAGCGCCGGCGCGCTGCTCGGTTCCCGTCTCATGGGCCAGATCAGGAGCGAGCGTCTGCGGGCGGCCTTCGTAGCGATCCTGCTGCTCGTCTCCCTGCAGATGCTGATCAAGGGGCTGGTCAAATGACTAATGAGAAAAGTCCCGCTCAAGCTGCGGGTCAGCGCCGTGAGGAACGGCGTGTTCGCGACGCGGAATGGGTCATCAGCACCATCCTGCGCACCGGCGTATTAACGAGCGTTGCCGTCATCGTCTTCGGCGCCGTGGTCACTCTCTCCCGTCACCCCGCGTTCATCACCTCAACGAAGGAGCTCCACGACCTCAAAAGCGCGCCAAGCGCTTTCCCGCACTCCTTCGGGGAGATCGTGCGAGGCGTGCGGCTTTTGCATGGGCAGGCCTTCGCATCACTGGGCCTTCTGCTCCTCATCCTGACGCCTGCAGCGCGCGTAGGCGCCTCGATCCTGATCTTTCTGGCGCAGCACGACCGGTTGTACACGCTGATTACCTCGGCGGTGTTCACGCTGCTTCTTTTGTCATTCATCGCGGGCAGAGGATGAAAAACTACCAGCGCTCTCATGGGTTGCGCATCGGATTTTTATCTACGGCGTTGTGGGTTCTTGCAGCCGTATCAGCACTCGTGGCTGGTCCTCCGTTTCTAACCGATGATCCCGAACCGGTCGAATACCGGCACTGGGAGCTCTACCTTGCGTCGCAATTATCGAGCACAAACGGGGACGTTTCGGGAACCGCCCCGCATATCGAGGTCAACTACGGCTTACTGCCTGAAGTGCAGATTCATGCAATCGCCAGGTTTTACGTCAACTCCGCCATCGATTCTCATGCCGCCTATGGTCCGGGTGATCTTGAATTCGGGGTGAAATACCGATTTATCAAGGAATCATTGCTGCGGCCGCAGGCCGGGATTTTCCCACTCATCGAAGTCCCGACGGGGGATTCATCTGAAGGGCTCGGAACCGGAGCGGTCCAGCTTTTTCTTCCGCTCTGGCTCCAGAAGAGCTTCGGACCATGGACAACCTATGGCGGTGGAGGATACCAGGCAACCATCGGGCACCCTCCGGAAAATTCCTGGTTGTTTGGATGGGAATGTCAGAGGGATTTGTCAAACGCCCTGACCATTGGCGCCGAACTCTTCGCCGTTACCAAACAGAAGGGGTATCAGGAAACCGAGTTTGGCTTTAATGTCGGCGCAATAATCAACTTTTCCCCGGTGCATCACGTACTCGGTTCAGTAGGGCGGGATATTGCCGGCATGAATCAATTTACATGCTATTTTGCCTATCAATTCACCATCGGCCCGGCTACCTAACGCATTCTTTTAAAAAAATACGATTTATGCGAGGGTTCCCATTTTTTCCAAAATGGGAAGATAAGAATGCCCAAATTTTTCTTTTATTGATTTAAGAACCCCACCGTTTCTTCATGGCTTCGATTGCCGCAGATTTTCGCGTAGAATCGGTTTCGAATCTGAGGTAGCCGTCAAGATGTTCGCGGGCGAGAGCCATGTCGGGAACCTGAGAACAATAGAGGCGCATAAGCCGGTAATGCGCCGTGGAGGCGGCAAATCGGATGCTTTCGACTTCGGGCGAAGCATTACCTTTGGCCATAACCGATTCGTCCGCGGCGATTTCCAATTTCAGGTTCTCGCAGCCGGATTCGATTCTTTTTGCATCCAGGTCTATGAGACCGAGAATCAGATGACACAATGGAGCCTGGTTGTCAAGCTTGAGAGCACGGTTGCAGTAACGTTTCGCATCATCGTTCCGGTTGAAACCGAAGTAGGAACAGGCAGCGGCATCGGTGAATGCCGGAACATAGGTGGAATCGCACCGCAGAGCCAGCGTGTACTGTTCGAGCGCTTGCTGCTGGTTGCCGATTGCCCCGTAGAACTTGCCAAGACGGTAATGGAGACGGCCGTTTCCCGGCTCTTCCGTGCTCGCGCGACGCATGTTTTCTACCGCGGAGTCGCGAAACAAAACATTTTCGGTGACGTTGAAGAAGTTGGCGTAGGCGTACCCGATATCCTGCAATATCATCGATTTCTGGGCATTCGTGGTTGCCCGAACAAGTTTTTGGCGGAGTTCCGCAATCTTCGCCTGCAGAGGAGCTTCGGCATTCGTTTCCGCGCCCATGGATTGTTCGAGACCGGCTGAGGGCACCGGGCTTTCCTCGAAGCGATGACCATGGTATTTGACAAGAATGAAAACCGCCCACACGGCGAAGAAAACCGCATAGAAGGAGGCGTTTTTATTGAAACACATCCCCTTCATTTTCGTATCTCCAGGACATATGTCTCGGGATCGGTGAGCGAATACACTATCCGGAACATTTCGGGATGCTTTCGTATCGCCGGAACCAGGTAGTGTCTGGTCGTTCCGGTCCAGAAAAAGTTATCGAGAATGCAGTACTGCGCTTCGCCCTTGTTCAGCCCGCCGATAACCTCTTCCGCGTTGGTTGAAAAGGGGTACACATAGCCGCGGCGCTGCGCCCGCAGGTAAAAAAGTTCTGGTTTACGGCTGACCACTATGGCGTTGTTCGGCGTATTGACACGCACCCAGTCGGCGCAGCGATAAAAGTTGATCCAATCTGCCGTCAGTGCGTTGTTTTCATTTAAAAGGCGCATCTGACCGCACCCGTTCAAAAGGGCAAGTACTGCCGCCGCGCTCCAGATTATCCCGGTTTTAAGAAATCCCGACTCTTTGCCTTGCGAAAAGATCCGCAGAACAAAACGGATAACGGTCTCCAGCCCGAGAAGCGCCAGAATGATCAGGAACGGTACAATCGGGACGATGAACCGCAGGCTGGTCCACTGGGTCTGCCACATGCAGATTATGCCGCCGTAAAACAGCAGGTAGAAGCTCAGAAATCGTGTGGGCAGCGCAAAATTGCGTACCCAGCCTATCCCGGCGAGCAGCATGAGCCCGAATGAAAGCACGAGTGAGACGTTTGGAGGCAGGGAACCGCCGAGCATTGCCTGGGGCAGAACCCCGAAGAGATATTCGTGCAGGTTCATGCCGATGCGTCCGATCATTTCCGGCATGGTAACAAAGCCAAGTTCAGGATTGTATGAATTTCTCCGGAAAAGTTGGTCGATGTAGGGACTGTTCCAGGAGGTGGTGAGGCGCAGAAGAAATGTGGCCGAAATGAAGATCACAAGGTGCGCCGCCGCCTGCTTATATTTTTTGTCAAGGATGGTCGAAATCACCCATGCCGCGACAAATGAGATGCCGACTGTCCTGATGAATGCCGGTGCGATGGCGGTGATCGCAGCAGCCCAGAAAATGACTCCCGTGCCGCCGCGACGGCGGTAGAGTTCAAGAAGCATGAGCGCGCCGAGCGAGGCAAAGAGATAGGGAATTTCACTCAGCAAAACCGTTGAATGACTGGCTACCGATGAGGAGAGAGCGGTGACAAGCGTTACCGGCAAGGCGAACCTGGGGAAGGTCGATCGCAGATAGTAGAAGAGCAGGAGCAGCATGCAGCCGCTGATGATGCCTACCGCGATCTTCGGTACGAGCTGCTCGCCGCCGAAGAGGGAGAAGAACCCGAGAAACGCGGGGAAAAGGGGCGGATACTGCGTTTCCACCGGGCTGGCCGGCTCGTAGATGCAGTGATAGCCGTTTCCCGACGCAAGTGATTGACCGAGAATAAGGTATTTTGCGTCGTCGCCGTTCGTGCTGATATCCGGCGAGAATTCCGCTGCAAGGAGCACCATCTGTACCGCGATAAAAATCTTGATCCAGAAACCCGGAGAAGAAAGAAGCATCGGGCGTCTCGGTTTTTCCGGTACCGCGGCACCGATGTTTTTTTTTGCCATAGGTATTAAAGATAGTTTACGGAAGCCCGGCAGCGAGGTCATTTACTATTTTTTGTCTATGATGTGTACGGTGATTTTTCATGTCGATATGGATGCATTTTTCGCCTCCATCGAGCAGCGGAATACGCCCGTGTACCTCGGCAAGCCGCTCATCGTAGGCGCACCACCCGGCATGCGCGGTGTAGTATCGGCGGCCAGCTACGAAGCGCGGGCATTCGGGGTGCACTCGGCGATGCCTATCGGTGAAGCGGTGCGGCGATGCCCGGGTGGCATCTTCGTGCGACCGCGCATGGAGGCTTATTGCCGCGAGTCAGAAGCCGTGATGGCCATTATCTCCTCATTTTCACCCAGGATCGAACAGGTCTCCATCGATGAGGCATTCCTTGACATGACCGGAACCGCACGGTTGCTCGGCCCGCCGCTTCAGGTCGCGCATGCATTGGCCGACCGTATCCGCAACGAACGATCCATCACCGCTTCCATTGGCATCGCGCCGAATAAATTCCTGGCCAAAATCGCCTCTGATCTGCACAAACCCGCCGGCATTACCATGGCGCCGTTCGATCCACTTGCCATTGCGGAGTGGCTTGCCCCGCTACCGGCGGGGCGGATCTGGGGAGTCGGCAAGACGACCGGTGCGATCCTGCAAAGGATGGGAATCGGGACCATTGGCGACCTGCAAAAACTTTCGCTGGAGCGCCTGATCAATCGGTTCGGCCGGCAGGGCGAAAAACTTTTTTCGCTCTGTCGCGGCATCGATGACCGACCTTTCGGCGCACCGGACGAGGCAAAGTCGATCTCCCGTGAGCATACCTTTGACGTCGATTCGACCGACCGCGAGGTTTGGAAGCAAACCCTGTTCTCCCTCGCCCAGGATGTTGCCCGGCGGGCGCGGAGGAGCGGCGTCCGGGGCGGCGCGGTCGTCCTGATTTATCGGAGATCGGACTTTTCGCGGCATTCCCGGAGAAAACCGCTTGCCCCGTCGACCAACGCGGCGCGATTTATTTACGAAGGAGCGATTGACCTGCTCGAAGGAATCCCCGACAGGGCGCTGCGGCTCATCGGCGTCGGGCTGGCAGCCCTTGATACAGGAGAGCAGACCGACCTCTTTGCCGACGGGCATCCAGGCGCTGTTTGTGAAGCGGTTGAATCGGCCATGGATCGTATCGCGTTACGGTACGGACGCGCGGCGATCGCCAAGGGGCGTGAAATGGAAGGAAGTCCCGGATCCCGCGGACGTAAAAGGGCGGCGGATACTCGCCGGGCGGCAATGACCTCTTTTCGTCGATGGGAAACATCGGAGGAGTGAGCAATCGGCCATGATCAGCATCGTTACCTGCTACAAAAACCGGACGCAGCAAGCGCTTCAGGAACGCAATATCGCTAAAACAGTCGGCATCGAGCACGAGTATCTATCCATTGACGGAAGCGTACCATCCGCGAATTTCGCGGCGGCGTACAATGAGGCGGTGACCCGCACCCGCGGCGACCCGATCGTGTTCATCGAGCATGACTGTTTTTTCATGAACGAACGCTGGGGAAGGGCGCTTTCAGCAAAATTCGCCGCCGATCAGGCGCTCGGCATTGCCGGAGTCGCCGGAACGCAATATCTGTTTGCGGACAAATGCTCCTGGACCGCCGCGGGAAGACCCTATGTAAAAGGGCGTATCGTGTATCACCTGCAGAATGACGACTTCTTCGCGACGGTGTTTTCAACGGAAAAAGTCGATTCTCCGGTGGTCGTGTGCGACGGCTGCTTCATGGCGGTCCGCAGGGATCTTTTCTCCCGATGCCGTTTCGATGAGCAAACTTTTAGCGGCCAGTACTTCTACAACCTCGATTTCTGCCTGCAGGCGCGCGGGTACGCAACGATCGTCGTCACCAACGAGGTGACCATCAAAAGACGGGTCCAGCCCCTGTACGACGAACAGTGGCGCTTGGCAGGCCAGGCCTTTCTGCGAAAAAATCAGGCCGTTCTCCCGGCTTCATGCATCGACTTGATACCCGATCCTGCCCACATCATCGCGTCATCCGTGGTGAATTTAAAAGGCAAGATCTCATCCGCAACCATCTGTTGAACATCGGGCCATTTTTTGCGTGGGGTAGTACGTACGGTAAGAACGAACGGTTCATTGAAACCAGCACCGAATCGCAAAAGAACTGGTGTGACGAGACTCTGTTATTTTTGACCTGAACGTTGTCCGCGCAATACCGCAGCCTGGGAGCCCGATCATGCCTCCGCTTTCGGTCGTTGTCATTACCTATAATGAAGAACGGAATATAGGCCGATGTCTCGAATCGGTGGCGGATATCGCCGACGATATCGTCGTCGTCGATTCTTTTTCGACCGATGCCACGGAGGCGATTTGCAGGAATTACCGCGTTCGTTTTATCCGGCATCCGTGGGAAGGATATTCGACGTCCAAAAATTTCGGCAACGGGCAGGCGCGCCATGATCGAATCCTTTCCATCGATGCCGATGAAGCGCTGTCGCCGGAACTCCGCGGGTCAATCGCAGACCTTGCGGCGAAAGACGCGGTCCTGGCCTGTAAATTCAAGCGGCTTACCAATTACTGCGGGCGCTGGATCCGCCACGGCGGGTGGTATCCGGATATCAAGGTCAGGGTCTTCGATCGCACCAGGACCCAATGGCGCGGCTCCATCCACGAGACACTTGACGGAATCGATGAGAAAAAGGCGCTGCTTCTTTCCGGCGACTGTTATCACTATACCTGCTATACGGTCGCCGAACACCTCTCGCAGATGCGCACTTTTACCGATCTCATGGCCGCAGACGGCTTCCGGCGGGGAAAGGGGCCCTCGCTCACCAGGCTTGTCGTTTCTCCCGTGTCCAAATTCTTCCGCGATTACTGCCTCCGGCTCGGATTTCTTGATGGGAAGAGCGGTCTCGTCATCGCCATTTTTTCGGCATATGCCACCTATCTCAAATATTCAAAGTTGCGAATCTTGCATTCAGGCAATACGCCATCGGGAATTTCATCATGAACATTCTATTAACCCGTACCGATCGGTTGGGGGATCTTATCCAGTCGCTCGCGGCGGTGCCGAGCCTCAAGGCGCGCTTCCCCGGCAACGCCATTGGTTTTCTCATTGCAAAGGCCAATGCGCCGGTGCTGAAAGATCATCCCAGCATTGACCGGGTTCATTTCATCGAGGACGCCGATGCTGTGGGGATCCGCGCATGCGGCTACGAGGTCGCGGTCGTGCTCTGGTACGATCCCCGGGTGGTGCGCCTTGTAAAAGCGGCAGGCATCGGGCGGCGCGTGGGGCCGCTTTCGAAAATCGGCTCATTTTTCGCTTTTAATGAAGGGATACGCCAGCACCGGAGCGCCTCGGTGAAAAACGAAGCGGAATATAACGGCGATCTCATTCGCGCCATATGCCCCGAGGTTACCCTCGACCGCCCCAAAATTTACAACCCGGGAATCGCTCCGACGGTTGACTTGCCGGATACCTACGCGATCATGGCGCCGCAATCGCGCAATTCGGCGCCGAACATTCCGGACGCCGCCTACCTCCGGCTCGCCAGGGCCATTGCGGGCAAGGGAGTTCCGATCGTGGTCTCGGGCACTGAAAACGACTGGCTCTGCGAGCGGCTCGTCGCCGCATGCGACAATGCGCTCAATCTCTCCGGCAGGACCTCGCTCGACGAACTGATCTGGCTCATCAGGCGGTCGCTCTTTGTCATGGCGCCGAGCACCGGAACCCTGCATCTGGCGAATGCGCTGGGACGGCCGATTCTCTCTTTCTACCCGCCTGCAAAGTCGGTTTCAACCATCCGCTGGGCCCCCTTCCGCTATGAGGGAACGGTCTTCTCGTCACCCTACGTGTGCGCCGATAAATGCAAGCCGAGTCGAACGTGCGACTCGCTCTGCATGAATTTTGATGCCATCGGCGAGGTGGACGCGGAAATTGAGAAGCTGATACGTCTGGGTCAGGCGATCGTTCCCGTCACGAAGTAAACATCGAGTCCGCCATTTGCAAATGGCATGCAGCCGCTTGATTGAAGCCCGGCCTTTGTCGCGAACTGGCGGTCTTCGGTCACGAAACCCCAGTTCCATCCCCTGCATGCCTTCCGCAGGCGACGCCCGAACCTTTGAAAAAACTCCTGCGGTGGAACGCCGGACGATATCACGCGTTTTCCATAGGGCAGGTTGGCAATGATGAGCCCTGGACGGTCAAACGCGCCGTCGGCGTTGAATTCCAGGCAGTTGCCAAGGGAAAAAGAGGCGCAGGTTGCGACGCCGGCTCGTTCGGCATTCGAAATGGCGGCTTTGACGGCGCTACCGCTGATGTCCGATCCGACGAGTCGCGGCATCCCGACGCCCTGGTCCGCGCCGGTCCATGGCTTTTTCCGGATACGATCCCAAAGGCCCTCGTTGAAGCACGGCCACGCCTGAAACGCACAAGGCCGGCGGACGCCGGGGTTCCGACCGAGTGCGAGCAGCGCGGCTTCGATAATGAAAGTGCCGGAACCGCAGAGCGGATCCGCGATAACCGGAAATTTCCGCCAATCCGAAAGCAGCAGCAGGCCGGCGGCGATCGTCTCCCTGAGAGGCGCATGGCCGGTATCGAGCCGGTATCCTCGCTTATAAAGGTACGGGCCGCTCGCATCGATGCTGAGCGTGCAGACGTCGTCGCTCATGCGGACCAGGAAGCGCAGGGGAGCATCGTCGTCGCGTTCAGGCGCGATGCCGAGCGGACAAAGGCGGTCCCGGCACGCCTCGAACACGGATTTCTCGATGTTGCCGGTATGATGGAGGCGGGAGACGGTCGCCGACGCTTCGATACCAATCCGGGTTGCGAACCCCGAGTACCGCTCGATGGGCGTTTGTTTTACCTTGTTGTACAGCTCGGGATACGACCGCGCGGTGAATTTTGCCATGCGCATGATGATGCGATTGGCGGAGCGCAGCCTGGCGGCGGCATGGTACATGAGTTCCAGAGGGCCGCTGAATTCAACGCCGCCGAGCGCCTGCCCGATGATTTCTGCGCCCGGCAACCCACGCACCTCATTCCGCAGCACCTCCTCAAAGCCCGGAGTGGTTGCTGCGAAGAAGCGCTGCGTTTCTTTAAGAACATGGCGCTTGAGGCGTCTTGCCAGGCCGGCCGGCGTCAGTATCGGTTGCAAGCAGGTTCCCTCCTGGGGCGTTTCTCCCGCTTGCAGAAAAAAAGGGGAGCCATGCGGGTTTTGAAATGATATTCTCTTTAACGTATTTTAAAAATCATCAGTGTTATAGGGTTTAAAATTAAGTCACTTCTTTTCTCCCGTGCCGTGACCGAGTCCTATGAGCGATACGAAACCGTCCACGACGGTGCTTATCATTTCAAATGACAAAATATTCCGTTCGACCCTGAGCGAAAATCTTCTTCTTCAGGGTTTTGCTCCGCTCATTGCCGCATCGCAGGCCGAGGCGCTCTCCCTCCTTGAAAAGAACACCGTGGACATCGTTTTCCTCGACATCGAACGGATGCCGGCGCTTGAGATGGATATCGTCAATTATATCCGCATGCGGCACCATGCCGAAGTCGTGGTGCTTACCACCATCCATGAAATCGAAGGGGCAACCAACGCGCTGAAGAACGGCGCGGCCTTTTATCTTGTAAAACCGCTCAAAGTGACCGATCTCAAGGCGGTGCTCGATAAACTCACCGAACGGGTTGAACGGGCCAGGGAGCTTGCCGACCTGGAGCAACGGTTCCTGGTCGATCTCATGGCCGGATCGCCCGCCATGGAGAAGGTGCTGCGGTTCGCCAAGAAGATCGCCCCTACCGCGTCGACCGTGCTCATCGGCGGCGAAAGCGGGACCGGCAAGGAGTTCTTTGCCAGGATCATCCATCGCCTGTCGTTGCGGCCCGAGGGGCGATTCGTACCCATGAACTGCGGCGCCATCCCCGAGACCCTTTTCGAAAGTGAATTATTCGGCCACAAGAAAGGCTCGTTTACCGGTGCCGACCGCGATAAGCAGGGTCTGGTCGAGGAGGCGCACCTCGGCACGCTGTTCCTCGATGAGGTGGGGGAACTGTCGCCTAACGCACAGGTTAAGCTGCTCCGGTTCCTGCAGGAACGGGAGTTCCGGCGGGTCGGCGAAACGGTGCAGCGGTTCGTGGAAGTGCGGGTCATCGCGGCCTCGAACCGGGATCTCGCCACGCTCGTTGAACAGAAGAAATTCCGGGAAGACCTTTTTTACCGGCTCAATGTTTTTTACCTCTACCTGCCGCCGCTCCGCGAGCGGAAGGAAACCATTCCGAATCTCATCCGGCTCTTCGTGCACCGCAACAACGAACTGTTTGGCAAGCATCTCGCGACGATATCGAAGAATGCCGAGGCGATCCTGGCTAATTATGCGTATCCGGGAAACGTTCGCGAACTCCAGAACATCATCGAGCACGCGGTCGTGCTTGCGGAAGGCAGCGAAATTACCGAGCGCGACCTTCCGGAATTCATGTTCCGCAGCCGCCTTCTTCTGTCGCCGCCCCTTCAGCGGGAAACGATAGGCGCGCCCGAGCATGTTCCGACCCTTGCCGAAATAGAAAAGAATCACATCGCGGCGGTCCTGTCCGTCACCGATTTCAACTACACCGAGACCTCGAAAAAACTCGGGATTTCGCGTTCAACGCTCTGGCGGAAGATCAAGGAATACCGCATCGAGACCACATAGCCATGCAGTTGCGCGTTTACTACGAAGATACCGATTGCGGCAACGTCGTTTACTATGCCAATTACCTGCGGTTCATGGAGCGCAGCCGGACCGAGCTCCTGCGGGAACGCGGCATTGACTTAGGTTATTTCCACAAGCGGGGCATCCTGTTCGCCGTTACCGAAGCGCACGTTTATTACAAGGCCCCGGCAGTTTACAATGACCTGCTCGACGCGGATTCGACGGTCGAAGAGCTCGCTGCCGCGTCAATGCTTTTCCGCACGCTCATACGCCGCGTCGGGGAAAAGGCCGTGCTGGTGCAAGGGGATGTGCGCGTGGCCTGCATATCGACGGCGGGCAGGCCGATGAGAATTCCGGAGGAGATAAGGAGCCGGGTTCAGCCTGAGTAATACTATTTAATAGTATGCTTGTTTATGAAAATACATATGATAGGACACTTAGGTACGAGAAAAGATCATAGGGGCGCTGCTTATTATCACCTTACCCCGCAAGAAATATCACTTTATCTTTTTTCTAATGATTATTTTTTTAACAGATTTAATTCAGAAGAAGAAAGAGGTTGCAATGGCAAATAAATCTTTTCCTGAGGCAACAGAAGCACAAGGGTATTCGGAACGCGATCTTCATCCAATCCTTAGTTATTTTGTAAATCGTAGCGTGAAACTTGGATTAGCTAAATCTATTTATACAAAAACAATCTTTCATGAAGAAGGCCGAAAGACCGGCTATAGCGAATGGGTCTATCCCGATCTTGTCGGCTTTTATTTGCCAATTCGTGATTGGGAACATCCTATTATCGAGTTCAATAATATAACCGAACAAAATTTGGTGCGGCTCTTTTCCTTTGAGCTTAAGAAATGTCTTAACAAAGGTAATTATCGGTCATCTTTTTTTCAAGCTGTATCCAATTCTTCATGGGCGCACGAAGGATACCTTGTGTGCGCTCAACTTCAAGAAGATGATGAAGAGCTACTATTAGAATTGGAACGGCTTTCTCAATCATTCGGGATAGGGATTATTAATTTGAACATTAAAGATTTTAACTCAGGGAAGGTTATGTTTCAGGCGAAGCCAAAAGAAAATCTTGATTGGCATACCATGAACAAACTTTGCCATGAAAATCCTGGTTATAAAGATTTCATCGAACATGTGAAAAGAGATTTTGAGTCAAAAACAATATACAAACAGGATTATGATGATATTCCAAAGGATGATGAAATAGAAAATTATATAAAAAAGTTGTTAAAGGGAAATGGTGCGTCGTATATAAAGGAACCGAATCCCCGTACGTCTTCCTCTTTAAAAGAGGGTGAATTTTCGGCAAGTAACCGCGCTGGAGCAAATGCTACCGCAATAATCAATGGGTCGGGTGTTACGGTTAAAAAAGGTTCGGTCTGCTCTCCGAAAACCGCCAATTCTTTCCCTTCGAGGTATGCTGACAAAGTTACTGAACTGGAAAAAGCCGGAATAATAAAAAATGGAATATTTACAGCCGATCATACATTTTCTTCAGCAAGTTCAGCGGGCTCTATCGTTCTTAGGGCATCTGTCAACGGTCTATCTGCGTGGAAAGACAAAGACGGAAACCCGCTGGGGTAAAAACCCATTACTGCATTGTTGGCCCTGCTTCGGCAATTCTCTCTTTTTTGTCCTTTTTAGGGTTTAATATACATATCGCAAATATTTCTCCAAAAATCTGGACATTTATTTTATTCCGCGCATAGTAATTTGTGAACAATTGTATTTCATGATCGGGTGGCCTGTTTATTAATTTTCCAACAGCTGAAAATGACGTATTCTTATTTTTGTTAAATGTTGTCTTCATTGTATCTATAATATCACTGAAGTCAACCATTTCAAAATAAACAATAGCAATACTTGGCAAATTTAACTCCTTTGAGTATTGCATTTGCTTTCTTGAACTTTCCAAACAATAACGGAGTTCTGTTCCAGTGATTTGAATGCCATCAATTTCACAGTGGCCTTTTTTGAGGTCAATTTCTTTGATTTCCACAATCAATTCATTCCCCTTGTAGTTAATCCTATAATCCGGTGTTGCACTTATTGATTCGGGAATTTTATTGCAAAGGATGTTTCTTCTCTTGCAAAAATCCTCAAAAAGAATTTCGGAAGTTGTTTTCACTGTTGTTTTCACTATAGATCCATCTCAATTATACTTAGGATAAAATAGCTAACGACTATTGCTGGAAGTATGATAACTTGACCGGCTTTTAGAGAGAGACCTTCCGCAATACTAATGTTTTTCATCGCGACCATGACTATTCTGGCTGCGTCGCCAGCCGGTGCGGTTTTAGGGTATCAGTAGGTAGCGGGTTAATTAAAAGTTTCCTTGCGACCATTCCAGCAGTTTTAAAGCTGCTTTAACCCCACTTAAAAACTCCATCCACCAGCCAATTTTTCCAACTTTTGGATGGAGAGTTCCGGTAATTCTGGCACTTTTTTAACCTATTAAAAAACCGGGATTATATTGACACTATAGCAATAAAACCCCGGTCGCTTTACTCATCCGCACTTCGAAAATCCGCACGCCTTGCACACCGAGCACCCGCCTTCGCTCTCCATGATGCCGCCGCACTCGGGGCACTGCGGGCAGTAGCCCATATCAAGACCCGTGAACGTGATCTGCGGATGCGCCGCCGCGCCCTGCACTTCGGTAAGCGCCTTTTCGAGCACCCGGCCGATCGCGTCGGCGCAGGAGAGAACCATTTCTCCCTCGTGCCAGATCGGGCTGGGACAACGGATACCGCGCAGCTGCTCGACGATGGCGTTCGGATCGACACCGGCGCGCAGGGCAAGGGACACGAGCCGCGCTACCGCCTCGGCATTTGAGGCCGCGCAGCCGCCTGACTTGCCCATCTGCGTGAAGACTTCGCAGAAGCCGTAGGCGTCGGAATTGATATTGACATACAGGGTACCGCACCCGGTCTTGGTCTTGTAGGTGCGGCCATGCGTTACGGACGGCCGGGGACGGGGATGGATCGTGCCGGGCAGGCCGCCGGGCGCCGCCTCGGCCCGACCGCCGCCATTCCCGGCGGTGATGACCTGGTTCTGACGTGAGCCGTCGCGATACACCGTGACGCCTTTGCAGTTGAGGTCGAAGGCGAAACGAAACGCCTCCTCGACATCGGTGACCGTGGCCTCATGCCGGAAGTTAACGGTTTTGGACACCGCGTTGTCGGTGT
>JBEKOX010000031.1:0-34825 GCA_049521335.1 Chitinispirillaceae bacterium
TTCCGTCCTGGCTCCAGGACCTTGTCATCAACTGTCTCCATGTGTACAATTGCATGACACAATGGACGACTACGTCACAGAATGGCGTCACGGGTTACGGCATGGCGGAATCCATGAACAGCGGCAACTTCGGTACGAACGATCAGGCGTACCATGCGCACTTCGCCCTGTCGTGCTTCGCGCCGCAGGCCGAATGGTCCCAGGTCAGCAACATGACTACCTCGCAGCAGTCAAACGGAATTTTCGACCATCTCTATCAGGAATCAGGCACCGACTACCGCATTGATGTCGGGATGAAGTTCATTCTGGAGGCGTACAAGACCTACCAGTGGACCGGGAACACCGCCGAGCTCAAAACGCTGTATCCCAACATCAAGAGTGCGATAGCCGGCATGGCGACGCAGAATACGCGAACGACCGACGGTCTTTGTGACGACAGCACCAACACTTCGGATGATCCTCCCACGACCTTCGATAACCCCGCCTGGGATGGGTGGTGCATACCGTCACTGGTGTATATTGACGAACTATATCTTTCGGCGTTGAAAGCGGCGGAGAAGGCCGCCGTGGTGAACGGCACGATGGCGGACTCTACCGGTTATGAAACTACTTTCAATAAAGTCTCAGCAAGCTTTGAGCGGGCCAATAGCGCCACCTACGCCAATAGCGGCTTCTGGGACTCTACCGACGCCAGCTCGAGCGGGAAGCGTGGCTACTATACCGCTTCGACGAGCGTCGGCCTTAATACTGCTTCTCAGGCGGGTACGACAGTAAATGCTGACATTGGAAAGGCCGTGTGGGACGGTGCGCTGATGGGTCAGTGGTGCGCCGACGTGTGCGGGCTCGGTCCGCTCCATCCAGAAAGCAGGATCGAAAGCGCGCTCAAAGTTACCAATGATGCATGCCTGGACCAAAGTAATCCGCCGTCCTATTCATTGATGATGTCTTTACCCAATACAAATTGCAGCACCTCCCCTCCTACGGGCACTTTTTTCGACGGCGAGGGGAGCCCGTATGTTACCTATCTCTCCTATGGGGCAGGGGAGCTGAACACCGCATTCGGCCACAATCAGCCCGATGTCAGCATGCGGGCGCTGCAGGCCTTCTGGAACGATATGTTCAGCAAGTACCTGAGAGTTTATAATATGCCGTGCAAGTTAAACGTTGCGGGATACGGTACGGACTGGGGCATCGACCGGTACATGAACCCGCCGGCCTGCTTTGGCGCACTTTTCGGCATTACGGGTTTTTCAATCGACGTCAACGCGAAGATACTCCGTCTCAAGCCGTCGCTGCCGACGAGTGCGCAATATGCGATGGACTCGCTTGTTTCCGGGCCGCTCATCAATCCGATTTCGTGCGGTACCGTGGATTACAAGGCGGTCACGACATCGACCCCGAACTACCAGCGTTTCGTGATCCGGTTTGATAACCCGATGCAGTTCAACACCTTTTATACGAAGAATCTTTACGCGGCAAACGTGGCGATTAATAAGCCGGCTGTAGGCGGCAGCCCTGTTACGGGGGCCACGATTGCGGTCAACCCCGCCGATGCGTCCGAGTACCAGATCACGTTCGGCACCCCCCTCACGATCGATGCTAATGGTGTTTTAATAGAAGTCGGAACTTCAACCGTGGGGGTTGACCACCTTGCCCAGCCGGCGAAATCCGCGTTCGGCATTGCTGTAAATATGAAATCCGGCATGATTTCCTACACTTTGCCGCAAGCGAACAACGTCGCGGTAACGCTGGTCAATCCGAAGGGTGAGTCGTTTACCCTGCTGCGGGGAGAAATGGCCGCCGGGAGTCATACCTTGTTCCATGATTGGACTAAGGCATCCACCGGGGTCTACTTCCTGAAGATCCGGGCTGGCGAGATGCAGGAAACCAAGGAAGTTGTCAACGTACGATAGACGTAGTGTATAAGTAAGGACGCAGGCATTTAAAAAGGAGGGGCGACCCCTTGGGGGTCGCCCCTCCTTTTTATGTCTCAAGCCCCTTTATCCTCATAATTCACCATTCACTGCCAGAGAGACGCGCAGGATACAAAAACTTCTTTTTTATACAGAGATCATGACGTCTTTTTAGAGTCCTAAAGTTATTCACTGGTTACTACATACTTGAAATTATGCGAAAACATTAAATGGTGTCCTGAATATAATTAGTAATCATTGCGTTGGCGGACGGTATCCCAGTTCTTGAGCGCGCTTTATCGCAGCCTGAGCCTGTTCGATCCGGCCGGTTTCCCGGTATAGCATGGCGAGAAAGTAGTGCGCGCGGCCATACGTTTCGTTGCTGCTGACCGCGCGGAGCAGTTCGGCTTCGGCTTCGGCCGGACGATTGAGATTCATATAGACAACGGCGAGATTGGTATGCATTCCCGGATCGTTCGGCGCAGACATCACGGCTTTTTGCGCATGCTCCAGCTCTTTTTCAATCATTCCGAGGGAGTTATAAAGCGTCGTCAGCTCGGTATGGGCCGGAGCGCACAGGGAATCGACAGCGATCGCTTGCAAGTATGCCTGTTCCGCCTGGGGAAGGAGTCCTTGGCTGCGAAGGCGGCGTGCGTTGTTCAGGCACCACAGCACGGCATTGCCGAGAGCCTCCTGTCTGATCATTGTTGCCGTGGTGTCATCCGGCATGAGCATCAGAGCGGAATCTGCGGCGATCACCGCATGAAGAAACTGCTGCCGCGCATTCAAAATTTCCGCTTTCATGATCATTGATGAAGCTTCTGCGCAACGGTTTATCCCCGCCGCCATGCTGCTGTCGACTTTGATAAGGCGAGGCAGGACCGAAACACGGCGCTTCAGCAGTTCGTTCATATTATCGAGCCACATCCGCTGTACAGGGATGACCAAATTATGCGGCGCCGAGAATTCGATGCGGGGCTTATCATCGCTGATGACGGGAACATCCTTCACATACTCCTTGACTCGCTGCTCGTCCATAAGAAAGCAGGACAATAACCGCTCGGGACTATCCAGCGATATCCTCGCGAGATCGCTCCTGACGGCATCCGACGCCATTCTCAGCTTAAGTGCGGTGACATCGATCCGCAGGGAATCCATGGTGCCGATGAGCACCCCTTCGGTGCCCAGAAACCAGAGCGACGTATGCGTGAACACCGATGCAAAAGCAGCGATAAGCATGCGGTATTCGCGCGATGACAATATATGCATCGGCGCCCACTGCGCCATGACGCCGTGCTCGGAAAGCCGTTGCCGGCACAACCGGTAAAAATCGCTGGAATAGAGATTGGTCGCCGAGGCCAGATAAGGATGCATGGGTTCGAGCGTAATAACATCGTAGCGACGCCGCGTGGTGAGGAGATGGTTCCTGCCGTCGCCGCACATGAGGTGGACTTTCGGATTATCCGTAACGTTATAGTTAACATCGGAGAAGGCGCGCACCGATGCGATGACCGCCGGTGAGATTTCCACGCAATCCACCCTTTTGACGACAGGGTAGAGACTCACGGTTCCACAGGTAGTGCCGGTGCCGAGGCAGATAACGAGTACCGTATCCGGCGCCGGTGAAAGCATTGCCGGCAGATGTGCCAGCAGATGCATGTATTCGTAACGGTAGGTTCCTGCAGCGTTGAACCCGTCGATATTGAGGATGCTGCCGCGTTCGGTTTTCAGAACCGCCACGCTTGCGGTTTCGTCCTCCTTGCACGACACCACTGAAACGGGGATTTCCGCACGACGTACCACGCTGCTGTAAAAGATCATCGGATTTCTGCCGACAAAAACGAGGGAAAGAACGAGCAGCGCCGCCGTTGCGGTGATGCCGGCGGTTATGATCCTTAGTGAACAGCGAATCCCTGCGCGTAAAGCCACCAATCCTGCCGCACCGTTGAGAACAGCAATTATTATGAATGACCGCTGAATTCCCGCGACCGGAATGAGCAGAAATGCCGCCGTCAGCGCGCCTCCAATTCCGCCGATGGTATTTAACGACGACAGATAGCCGACCGTCCGGCCGGCGAAAGGGAACGATTTGATCGAGACTCCGATGGCAAAAGGAAATGTCGCGCCCATGCAGAGAGCCGGAGGGAAAATTATGGTGAAACAGACGAGGTACCGTATCGTCAGCCACAATCGCCACGACTGGACCACGTGACTTTCTGCGAAATGGATGACCTGATCGATATGCTGTAAAACCCACGGCGAAGCAAATCCGAAAAGACCAATGCCCAGCTGTAACGCGGCAATCCAGGCAACGGAATTATTAACCTTAAAGTTATTAGCCTTTTTCGCAATTATGGTCGCGATTATTCCTCCGAAAGCCAACCCCGCGAGAACCACGCTGAGCACCGTTGTAAAGGCGTAGGTAGTACTGCTTAGAAAGAAGACCAACCCCCGGCTCCACAAAATTTCGTACGCCATTGCGCAGAATCCGGAACATGCAAGTACCGAAGGGAAAAGCCATGCCGGTAGTACATAGGATGCGGGTATTTTCACGGTTCCTATAAAAGAGACCCTGTCCGGGCCGCTGTCGCGACGGCGAGGAGCGAAAAAAAGTGCTGCAACGGCGACGGCAAAGTTTATTCCGGCGGCCAGGAAAAGCGATGAAGACATGCCGAGTACGGGGAGCAGCACAAAGCCGGTTGCAAGGGAGCCGGCAACCGCGCCAAACGTATTAGCAGAGTATATTTTACCGAGGTCATCGCTGAACGGACGTTTTTTTGAAAAAAGTGTACGGCTTACTGCGGGAAGAGTGCAGCCCATCAGCATGGTCGGGATGGCAAGCAAGCCGCCGGCGACGATCACGCGGGTTACGATTGGAGCCGATGGCGCTGCTGTAAAGAAAGGCAGAACAGCGACAACTACTCTCTGGGAAAGGTGCAGTAATGCAGGCGAAGCGACCCCGAAAAGCCCGATGCCTGCTTCGCACAGCGCAAAAAGGTGGAAGGGGCGCGATATCCGGTCAACAATCCTTCCACCGATCGCGGCGCCGAGCGCCATGCCACCCATATAGACGGCAAGTACCGTTCCCCAGGAGGCAACGGTCGTGCCGATGATGAGGCCGAGCATGCGCGCCCACGTAATTTCGTAGACAAGCGCGCTGAAACCTGAAAAAAAATAAAGCACCAGCACGATGATGCGAATTGACATGAAGTCCTTGTCGGCCTATGCTTTCTTCGGTCTATGATCGAATAATATCTCTGAAATATACAACCTTTTGGAGGAATTTCAGTGTAGGAAACGGCAATTCAATTGACTTGAGCAAATTCTACCCATCCCCTATCATCCGCGATCATCGTTATGTACATAAAATCCAAAACTCTTTTTTTCACGCGCTCCGCTTACTATGCCCTTCGCGCCACTCTTTTAACCGGCAGCCGGTACGAATGTCCCCTCTGCGGAGGAAGATTCAAGCGGTTTCTTTCCGCGGGAACCGTCAAACGGCCCAATGCCGCATGCCCGCGCTGCTCTTCACTCGAACGACACCGGTTGCTTTGGCTCTACCTGCAACGGGAAACCGACTTCCGGGCCGGCCCGAGACGATTCCTGCACATTGCACCCGAATTCTGCTTTCTGCGCATACTGAAGAATATGCCGCGCTTAGAGTACGTCAGTGTCGACAGGAGTAATAATCTCGCTGACTACCGGATGGACATTACGGATCTCCACTTGGAGTCGGAAAGCTTTGATTGCCTTCTCTGCGTGCATGTTCTCGAACATGTTTCCGATGACCTGCAGGCTTTACGAGAAATGCGGAGGATTCTGAAACCCGGGGCCTGGGCGATAATCGGCGTGCCGATAGATCATTCCCGCAGAATCACCCTTGAAGATCCACTGGCTACGTCCGACGCGGATCGTTTGAAGCTTTTCGGGCAGGCGGACCATGTCCGTGTATATGGTAACGACGCTGCCCAAAGGTTCGAATACGCCGGATTTGAAGTAACCGAGGTCGATTATTTTGAACAACTTAGTGCGGTTGAGCAGGTCAAATATGGAGTCATCGGCGGTGAAGAGATATTCCACTGCAAAAGAGTTCAGTGATAACCGTGCGCATGATCCGTTTCGTTGTTTCGGTCGAGGAAATAAACTCAAAAGGCCCGCTCGACAATTTTATCTCCGGCTCTCCTTCATCAGCACCACGATGAGGATTGGCTCGGCCTTTCCATCAACGGTCGAAAAGGGCATTTGCACGGCCGGGTACTCCTTATCGTTGATCATGATGCGGCGATTTCTGACGTCGGATATTTTCTGCACATTCGGCAAGCCCATAATGGTCGTATCGTAGCGCAGGAAAACCGTTACCCCCTCGCAGGGCGAAAGCCTCGAGAGCAGTGCGCTGTCGATAATGATCCCGCCCAGAGCATGGAAAGTAATACAATCGGCTACCTTGAATGAGGCTTCTGCCTGCAGGGTCGGCACAGCGACACCCATCAGATTGTCCTCCATAAATCGGGGTTCGCCGGAGAGTTGCGTCATCTTTTTTGCTATCGAGTTGCCGGCGCTTGCGGGAAAGCGGCCCGATGACAGGATGGTGCCGGCCGAGTCGGTGATGTCGAGAAAGGAAAATCCCATCGGTCCGAGGAATTTTGATGCACGGGCGTTCACTTCCGGAGCGGTCGGGTTATTTTCGGCAAAAAGGCGCAGGGAGAACATCTGGTCGGATTTCGTCGCTTCCGCAAAGGCAGCGAGTCGCTCGGCGATATCACGCTCTTTTTGCTCTATTGCAATCCGGACCATTTGCCCGGCAAAGGCAAGACGGGCATTGGTTTCGGCCTCATGCCGGAGTCGGATCTGGCTGAGGAGCGCCAGAAGAAAAATAACGCTGGCAAGCAGAAATCCGGCTATAAAAGCGGGGAGTTTTTTCATATGGCGCGCTGCGCTGATGGTAAAAAGAATAATTGACGCCGCCGAGACAGAACGCAACATCTCCTTCGTGTCAATGGCCGGCAACTCAACGATACCTAGTACGAATCAACCAGAACCTGATAGAATGCCTGCGGATGATCGCAGCAAGGACATTTCCCCGGCGCCTCGGGACCTTCATGAACGTAGCCGCACTCGCGGCAAATCCATTTGGTGTTCGATGATTTGCGGAAAACCGAGCCTGTTTCGAGATTCGCCAGAAGCATGCGGTACCGCTCTTCATGGTGGGCCTCGGCCTTTGCGGTCAACGTGAACTGCGATGCCGCCTGCGGAAAGCCCTCCTCTTTGGCAATCCGCGCGAATTTCGGATAGAGCTCCGTATGTTCTTCATGCTCACCGGCCGCGGCCGCGCGAAGGTTTTCGACCGTTGACGCGATCGTTCCTGCCGGATAGGCGGCGCTGATCTCTACCATTCCGCCTTCGAGAAAACGGAAGAATCGCTTGGCGTGCTGCTTCTCCTGCTCGGCGGTTTCGAGAAAAATCGCCGCAACCTGTTCGTACCCTTCTTTTCTGGCTGCACTTGCGGCATAGGAGTAGCGGTTTCGCGCCTGGGATTCTCCGGCAAATGCCGCGAGAAGATTTTTTTCCGTTCGTGTTCCTTTAATACTCGCCATTGATCCTCCTGAAAAGTTGGAAATTAAAATGCCCTCTTATTTCGATGATGAGGCAAAAAACAAAATATACGATTTTTCCCAAATAACCTGCTCCTGCCGCCGCGATGACCGCATGTATTTTTTTAACAGGCCGTTTCGGCTCGAAACGGCTTTTCGAACGGATCCATCGGCTCATGACTGATTCGCAACCCCGATTAACGCTGCACTGGCTTGACAACGCCCGCATCGTTTCCTGCTTTGCGGTAGTCTTCCTTCATACCGCCGGCAGCATCGTCTATCACTACGCTGGACCGCATGCTTCATATCTCCTAGCCGGAAACCTTTATAATGCTTTTTCTCGCTGGAGCGTGCCGTTTTTTCTCATGATCAGCGGGGTGCTTCTGCTGAACCCGCAGAAGAGCGAAAACGTTGCCATATTCTACCGCAAGCGGTTCGGTCGTATTATCACCCCGCTCTTTTTCTGGACGGCCATTTACTCCCTTATCCGGCTACTGCCTTTCCTGCACGATTCCGGCGCGCTTCGGAACGAGTCGGCCAGACTTGTCGCCGATATCGTGGCCGGGAATCCCTACTACCATATGTGGTATCTGTATATGCTGGTCGGCCTCTATCTCTTTATGCCCCTTGTGCGTTTCTGCGTGAAGGCGGCTCCATCCGCAGATCTTCGTCTCCTGTGCGCTGTTTGGTTTGCAATTGCGATCGTATCGAGCGCGGTCTGGTCGTTTGGCGGCCCGCATGGGGGTCATTATTCGATTTTCATCGGCAGTTTCTTTAGTTTCATGCCTTACTGCATCGCCGGGTACCTGATTGCGGCAATGGCGCCAGGCAGGCGGAGATGGTTTCTTTGGACCATTGTCGGCGCTGCCGGCTTTGCGTCGGTCCTCGGTTCGTACCTTCTTGCGGGTGAACAGGATGAAATTCACTTCTATTTTTACAGCTTTACCAGCATCACGGTTGTGCCCATGTCGCTTGCCCTGTTCGCGCTTGCGCGACGATTTACGGAACCGATTCTCGGAGAGCGGTGGACCTCACGCGCCGCGAACCTGACCTTCGGCATCTATCTGGTCCATCCCGCGATTCTCAAACTGATGGAATCGTGGGGAATAACCGCGACCACGATGCACCCGATCCTTGCCATTCCGCTCACGGCAGGCAGCGCATTCCTGCTCTCGGGTCTTGCAACCGCGGCGCTCGCCGCGCTCCCCGGACTTCGCCGGACGGTCGGCTGAGTTACTCTTTATTCACCATCGAAACAGTCGTTTCAGAGAGGACCTGGCTTCCGTCCCGCACGCGTGCAAGGTAGATCCCGCAAGGCAGTGAGTTATACGAATCGACCGTTACTCCTTTGGCAAGAAGGAGTTTCCGGCTCAGGCGGCCATTGACCGAGAAGTATTCGAAGATAAGGCGCTCGGTTGGAGAGCGGAGAACCCCGGTAAAGAGCAGCCGGTTGCCCGGCAGTTTTTTCAGCCCCAGAGAAGACCGGATATCGCCGCGTGCAGTCGGGAGGGTTGCGCTGATGCCGAGAAGTTTTCCCAGCGCTCCGAGGGCATTTGCCTTGCCCGCTCCCCATAGGTTGTTATACGTCGACGCCGTGATTATGCCAGTGGCGGTATCGGTCGTTGCGGTTTCCTGCAGGAGCTCGCGTGCCTGACTGTAGGTGACCACCGAGTCGGCTTGCAGCATATCCGCCACAATGCCTGCGACAATCGGTGCCGTGCATGAGGTGCCGCCGGCTGCCGCATAACGCGAGTCGAGTGTGTCAAAGGGATAATCGGGCCAGTAGGCGATATTGAAATTCGTGGTATCTATATCCCTGGCCATGGCGCCGATCACCTGCGACCCCGGCGCCGTGATATCGGGCTTTATGCGGCCGTCGGCTGTCGGACCGCGGCCGGAATATGGCGCGAAATCATAGAGTCCGGTGTTGATGCCAAACCACGTCGAATTATAGAGCTGTATGACCAAATTGTCATAGTATGCACCGACCGTGATATTGTCTTTTGCTGTACCGCCGAGTTCAGTGACCGACATCGTAGTATCGCCATCGATGAAGCCGGCAACCTGGTAGCTCTGGAACGCATTCTGGTAAAGGCTCCACGCCTGCACTGTGCCGCCGCTCTTCCCGGCTACGGTGACCGATACGCCGAAGTGGAGCTTGGGATTACTTGTATACATATATGCCTGCAAGTGGGGCTTGCCGTTGAGTGAGCTGGCATCCTCCGTCAGCAACTCGGGGAAGACGACCGTATCGCGTTTCTTGGTCGTGCTGTCAACGAAAGTAATCAAAATCGGTTCATAATTAAGCTGCTGTCCGGCTTTTCCTTTCGAAGTGGAGAGACTATCAATCGATTTGTAATAGACGTTGGCGGCGGTGTCCAGAATGTTAAACTTAACGGTGAAGGTATCGCCCGCCTCGCCCCACATTTCAATGCCGTATAAGTAGACGTTATCCGCATATAACTGTGACAACCAGGTTCCAATTGACTGCCCCGATCCCGGCTGGAGCGGTACATGCGCGTGCAGGTTGGCGCCTTCGTTGCCCACTGCCCCGACAACAATATGACCCGGTTTCTGGGAAACGGAATCGATGACCTGATCGACAAGTGAGGTGCCGTCGTGCGGTCCCTCGGGCGAGCCGAGACTCATGCTCACCACGCAGGGGAGATTAAGCGAATCGGCCAGCGAAAACAGCCAGGAGAGGCCGTCGATGATACCCTGGTCCGAGGTGTCCATTGCCACGCCGGCAATCGATACATCCGGCGCAACGCCATAGAAGGGGCAGCTCCACTGCGATCCGGCTGCGTAGCTCGCCATGCAGGTGCCGTGGAAACCCTGGTGAAGGCTGAAGAGAGAGTCGGTTAAAAGTTGACGGTGATTGGCAATGGAACCGTAGCCGAATCGGTCGGGGTATTTCCTTGTGGAATCGTTCTGGTCCCAGACAGCAACGAACCGCGTGATGCCGTTCGAATCCTGGAAGGCCTTGTGATGGGTGTCGAAATCGGTGTCGATGAGACCGTAGAGCACATGCTTGCCGGTTAACCGGGGTCCGGTCCAGCCGGGCACGGTTTTTTGGAGCTGGTTGACGTAGGAGTCTCTTCGCGCCGAGTCCATGACGGGATAGACGCGCGACGGCATTTTGACATACCGGATTCCCGTGAGCGCGCCGAGATAGGGTGCGGACTCACGACTCCCTTCGAGGGTCACCACGTTGCCTATCCGGGAGATGAGGCGCCATCCATAGCTCTTCAGGTCGGTGGCCGAGAACGAGTTATTGACTAATGCGCCTACCCTCACGAGCGACGGCTTCCGGCCCGCTGCTATCCGGGCTTCTGCCCGGACGCTGGCCTGCTTCAGGCTGTCGAGCGTGACCGGGATCGGCCGGAAAGCGATCGGGAAGAATCCGATGCAACGGGCTTCTTGCTGGGACCCTATGCCGGCAAATCCCGTCGACGTCAATAAGACCGCAAGCATCGTACTTCTTTGTAGAGCCATCATAGCAACCCCCCTTCGGTAAAAAATGTACCCGTTTCGCAAAAGGTTCGGTTAAAACAGCTGGGTTTTCTTCTTTGCTTTTTGTTTTACATCAATGGCCGTTGTGCCGAAGATATCTTTTTTTTCAACTCTGGCGGCGCGGCCCGTACCGTGCAGAGTGCAGGTATCGACGACCGCGTCGCTCAGAAAGTAGTCGGTTTTAACGTTAGGACAGGCGTTGGTGGCGATGAGGTGCGATTCATCACAGAGCTTTTCCATCTTGATGCCTTCCGGCATGTCGAAGTCCATCTCGGGCAAGTGGCGATGGAGGACGATCATGGTGGGCACCCACACCGGAACCGCGGCCATTGCGCCGGTGACGCCGGGCCCGAGCGATCGCCGCTCGTCAACGCCGGTCCATACGCAGCAAACTGTCTGCGGCGTGAAGCCGACAAACCATGCATCGGAATAGTCGTTCGTCGTGCCGGTCTTTCCCCCCGCCGGACGGGTGAATCCCATGGCCGGAACTTCGGATGCCGTGCCGCAGCAGACAACGGTCTTGAGAAGAGAGGCCATGAGAAAAGCGGTCTGCGGCGAAAGCACTTCGTGCGCCTCGGGCGTGTGCTGTTCGAGAACCCTGCCCGATTTGTCCACTATCTTTTCGATAAACCACGGCTTGACCGCGATGCCCCGGTTTGCGAAGATCTGGTAGGCGCATGCCATCTCCATGGGCGTGACCTCGCATGCTCCTACGGCAAGTGAAGGGATCGCCTGAAGAGTATGGCTGAACCCCATCTTGCGTGCATAATTCACGACCATTTGCGGTCCGATTTTCATAATGACCTGGATCGCGACCATGTTGACAGACAGCGCTAAGGCCCGGCGGATGGTGGTGGGGCCGTGGAAGGCATGATCATAGTTTTCCGGCCGCCATTCACCTTCCGGCGTTTGCAGCGTGACTGGCTGATCGAGCACGACGCTCGCCGGAGAGAAACCGTGTTCCATGGCGGCCGTATAGACAAACGGCTTGAAGGCGGAGCCGGGTTGCCGCAGCGCCATGGTCGCGCGGTTGAATTTGCTCTCTTCAAAATTCCTGCCGCCGATAAGCGTCCGGATGCCGCCGGTCGTCGCATCGAGCGCTACTACCGCAATCTGGGCTTTACGCAGCTTGAGGGAATCGCCCAGATCCTGGTACTCATTGCTGAATCGGGCGTAAAGGGAGTCAAAATTGGCCAGGAAAGTTTTGCGGGGGATCTTATGCTTGCGTGCGGTGCCGGTGGAATCCACAAACATGCCGTTCAGCCGGGCCTGGAGAGAGGAGATTTCATCGGCAGCGGCTTTTTCGGCAGCCTCCTGACCTAAGAGATCCAGAGTGGTATAAATGGTAAGTCCGCCATTATAGAGCACATCGTCGCCGAATTTATCCGAGATATGCTTTCGCACCATCTCAAGAAAATAGCCACTGGTATTGCTGAATTCTGCCGAAAGCCGGGTGACTATGGGCATTGCCATCGTTGAAGAACAGAGGTTTTTATCGATGGCATTGATTTCCGCCATTGCGCGGAGTACGGCATTACGCCGGATGGTACACCGGTGCAGGTTTTCTTTTTTATCGGGCCGATACCGTTCGGGGGTCTGGATAATGCCAGCGAGCGTGGCGCACTCATTAAGATCAAGATCGGTTATATGCTTGCTGAAATACTGCTCGCTTGCCGCTTCGACTCCCCAGGCGCCGCCGCCGAAACACACTTGATTGAGGTAAAGTTCGAGAATCTCTTTTTTGGTGTAACACGATTCGAGCTGGATAGCGGTAAGCGCCTCCCTGATCTTGCGTTCCATTGAGGGTTTGGCGGTAAGATACAGGTTTCGCGCCAACTGTTGGGTAAGGGTCGATGCGCCCTGCTCGTATCCGTGTCTGACGACATCAATAACCGCCGCCTGGAGAAGCCTTCGGATATCTATGCCCCAGTGCCTGTAAAATTTGCGATCTTCTATGGCGACCACGGCGTTCTGAAGGCTTATCGGGATCTTGTCAAGAGGAACGAAGCTTCGCCGCTCGATACCGAACTCATGGACGATCCGACCATCTTTATCGAGCACCTTTGAGGCAAGGGGCTGCTGGATATTCTGTAGTTGGGAAAGAGTGGGCAGATTCTGTGAGAGGCGGAAGACGTACCACGCGCCGGCGGTTCCCAGGAAAACAACTATACCCATACCCATAAGAAGTGCGCAGACGAGCGGTTGTTCGCGAACCTTGATGAGCATGATGAAACGAAGGTGTTTCTTCAGTGCATTCTGCATGGCAAAAAAATACAGCTCCCCATCACTTTTATCCAACGTTCCAGGCGATATGCATCCTTGATAGCAACGCTGGGATCGACCCGGCCTGAAGTATTTTCTAAAATAAATTGCAGCTCCCCCCTTCAAAAATTTACTCTAAATCGAAGGGCAGGGCAAAGGATTGCATGGAGGGATCCGTGAAGAAAAAAGCGCTCATTACCGGTGTCGCAGGACAAGATGGCTCCTACCTGGCCGAACTGCTCGTGGAAAAAAATTATGAGGTTCACGGCATGATCCGGCGGGCGAGTTCATTCAACCGCGAGCGGATTGAACACATCTACAAAGACCCTTATGGCAAGCAATTGAGCTTTTTCCTTCACTATGGCGATCTGACCGATTCCAGCAACCTGAACCGCATGCTCGAACGCGTGCAACCTGATGAGATCTACAATCTGGCCGCGCAGTCGCATGTGAAGGTCTCCTTCGATGTCCCGGAGTATACCGCCGATGTGGACGCGGTCGGGACGCTGCGTCTCATCGATGCAATAAGGGAGACCGGCATCAAGTGTCGGTTTTATCAAGCCTCAACCTCAGAACTCTATGGCAAGGCGCAGGAGGTGCCGCAGTCGGAAAAGACCCCCTTCTACCCTCGATCACCTTACGGCGTGGCAAAGCTCTATGCGTACTGGATCGTGGTCAACTACCGTGAAGCGTATGGCCTTCACGCCTCGAACGGCATTCTATTCAATCATGAATCTCCGCGGCGCGGAGAAAACTTCGTTACCCGCAAGATCACCATTACCGCCGCAGCCATCAAAGCGGGTCGCAAAGAGTGCCTGTATATAGGCAACCTCAATGCCAGGCGGGATTGGGGCTATGCGCCGGATTATGTACGCGCCATGTGGCTCATGCTGCAGCAGGATTCGCCGGACGATTACGTGATTGCATCCGGCGAGACTCATTCGGTCCGGGAGTTCATCGAAAAAACCTTCGATGTCTTCGACATGCCGATTGAGTGGCAGGGGAACGGCATTCAGGAAGAAGGGATTGATTCGAAAACCGGAAAAGTTCGCGTGCGGATCGATCCGAAATATTTTCGGCCCACCGAAGTCGACCTTTTGCAGGGCAATCCGTCCAAGGCGAAAAAAGTTCTTGGTTGGAAGCCGACGGTTGGTTTTAACGAACTGGTTACAATAATGGCAAAGGCGGATGGTAATGTAATATAGAATAAGGAATGCGTGGATCAGAAAGTAGGGGGGCAAACGATGGTCGGGTGCGCACATCAGAAAAAACTCGTGGAATGTTCATGCACCTATCCGTGTTCCCGTCATGGCAAATGCTGTGAATGCATTGTGTACCATCGGGACGCCCGCGAACTTCCCGGCTGCTATTTTACCGCTTCCGGGGAAAAAACGTATGATCGAAGCTTTGAAGCGTTTGCACGGGACCATCGGATTCAACGGTAATCGTCATTCAAACGAGATGTTTTTTTATGGATAAAAAGAGATACCATTACGCGCTCTTTGCCCTGCTGCTGTTGAATTTTGCCGCTGCCCGTGCCGGGACGTTCAATGACGACGAGGCGGATAATAATGTCAATTGGCAGGAGGCTGCCCGGTTCGTCGACACGCTGAAATTCAATAAAACCTTTATTGATTCCGTTAAAGGCGCCTTTAATGTGGTCTTCCCCGCCTCGCCGCTGAGGAGTGTCCCGGAACAGAGTTTTGCGCGCGGGGAAGTTCTTGTTTACGATATCGGCTGGGGTCCCTTCAGGGCCGGGTATGTCGTTTTAACGGCCGAGCCTGATGATGCAACCCGCACTATCCGGCTGAACGGTAAAGCTCTTTCGAGAGGAATCGTCAGCACCTTCTACCGGATGCGGGATAACGTGGTCTCAACCGTGGATGCCGATGGACTCTACCCGCTTTTCTTCGAGGAGCACCTCCGCGAAGGAAAGCGCTATAAAGCCGACAACTGGATTCTCTTCGACCATCTCCGCGATTCCGCACATATCAACGACAGCAAATTACCGGCAATGAGTTCGTCGAAGTTTACCAACGATTACCTTTCGATATTTTACTACCTGCGAAGCCGGACCTTTGGACCGGGTGATACCTTTTCGCTGCCGATCTGCGTGGACAAGAAGCTGCGAACCATCAATTTTTTCTGCAAGGGCCGCGATACCATGGACATAAACGGCAAGGCAATAGCCTGCCTCGATATCCTGCCGAGGATTTCGGATGATAAAGGCACGTTCAACAAGAAAAACGGGTTTGAGATCTGGTTGACGGACGATGCGATCAAGATGCCGATAAAGATCAAATCAAAAATCAAACTCGGCTCCATCAACGCGAGGCTTATCTTCGCGTTTCGACCCAAGCGTCAGCCCGTGCAGGCGGCTCTTCATCGCCGCGATTCGGCCTGTTCCTCCGATACCGCAACCCTGCGATTCGTACAAAAACATGATTCATCAAAATCCGCTGAAACGCCGAAAAACCCGGATGTTGCCAGACAAGCCGGCGCCTTCCAATTCCGCTATGCCGACGGGGTACACGACATCGCACCGGCTTCCGGTGCAAGCCGTGATTCTTCATCACCCTGACATGGCTGCCGATGATGCTCCACTCGCTTCTCTCCTGGGATGCCTCGCTCTTCCTCTTTATTAATCGTGGACTGTCGAATCCGGTTCTGGATGCCCTGTTCGTCACCATAACCAACGGCAGATTCTGGATCGTTCCGGGCATCGCCGCCGCCATCATTTATTTAATCTTTGAAAAGAAAAACGGTCTTCTGGTGCTTGGCCTTGCTCTCGTGACCGTGACTCTCACCGATCAGCTCGCGACCGATCTCATCAAGCCGATGGTTCATCGCCTTCGGCCGTGCAATCCGCATGCCTTTATCGAAGGCGGCCGTTTTCTCCTCGGCTTCAAGAGTTCGTTCTCCTTCCCGTCCAACCACGCCATGAACATGTTCGGCCAGGCCATGTTGCTGACTTTTTTCTACCCGAGGTTCGGCGTCTGGTTTTTTACTTTTGCAGGCCTTATCGGTTTCTCCCGCGTCTATGTGGGCGCCCATTTCCCGCTCGACGTGGCTGGCGGAGCCGTGTTTGGGGTTGCGTGCGCAGCGACGGTCTGGGGAAGTTACCGCTGCACCGCTGCGTGGCTCCACAGAAAGAGAACTCGCCCGAATCATTGATGAGCATGGCGTGATGTCATGAAGGTCCCGCTATCGTCCGGACGATCGAATTCGGTTCGCTCGCTCCGGATCATGCAGATAGAGGCAGATCCCGACAAAGTTGCTCAGGTATGCCGGGTCGATTTTAGGATCGATCGTGAGCGCTTTTTCATAGAAATCCGCCGCCCGGACATAGTCAGCCTTCTGCTGATAGGCGAGCCCGAGGTTCCCCAAGGCGAGAGCGGAATGGGGATCGATCGCCGCAGCCTTTGAACAGTAATAAATGACGCTGTCCGGCTGGTTCAGGCGAAAAAAACAGAAACCGATTTTGCAAAGCGCCATGGAATTATCAGGATGAAGCGCGAGCAGCGCTTTGAAGTCCGCCAGGGCATCCTGAAGATTTCCAAGATCCAGGTCGCAGTTTCCAAGGCAGACTCTCTCGTTGGGCTGGTCGGGCACGATATTCATTGAGGCGCGCAGATCCGAAACCGCCGCGTTCAGCAGCTGCCGCTTTACCGCCGGATTGCCTTCGCGCTGCGATTCATCATAGAAAGCAACGCCGCGGCAGGTAAGGGCGGGGGCGTTCTTCGTGACAAATTGGAGGGATATCGAGCAATCCCGGATGGCGCCTTCATCGTCGTGGTACACGTTCATCCGCGCGAGCGCGCGATTGGCATACGCTTCGAATGCGGCGGGCTCCTTGGCGATGCAGTCGGTCCAGAGAGTAAAGCTGTCGTGCCATACGCCGACACGTTGCCATGTGAGCATCGAAAGCAGGGCGATATACGCGCCCACGCAGACGAACCACGTTTTTTTCAGGGCGGAGCGGGCCGCCACCAGGCGGTAGCTTGCGGCCATGACAAGGCAGAATCCCACCGAGGGAATATAGGTATAGCGATCGGCCATGATTGCCCTGCCGACCGGCAGAAGCTGGAGCGTAAAAGCGATGGTGACGGTAAAAAAAATGATTCCGAAGGCGGTCAGTTTGTCGCCTTTTCTGATGCTTCGGACCAACAGGATTCCGACGCACGCGAGAAGTCCGAGGGAGGAGAGGAACCAGGAAAGGGGAATCGCGCCGGTCGCCGCAAAGGGGTAGGGATACATTGCCGCGAGGCGGATCGGGAGAAACAATTTGAGAATATAGGCCGCGTAACCGTAGCATGCCACCGGGATGCGATAGATCCATGCGACCTCCTTGATGGCGCCGCCGGTGCGCTGTGCGAAAATGGCCACGATGCCGAATACGAGAGCCAGTGCGAAGAATGGGATCTTTTCGAGGAGGGATTTTCTCGAAAATGGTTTTTTCCGCAACAGCCAGTCGATCGCCATGACCGAGAGCGGCATTGCCGCCGCCTGGCCTTTAGACAGGAGCGACAGGAAAAAAAGCATGATCGACAGCCCATAGAGCGCGCCGCGATTGCGTAAACAGTAGTTACTATAGCATATAAGGCCGCCGAGAAAAAAGGCGGCATACAGGAGGTCTTTCCGTTCGCTTGCCCAGGCCACGGATTCAACATGCAGGGTATGAACGCCGAAAAGGAGCGCGGCGACAAAGGCAATGCGGCGCTCACGGGTGAGGATAAGAAGAAGCAAGAAAACCAGGAGCGTATTGCCGAGGTGGAGCAGCAGGTTTACTATATGGTACGCGAGCGGATTTCTGCCGGACAGCGCATAGTCGATGTCCAATGACAAAAGGGTGAGCGGGTGATAGTTTCCCTGGAAATATGTCGAAAAGGTTTTTGACAGCGTGGTTGCGGAGAGGTCGCCGAGCAGGGGGTTCTGGAGCACGTACCGGTCATCGTCCCAATTCGTCAATTCATTGCGTACCGATGTCGCGTAAACGGCGATGGTGACGACAGCGATTATCAGGAGGGCGACGCCGACGGGTCCCGCGTCTCTGGCGGGAGCGGGTGGAACGGGAGAGGGAAGGGGCGCGGAACCCGGTTTTTTTTTCATAGGCGGCGACATTCTTACGGCGCTTTTTAAATTACTTCTTTCATCTTCCCCGAGGCAAAACAGGCAGAAATTTCCCGGCTCTCCCGGCGCGTCTTCCGCTTGAAATTATCAAAAGGCAACCTTACCGTAATACTTTTACCGAAATAGGCGTTTCCGCGCGGTTTCACGTTTAAGCGCGTTTTAATAAACATTTAAAGGCTGTTTAAATGGCATTTAAATGTCAGATGTCTCCCCGATGAAAATTGCGCTGATTTACTCCATTTTTTGCGCTGCTGCGCAAAAATAGCCGCGTAAAACGCACTAAAGGCCAAAATTGCGCTTTTTTTGCGCCGTTTTTTGCGCTATCGGCGCAAAAATATTTACACAAGAGAAGGTTTGGGTCACGAGAACGATAATGTCGCGGGACGATCCACCTTTTCAAATAGTCTCTTCAGGACAGTTTTTATGTCCAGATATGGCCTGCCTAATTGCTTGCAGGCAGGCGACTGCGCAGGAATACGGTGCCAACGCACACCGGCTGCTGCAACCGAAACTATAATAATGCGTCCTTTGGGTAAAATGGGAAGGTCGATCTATGAAGAGCCCTGCGCCGGCGTGAGCCGTGTGCCGATCGCCGGCGAGGCAACGATTATGAGATTGCGGCAAAGTTAGTGATCAGCACCGATAGAAATGCCCGAATAGGTGCATCTAGCGGTCGGATTCAGGAAAAAAGACTTTAAAGTTAATCGTATTTATGAGATATTGAATTGGTAAGAAAATTTAAGGCAGGCTATTCGTAATATATAGTGAAATCAAACCTTAGTTATATTTATTTTAGAAACCATGGAAAACAGGGGCTTCATAGAAATACGCATTACGGGGATAAAGGGGCAGTTGCCGCTTTCTCCGGAGACGTATGATATTTCCGAATTACGCAGCTTGCTGGATCGAGCGGAACAGCTTCTTTTTCCGGCAATGGAGAGGAAAAACAGACCAATCGTTGCCTACGAAATCAAAGAGGGTTCCGTAAGACATATCTTTAAAACTACCATGCAGGCCGTTATTGGTTTCACTGCCATTTTAGGTCAGGTACGGGAAAAAAAGGTGATTGATTTTCTCGAATATCCGACAGCCAAAGCTTTCTCGGAGCTTCAGGAAACCGCCCGAAAACAGAATTACAGTTTTGAAATTTCAACCTCTGAGCCCAATACTGCCCACCTCGTTGTCGATCCTTCAACAAACTATACGCTTCCCGAAAATGAATGGGTGTCAGGGGAATTTTACTTCTATGGTGACATTACTAACATGGGTGGGAAAACAAATCCAAATGTGCACGTCAGTGTAACCGGTCTCGGAACCTTTCGGATTAATACCCCAAGGGAAACACTTGCACAGTACGATCACAATCCGCTCTACAAACCATTAGGAGTGAGAGCTGCTGGCCGTCAGAATCTTGCAACTGGCGAAATTGATTCCAGTTCCCTGAAATTCGTTGAGTTCATCGACTACGCTCCTGATTTTGATGAACCGTACTTAAATTCCTTGATCGAAAAGGCAAAAAGCAGCTGGGCGGATATCGGCGATGTTGATGAATGGTTGCACGAACTGAGAGGAGCCGCATATTAACTGCGTATTGCTTGACACAAGTTTTCTTATTCGGCTTTTGAATAGCAACAATTCTTTACATGGTAACGCAAAAGAATATTTTCAATATTTTCTTAAAGAACACACTATCCTTAAATGTTCAACGATTTCAATTGCTGAATACTGCGTTAAAGGACAGTACGATCAACTTCCGCTTCGAAATATGCAAGTCCTCCCATTCAATTTCAACCATGCTGTTCGCTCTGGTCAACTTATGGCTATGTTGAAAGCTAGTAAGGGAACACCTACAGGTACCGAGCGCGCCGTTGTCATAAATGATATTAAACTCCTTGCACAAGCGGACATTGAAAATGAAATCGATGGCTTCGTCACCTCGGATTCCGAAGGCAGGAAATTGTATGATGCATTAAAGAAAAATATCACGCTATCATTCGAATATGTTGATATTAAAACGCCTTGTGATGAGCAATTTGGATATTTGCCTTTGCATGGTTCGCCAGCAGATTGATTGACAAGATTAATCGAACCGAACCTCCAATCTCCTCGCCCTCGAATCCGCCCAATCCGCGAGCCGCACAATCTCAACGCCCGGTTTCAATCCACGCTGAAACGGCCATTTTGGGGATGCACCTTTAGAGTGAAAATTTCTTCCTTCCCATGAGTTCCCCATGAAGTGGTGAAGTCTGTATCACTCCCCAACTATCCAGCAATATCCCTTTCAGTGAACCCGTAATAGAATTCCGTATACCAATTAAGGTATTTATATCATCTATGCTTCGCTTCCCACGACACGGTACGGTTAAGAAGACGATCCGTTCCCTCTCGTCTCTGTGCGCGCTATTCCTTTGTTTCTATCTGGGCGCCGTGCTTCCCCTCCATCATCATGATGATGGGCGGGAGCATGACGATTGCAGCCTTTGCATAGCCCAGGTTCTGCCCCTTGTCGTCACCGGCATCTTCTTTTTCGCGATCTTCGTTTCAGCCTGGACGGAGATATTTGTTACTCTTGTCAGGCAAAATCCTTCCCGGCACATCGACTGCTATCATAGCCGTGCGCCTCCTGTTTTGATCTCCGCTTCTTGATCAGTTTCGCTTGAATTTACCAAACTGAATGACCGCGCCGGAAATTTTCCTTACGCTGAAAATGCGGAGAGGCTTCCTCCGGCTGTTTCCGTTGTATAAAGTTTCGATGGACTCGTTTCATTGACATTATTCAGCGAACCCCTTTGCCCGGTACCGAAAGTCGCACGCGGGCAGAAGCCAACTTTCTGAAAAACGGAGCGATAATGAAAAAATATAAAGCGTTTTTAATAGCCTGGTGGTGCCTGACCATGGCAACGGCGCCCGGGATATTTGCCCAGAAAACCGTGACGCCCCTGGATTCGCTCAGACATCAAATCGCGCTGCTGCAACAGCAGATGCAAGTATTGGAAACCACCCCTGCGGCGGATACGACGATCAAGGGCTTGCAGGAGCGGATGCAGGATTTGAGCGATCAGGTCAACTCGGTTTCCGAGGCGCAGAAGAAGACGATGCCGAGCGAATTCAATCCCGCAATCGGCCTCGTTGGCGAGGAGATCACTTCCTATAACACACAAGGCATGAGCGAAAACGGCGTCGGCCGTCCGGGCGGCATCGACGTGGATGTGCGATCGGTGGAACTCAATGTCGCGTCGGCGATCGATCCTTTTGCAAAAGGCTATGCCGTGGCCAACGCCTCGGCGGACCCGATTACCGGCGATGCCACCTGGGGCATCGAGGAGGCCGCGTTGCAGACCACCTCGCTTCCATGGAATCTCGAACTCAAGGCGGGACGATTTTTCGGTGAATTCGGCAGGCTGGCGTACATTCACGACCACGAGCTTCCGGTTGTTAATCGGCCGCTCGCGCTCGATCAGTACATCGGCGGAGAGTCCCAGAGCGACGGCTTTCAGGTCAACTGGCTGGTGCCGCTTCCGCAATACCTGAGCCTGACGGCTGGCGCGGGCGACCGGTTCGGCGGCGACATCATACCGAGCAATCCCGGCTTCCGGCATTTCAATGCATTGAACTACTGGAGCCGGTTGTCGTCCTACCTCGACTTGACGCCGGACTGGCAGGCCGAAATGGGCATATCGGGTCTCATTAACCCCAGCGGCGGTCAGCAGGCTACCCAGCCGGACAGCGGCAGCGCCGTCACCATGACGGAACGGCGCCTGGCCGGGGCGGATTTTTCACTCAAATGGGCGCCCTTGCGCAATAATCAGTTCCAGAGCCTGACGTGGGGCAATGAGGTGCTTTTCAGCGATAATCGTTATACCGGCATCACTCCCGCCGTAACGAACCCTCCGGTCGATACGACGGTCGGGGCGTGGGGCCTTTATTCTTATTTGACATGGAAGTTCAGCCGGATATGGTCGGCGGGATTTCTGGTAAACTGGGTCGAGAACAATCAGAATTCGACCTACCACACCACCCAATATTCACCGTATATTACCTGGGCGCTCAGCCATTGGAACCAGCTGCGGCTGGAATACACCCATACCGAGAACACCGATAATCAAGTTCGGGGGCTGGCAAATAACGATGCAATCTACCTGCAGTTGGCCTGGATTATCGGCGCGCACTCCCACGGCTGGCAACAGCGTTAACTTATAGAAAAGGAAGGAGTATCATGAAAATGAAGTTATTGCGGCTCAGATTCGCCGTCATGGCGCTCGTTGCCCTGTGGGCTTGGACGGCGCCCGCCCAGGCGGCAAAGATTCGTATCGTGACAACGCTCACCGACCTGGCGGACTTTGCGCGTGAGGTCGGAAAGGACCATGTGGAGGTGCATAGCCTCGCCACCGGCGTCGAGGACACCCACGGCGTGCCCATGAAGCCGAGTTTCGTGCCGCTGCTTAACCGGGCGGACCTGGTCATCCTCGTCGGTTTCGATTGCGAGCACGCTTTCCTGCCGGCGCTCCTCGAGGCGAGTAAAAATCCGCGAATCCAGCCGGGACACCAGGGGTATGTTGATTGTTCAAGAGACATCACACCGAGGGACGTTCCCTTGAGCACCGATCACTCCGCAGGCGATGTGCATCCCTATGGCAATCCGCATTATATGCTCGATCCTGTTCTGGCAAAGACGGCTGTCAAGGAAATCTGCGAGGCGCTCGTTGCATTCGATCCCACGGATGAGGGCGACTTCACGCGCAACCGCGATGCCTACCTCGCCGCGCTCGATGCTAAAATCGCCGGATGGCAGGAGATGATGAAACCGCTTAAGGGCCTGCAGTTCGTATCGTACCACGAGCACTGGCCCTATTTTGCCGATCGTTTCGGCCTGCGGTATGTCGGCACTATCGAGCTGCGGCCGGGCATCGATCCGACACCCCGGCATATAGAGGAATTGATCAGGATGATGAAGGCCGACCACGTGCCGCTTGTCGTACGTGAACCGCAATTTCCGGAAAAAGTTCCCCGGCTGATCGCGGAGAAAACCGGCGCCGCGTTCGTCACCCTGCCGATCATGCCGGGAGGCGTTCCTAACACCGACACCTATATCGCGATGATGGATTACATCATCGGCGCCATAAAATCGGCGGCAACGGGGAAATAGACCGCGTAAACCGGGCGGGGCCGGTCCCGGATCGGGTTTGCGGGCCGGCTCTTCAAAGGATTGTTTAAAAAATGGACAGCGCCATAATCACCTTTGAGAATCTGAGCATCGGCTACCATGGCGAGCCGTTGCTGAGCGACATCTCCCTGGCAATCGCCCGGGGGAGTTTTACCGCCGTGCTCGGGTCCAATGGTTCCGGTAAATCAACCATGCTCAAGACCATCCTCGGCCTGATTCCGCCCGTCGCGGGGCGCGTCATTCTGGCGGGCGATTCCGGGGCATCCCTCATATTCGGCTATGTGCCGCAAACTACCAACCTGGATCCGCTCTATCCCTTTACCGGGTTTGATGTCGCGCTCATGGGCGCGTACGGGCGTGTCAAGCCCGGCCGGTTCGTGCCCGCCAGCGAGCGGGCCTTTACGCATGAGTGCCTCGAAGCGGCCGGAGCGCACAGCTTCGCGCAGGCGCGGTTCGCCGAACTCTCGGGAGGGCAGAAGCAGCGCGTACTCATTGCCCGCGCCCTCGTTACGCGGCCGGAAATTCTGGTGCTTGATGAACCGACCGCGGGCGTGGATGCCGCGGCGACGCGCGCCGTGCTGGAATTCATCTCAAGGATCCATCGGGAAAAGGAGATCACGATTCTCCTGGTGACGCACGATCTGCCGATTGTCCGCAAGCATGCCCAGCACGTCATCTGGTTGCATCAAGGCAGGGCGCTGCACGGGCCGGTAGCCGAAATGCTCACGCCTGAACGCCTGATGTCAATTTTTGAAATGGAGGTACGGTAGACATGGAAACGCTGCTGCAGATTTTATCTCCGGATTTTTTGCTGCGGAATTCCGTTTATACGAGCATTCTGGTAGGGTTTGCCTGCCCGCTTGTCGGGGTTTTCCTCGTATTGCGGCGGCTGGTGTTCATGGGGGTCGCGTTGCCGCAGATTTCATCGACGGGCGTTGCCGTGGCCCTGTCGGCGCCGCTCTGGCTTGGATTGAGACATGCCGCTCACAGTTCGCAAAGCGAACATACGATGGCTTTTATCGGTTCGATAGCCTTTACGCTTGTCGCTATTCTGGTGCTTGCGTTCCTGGAACGGAGGGGCCGCGGGCAACCCGAAGGCCGGCTCGGCACGGCCTATGTCGTTGCGGCGGCGCTCAGCATTCTGATCCTTTCAAAGAACCGGTATGCGGAGCTGGGCTGGCTTGACCTGCTGAAGGGCGAGGTCATCACCATCTCTAACTTTGACCTTACGCTGACGGCAATCATGCTGGCGCTGGTGCTCGGAGCGCTCGCGCTTTTTCATAAGGAGTTGTTGCTCGTGTCGTTCGATCGCGTGTTGGCGGTTACGTTGCGTAAAAACGTCATATTCTGGGATATTTTTCTGTACCTGCTGCTCGGTCTCACCGTGTCCCTGGCGGTGTTGAGCGTGGGACCGCTTATCGCCTTCGGCTTCTTATTGATACCGGCGTTAACCGCGCATCTCTTTGCGCGCACCATGCGGCAATTTCTTCTGTTCGCCTCTCTTATTGGCGGCAGTTTGTCGCTGGTCGGCTTCTGGATCGCCTACACATGGGACTTTCCCGTCGGTCCGGCGGACGTCGTGCTGCTTGGCGTTGTCTATGGCCTTGCCTGGGTTATCGCGCGGATCGCCGGCTTGACGCCGGAAAAGCGACGGAGCCGAAAAACCCCGATCATGACGTAGAACTTATCCGCGCTGCATACCTGCGGGCCTCAACAGTTTCCCGCGAGCGCCCGACATTCCTGAATGATCGGCGATTATCGTCTCTTTCCAGAAAAGAATATCTCGCATAAATGCTTCCGGCCGAGGAAAAGCCCGATGAGGACGCTCATGACGGCCACTACGGTGCGTCCGGAGAAATAACCGAGCGCCCGGTAGGTGAAACCGAAAAGCAAGCCTACGACGCGCAGGACAAATCCCGCCGTGCCGGTAAGGATCCGGAAAGGAAGTATAAGAAGTTTTATGAGAAAGCGCATGTCCTGTCTCCTTAGTAAAAAATATAATGAAACAGCATGATGCAGAACTTTCCGGAGAGAGGACGGCGGCGCGTTTCTTCCAAAAATGAATCAACGCCGAAAAATGCCGTCTTTCAAAGGAGCATATTTTAGTTTTGAGAATCCGGCCGGAAACGGATTTTTGCGAAATCGGAGCAGCGTGATGAACATTGCCACGATGATAACGGCGTTACGCCTCATTATTGCCCCGATATTTGCCTTTTTTTTTATAACGGGTTATTCCACGGCCCATTCGTCTGCCTGGATATGCATCTGCGCTTGCCTGGCAATGCTTGTCGAAGTCAGCGACATGGTCGACGGTCGCATGGCGCGGGCCCGGAACGAGGTTACGGATTTCGGCAAGGTGTTCGACCCGGTGGCCGACAGCCTCTCGCGGCAGACCATTTTCCTCTCCTTCATGGTAGCGGGCATCATCCCGTGGTGGCTCTACCTGGTGTTTTTCTACCGTGATGCGCTTATCCAGTTCCTGCGCATCATTTGCGCCTCGAGCGGGCTTGTTCTGGCGGCGCGCGCGTCCGGTAAGACCAAGGCGGTGCTTCAGGGCGTCGGCATCTTCGGGGTGCTGGCAGTCGTGGCACTCCAGCGCTACCATATAGGCGGGATGCCGGAAAAGATCTGGGGGTTCCACCCCGCCTTCTGGGTGATGCTTATCCCGGCGATTTTCACGTTGATCTCGATTGCCGACTACGTGGCCCCTAATATCGGACTTATCCGGCAGATGATGGTGAAACGCTCGGGATAGCCGCGGAATTCACATTTGGGAGCATATATTTTATGCCGAAAATATTGCCCCAGGGACCTCGTTATTATTATTTTTAAGGACCTTTTTGCAATGAAGCCGTACACGGTAAATTGATGGGCCAGTAACTCAGCGGTAGAGTATCGCTCTTTTAAGGCGAGAGTCGAAGGTCCGAATCCTTCCTGGCTCACCACTTAAAAAGCCTCGAACTCTTTGAAAGTTTAAGAGATCGGGGCTTTTTTGTTCAGACCATTGATTTACTATTCAGAACAACTCCTCCCAAGGGGACTATGACAACATGCTTAAAGCAAAAAGCGTAGATGCTTACATAGCATCGGCGCCAAAGGAAGTGCAAGGCAGGCTGAAAGAACTTAGGGCGATAATCAAGAGCGCTGCGCCGACCGCGGTAGAGCGGATAAGTTACGGAATGCCCTACTATGACTATAAAGGACGCCTTGTTTACTTTAGTCGTGCGAAAGCGCACATTGGACTTTACCTACCAACTCCAGTCGTATCTGAATACAAAAGCGAACTGGAGGATTATGAAACCACCAACGCCACCGTCCGCCTGCCTCTGGACAAAAAGCTTCCCGTGGCGCTCATAAAAAAATTGGTGAAGGCGCAAATGAGGAAGAATGAAGAAGGAAAGAGTCGTATCCGGCCATGATCGACAATAAGGTATTACGCGTAAAAAATTAGTTAAGAATTCAATTCCTCCGCTGATTCCATCTTTTTAATTCTTGCCGGGCCCGCGTATTTTGTTTATTTTTTACCGGTTCAACTTCCAACAAAATCGGAGAAATACCGTGCAGGAACAAAATTTCAAAATCTACCCCTACCGGTGGGTCGTCCTTGCCGTTTTCATGCTTATCAATATCATGGTCCAGGTATTATGGATCTGCTACGCCCCGGTCGCTTCATCGGCCGCCGTTTCGTATGGCGTCAAAAGGGAAGAGATCGATCTGCTGGCGAATCTTTTCATGCTTATCTACCTGCCAATTGCGCTTCCCGCGGCCTGGGCCATCGATCATTTCGGGTTTAAAAAAGCGGTCGGCTTCGGCGCCATACTTATGGCGATTTTCGGTCTTCTCCGCGCGCTTTTTCCTTTTACTTACTCCATTGCGCTTATCGGCTCGATCGGCATCGCCGTCGGCCAGCCGTTCCTGCTCAATGCCTTTACCAAGCTCGCGGCGTTATGGTTTCAGCAGAAACAACGAGCCACGATCACCGGGGTCATTTTTCTTGCGGTGTTTCTCGGGATAGGCCTTGGTGAAGCGCTGGGGCCCGGGTTGCTACACGCTTTCCAATTCAAGGGCATGCAGATGATTTACGGCGTGGCGACGCTCATCGCCGTTGCCCTTTTTCTGATCTTCGCCCGGTCCAAACCGCCGACCCCGCCCGGCCCTCCGGCGGATGAGGTACGCGCGCTGGTCCTCGATGGATTAAAAAAGATGCTCAAACAGCGGGAAGTGTATCTGCTGTCGTTCGCCCTTTTCATCGGCAGCGGGATCGTCAACGCGGTGTTCACCCTGATCGACGGGTTCGGCAGGGAGAAGGGATTGACGACGGAACAGGGAGTCGCCTTGACGGTGGTCCTGCTGGCGGCGGGAATCATCGGCAGCATCGTTTTACCCGTGCTCTCCGATGCGGTTCGCCAAAGAAAAACGATCATCCTTCTGGGTATCTTCGGCGCCGTCCCCGCGACCCTGTGCCTTGCAATGGGGAAAGGGTTCGGTTTCGAGATCGCCAGTTTTATTCTCTTGGGTTTCTGCGTCACCGGCGTGACGCCCGTGGCTTACCAATATGGCGCCGAAATAACCCATCCGGCCCCCGAAGGAACCAGCAACGGCATTTTCGCGCTCGTCGTCCAGGCATCAGGCCTGTTGATTGTCCTGATGGACAGTCTCAAAAGCGCGTTCCACAATTCCTATATTCCATCGCTTGTCGGGCTCGCGGTCATGATCGCGGCAAGCGGCCTGCTTTTCCTTCTGGCAAAAGAATCCCCCGAAATGCACCGTAGGCAGGCGCAGCGCATGGGCATGCCGCAACCTCGGCCTGTACGACAATAAATTTTGCTCTTGCTTCTCAGTACCAATTGGCAGGATATCTGGCGGCGGGCGTTACGTCAGTGGGAGCCTGCTCCTCGCGGTTTGTATTGTCCAAACCTGGAGCAAGCTCCCCTGACGATACTATACGGACGGTCTCCGAGTCAAAATCCTAAAGCGCAACTTTGACTTTAACGATATAGACGGTTCCGATCGAAAGGCCTAAATCTTTCTTCAGAGAGATGACCTGCTTATTAAAGATCGATTTTTGCAGAAGCCGTCCGGAAATATCATACACGGCGACTGCTTTCGTCAGGCCTGAATATGCAGCCGGGAAAACGACCATTTCCTGGCATGTTTTCACGGTAAACGGCTCTGGTCCCACGATTTTCCGCGCCGAGCACTCCGGGCACAGCACGGCGCCGACCGGGCAGCCGGTGACCGCGGCTCCGGTATAGTTTATCACGCAGTCCGGATTGGGGGTTACCGTGTCCGCTATGCCGTGTCCGCTGGACACGAGCACGATATTGAAAGTGCGGTTCGTAAGCATTCCGGTAAAACTCCCGCTTCGGGCGCCGATCGTCACCTTGCCGGTGGCGTTACTATAGGAAATAGGTATGGTTGCATAACTCCCGGTCTCGTAGTCGTAGTTGTCCCCCTCATCCTCGTAGAGGGTAAAATTGCCGTCGGCCCCCGGATACACCCGCAGCTCGATCGGATTGACGCTCTGGGAGGTATATTGGATCTTCGGTCCCATGGGGAGGATCGCGCCCGCCCTGGCGTAAATCGGTATGAGCGAAAGGGGCGCCGACGCCGTAACGGTTGTGCCCCCCGTACTGGACGCGCCCGTCCAGAAATTGTACCACGTTCCCGCAGGCAGATAGACGCTGCGGGTGGTAGCGCCGACGGTATGAACCGGGTTGACAAGCAGCGCCGGGCCGAACATGTACTGGTCGGCGATATTGATAACGTTCTGGTCGCCGGCGAAGTCGAACCACAGCGCGCGCGTCATGGCGTACCCTTGACTCGTCACTTTCCAGGCGAGCGAGTAGATGTACGGCATGAGGCGGTACCGCAAATGGTCAAATGCGATGGCGATCGGCTCCACGGACGCATCCATGTCGTAAATTTCCGTGTTGCGGGAGCCGTGAACGCGGAAAAGAGGGAAGAAGGTCCCGGCCTCGAACCACCGCGTCAGTATCTCATCCGTGGGATCATTCTGGAATCCCCCGATATCGGAGCACCAGTACGGGTTGCCGGCCATGGACTGATTGATCCCGCCGCTCACCGTCGTCGCGACATTCCCCATGTCGCTGCCGCTGAGATCGCCGTTCCAGTAATATGTTCCATACCGCCACTGGCCTGCATAGAAGCAACGAGTAAGGTTGGCCACCCGCTTGGCCGAGGACACGGCGCGCTGACCTTCGTAGATGTCCCTCGACTCAAAAAGCGAATAGACGTTCGAATACGTTTCGATCGCTCCCGTGCTGGTGGTCTGGTTGCTCAAATAATCGCATTCGGGCTCGGGGGCGTCACACCAATAGGCATCCACGCCATGGCCGTAGGCTGCAGTGTCCAGAAAACTCCAGAACAACCTTTGCGCCGTCGTGTCAAAAATGTCCATGAAGTTGCCGGCGCTTGAGCTGTTGCACGATGTGGTAATAAAATGATTTGACATGGCGGTATAATCCGGCGAGCCCGAAACAAATGAAGGCCACGTTGAAAGGGCAAAATGGCAGTTATCGCCATGAATGGTCGAAATCCACGTCGCTGGAGGCGGGGAAGTGTAGGGACTGCTCCACGTAAATGAACCATACACGGTCCACCAGTCCCAGTCCTGAACGATACAGTCGAGAGGAATGCTATCCGAACGATAGGTTGAAACCGCGGTCAGGATGTCGGCCGAACTCTCATACCGGTTCTTGCATTGCCAGAAACCGAATGCCCATTTGGGAGGCATGGGGGCTTCGCCGACTATGTTGCGATAGTCCGCGATAATGGTATCGAATTGCGGCCCGTAGATGAAGAAGTAATCCCAGGCGTTATTGAGCAGAAAACTGGCGGTAAAGTTCAGCGGCGACGTTTTTGTCATATGGCAGCAGAGATTCATCAGAACGCCGTAACCGCTGGTGGTCATGAAAAACGGGATGACGTCGAACCAGTTGGCCTGATGCATGTCGAAAGTCCAGGGGCGGTTATTTATCTGGCCGGTTCGATCGGGATTAAGAAGAGTATTGCACCACCAGTCGGTGTTGTCGGTCCAGCCGCCGGAGGACTCGGAAAGGTTTCCCAGCCCGTAGACCCCCTCGCCGGAGGGAGAATTAAATGCCAGCGCTCCTGAGTCGCCGGTCTGTCCGCTCCTGGTGACCGGGATAAGGGTCCTTCCTCCGGCGATTTCGGAGCAGACCGCGGCCCCGGCCGCGGTCTCGAATGATACGGCGGAGTTCGACTTGGTTACCATCGCTATGACCTTTGGCGTGGTCACCACGATCGCGGTCCCGTTATCGGCCGCGGTGAATGTTCCGGGCGTGAACGAGGTCTGCGTGACGACCAGTCCCTGCGGCGCGGGTATTGTCGACGCCTCCGTATAGACGACGCGGATTATGTTTCCCGCGCACACTTCCAGCATCAGCTGCGTACCGTTCGACAACTGACAAAGGGCGCCATTGGATTCCTGGGTAAAGGAAGTGACCGTCTGCGCACCACCCGGTGCGACTATCGCAACGCCAAGACCCATCATGAGACTCATGATGATTACTGACAAAGCTGACCTGTTCATACGCATCACCTTTCTATTACCCGGAATCGGGTAATTAGTAATTAAGGACGTGCATTTTGGTTTTTAGAGGGCGGGCTGAAGCATTAACTAAGACTATTTAAGCAAAATAATTCTTTGGCTCTATCTCGCCTCCGCAAGCAGTACCCGCGGCGGCCGCCCCCTCCAAATGTCATTATATATACATTGCAGCGCATTTTTTTCAAATAAAAAAATGTTGGCATTGCGAGATTAATGATTTATTTATATGCCACGATACATAAGTCGTTCCATAGTAAGCAGGAGGCCGGGCATAAAATGTAATGCTTTGATTTTTCAAAACATATATTTTTATTTAATAGCCAAGGAGTAATAAGAATGGAGAATTGGATCCATTAAAATCAAGGTTTTTGCTATGCATGGCGGCTCATGGTACGACGTCGCCGACTACCTGCGTTCAGCGCACCGATTCAGCTACACCTCCCCGCGCTTCAGGCGTGACTACTATGGCTTTCGTTGTCTGCGGCGCTCTTTGAGCGATCCGACCGACCGCGTTCGTTAAAAAGCCTTCATTTTCCTCCCAAGCCGCATCTTCTGCCATACCGTCGATGCAGCGGAGGAGGATAGTTCAGCTCTTTTGGCGACGATAGAGGAATTTTCAATTAAGAAATCTTCAAACCAGAGCTGCGGATCGTTGGGGCACGTCGCGGGGTCCGCATATATGGTAAATGCCGCATGACTGGAGTTGTTGCTCGAAAAGGTTGTATTGAACTCTCCCAGATAGTCGAAGTCGAGTACCGGTTGGTTCAGGGAGATGGTCACTACCTCCTTGCTTATATTGCCAGTCAAGGTTACCTGGTTGCAGGAGACTTCCGTAGTCGTAATATTAAAAAGAGAATCCGTAATATAAGAGGCATCCTCTGCCATAAACATTTGCGCATTACAGACGGATGTTAACGTAATCGTGGTGGCGCTGACTTGTATCGTCCCGTTCATCACGCTGTCGAACACGGTGCTCCACGCGCCCTGAATTCCGTTGCCGGCTCCGACGCGGGTACAAACCTGAGTCCCGGTATTCTGCACGACCCACATCGTATCGCCATTACCGGAGAGCGCGTATACCATGGTGTCAATGGTTGGGGCCTGGATCGAAGTATCGAGAACGGTGCTGTCGCACCATGAGAAGGTGGTCCCCGGGTCGGCCAGAAAAATCGTATCGTGCGACGTCGTATAGGCCCATGGCACGCTTCCGCTGCTCACGCCATTGACCGGATTGCTCTTTTTGCTGCACGTCCACAGCATCAGTGCTGCACTCACCGCGAATATACAGGAAAGCATGACCATTTTACGCATACGTTTCCCCTTCGTTTAAAACGTTTAATTTGCACGCGGCGATTCATTATGCCGATTGCCGCTGGATGTCGATAGGAGATAAAATATCATGAGTACAATACCATTGTCAAAGCAATTGCATATTTCTTTTACCTATGCCCCCTTAGCCTGCTTTTGAAAAATCCTTCAGCCGGTCGGCTTTACCGGGGACTACCGGCGATCACCCTGTCCGCATGGACCCCATATAAAAGTCTCGGGAAGTGACAGGACAGGCGATACGGTATGGCGAGGCGGGGATTTTCGCTTCGCTCCGGAAGCGCTTTCTGCCCGGTTAATATTTTTAATGGGAGGAAGCATGCATTCCTTTCCGTTTAGAAAACGCTATTAATCTATAAGGTAGTAACTAAGAGGAGTGGGGAAATGCACAGGCACAACCGGTATCGATGGTGCGGGGCTTTCTTTGTCCTTTCGGCGTTTGCTTTCAGCGCGTTCGCGGAAGTATTGGGCGTGCCGAAACTTTCCGCGCCGTCAAACGGCGCGACGAATCTGCCGATAACCGTGACCCTGAGCTGGAGCAGCGCCACGAGCTCGGTCCCGACAACGTATGAGGTATTTGTCTCGACGTCCGCTACCTTCAGCGACGTCTGGACTTCCAGCGTGAGCGGGACCTCGGCGGCGCCGAGCTGCGTAAGCAATACGACGTATTACTGGGAAGTGCGCGTATTTGATGCACAAAGCAACCTTGGCTCGTGGTCCGGCGTATGGAGCTTCACGACGGCCCCCGAGGTGCTGGGAGTGCCGACGCTTTCAGCGCCGTCTGACGGCGCGGCAAATCAGCCGACGACCGTGACCCTGAGCTGGAGCAGCGCGGCGAGCTCGGTCCCGACAACGTATGAAGTATTTATCTCGACCTCCGCCGCCTTCGACTCCGTCGGGACGTCCAGTGTGAGCGGGACCTCGGCCGTGGCAAGCGGCGCAAACAATACGACGTATTATTGGGAAGTGCGCGTGCTTGATGCACAAGGCAACCCCGGCTCATGGTCCGGCGTATGGAGCTTTACGACGGCCCCCGAGGCGCTGGGAGTGCCGACGCTTTCAGCGCCGTCTGACGGCGCGGCAAATCAGCCGACGACCGTGATCCTAAGCTGGAGCAGCGCCACGAGCTCGGTCCCGACAACGTATGAGGTGTTTGTTTCGACTTCCACCGCTTTCAGTCCAGTCGGGACTTCCAGTGCGAACGGGACCTCGGCAGGGGTGAGCGGTGCAAACAACACGACGTATTATTGGGAAGTACGCGTGCTCGATGCGCAAGGCAACCCCGGCTCGTGGTCCGGCGTATGGAGTTTCACGACGGCCTCCGAGATGCTGGGAGTACCGACGCTTTCAGCGCCGTCTGACGGCGCGCCAAATCAGCCGGCGACCGTGACCCTGAGTTGGAGTAGCGCGACGAGCTCGGTCCCGACAACGTATGAGGTGTTTGTTTCGACTTCCAGCGCTTTCAGCCCGGTCTGGACTCCCAGCGTAAGCGGGGCCTCGGCAGGGGTAAGCGGTGCAAACAACACGACGTATTATTGGGAAGTACGCGTGCTCGATGCGCAAGGCAACCCCGGCTCGTGGTCCGGCGTATGGAGTTTCACGACGGCCCTCAATGGTTTGGGAGCGCCGACGCTTTCAGCGCCGTCAAACGGCGCGACAAGTCAACTGACAACTGTGACTCTGAGCTGGAGTAGCGCGATGAGCGCGGTCCCGTTAACGTATGAGGTGTTTGTTTCGACTTCCAGCACTTTCAGTCCGGTCTGGACCCCCAGCGTGAGCGGGACCTCGGCGGTGGTGAGCTGTGCAAACAACACGACGTACTATTGGGAAGTACGCGAGCTCGATGCACAAAACGACTCCGGTTCGTGGTCCGGCGTATGGAGTTTCACGACGCCAAGCGATACCTCGTCCGCCGTGCTACCGACGCGGAGAGCATTCCCCGGTACGACCGCATTTACGTTTAGAAGCGGCGCGGTAGTGTACTCGCTTGCCAGGGCATCAGCAGTGGAACTCTCGTTCTCCGACATGTTGGGGCGTACCGCCATGGCGGTCAACCGCAAGCAGGAAGCGGGCTTCTACACGGTCGCGCTTCGAGACTGCAATCTCGCTTCCGGACGATACATCGTGCGGTTTAAGGCGCCCGGGGCAGGGATCGACAAGCGGGTCGCGGTCGTGCTGACCAGATAGTCTTGCAGAGAACTGAAGTTGAAAGAGAAGAGGGGCGAGCAACCGCCTCCTCTTTTTTGCAGTAGTCTTAATTTTCAGGACGCGTTGATTTTTTAGCAGACGATTTACATTCCCTGCTCAACCAAAAGGCGGAATCGTGAAGCGT